>JALWLU010000097.1 GCA_026996325.1 Sulfurovum sp.
ATCCTACCCTCCAAAAGAAGTTGCGAAACAACATCAATCAACTCTTCACTCTTCACTCCTAACTCTTCACTCTTATCTCGGAGAGACAAGGTAGGTCCACACTCCCAACATCCGATAGGCTGTGCATGGTAGCGTCTGTCAAGCGGATCGGTATATTCTGATTCACACGCTTCACACATATTGAAAAACTTCATTGAGGTATTTTTTCTGTCATAGGGAAGATCATAGATAATGGAGTAACGTACTCCGCAGTGGGTACAGGTGATAAATGGATAGCCATAGCGTCGATTGGCAGGATCGAAAAGCTCTTTTTCACACTCGATGCAGATACTTACGTCAGGCGGTATGCGAACACTTTTGATACCCTCTGAATCCGTTGATATGATCTGAAAGTCATCAAAATGCAAAGCATCGCATTCGGTGGTATGGATAGCATCGATAGAAGCCAGCGGAGGCAGCTCCTCTTGCAGTGTCTGCAGAAATTGTGCCAAAAGCTCGGGTGTGGCATTGAGATCTATCTCAACCCCCTGTGTTCCGTTACATACCGTACCGTTAAGTTTGAAACGTTTGGCAAGATGATAGATGAAAGGGCGGAACCCGACACCTTGAACTGTACCTTCTATCTCTACTTTATAGCTTTTCATCTCATAAGATTATACACTATCAAAGGTAGATAGCACCATGTACTGCCGCGCTTTTCCCAATTGGATACTGTTTGGGAAAAAGCAGCTTTTGTCTGCCGAGGTGCCGCTGTATTCTGGCATAGAGTGCCTGATTTGCCAATGTCTCGCCTGTAAGGGTTATATACTGTGCTTTTGTTTTGTTTGCAAGCTGTCCGACAATCTCTGCGATGTAGTCACCAAACGACTCGTAAATACTGTAACAGAGCAACTCATTCTCCACACCGGCAATCAGATAGCTCATAATACTGGCAAGAAATGCATAATTGTCAAAACGGTTGTCTTTGACACGTGTATCGATCTGAATACCACCTTTTCCAAGAAAGCCAAGCGCTTTGGCTGAAATACCTTCAAAGCTTTCGTCATCAAGCCCAAGCATAATAGCTGTAACGGTAAAAAGGTCGACCTGTGTATCAAGTCCCTCAAGCCGTTTGTAAATATCCGGATAAGATTTTTTATAGTTCATCACCAGTCTGTCGGAACCTTCTCGTAAAGCTGCAATATGAGAAAACATACTGTCAGCATCAAACGGATTAGGCGAAACAACATCTATTACATTTTTTTGATTATAGTAGAGAAAATGGAGTGCATCATCAAAATGTATTCCTATAGCTTTTTCTGTCAGCTTGTTGTGCTCTGCAAGTACAGAGAGCATAAGCCCCTGGTAGAGATGAAAATGTTTTTCGCAGGAGTGGCCGCTTTTAAAGGGGTCATCTTCCAAAATATAAACACATGTTGCATCAACTGCATCAAAGTGTTCCTGCACATCCATCAGCATCCCTTTTTCCATCGGAACGGCTGCAAGCTCCCCTGCAATACAAAGCACATCTTTGGCTACAGGCGCATAAGCCGGGTAGATTGCCCTCTCCCCTTCCACAAAGAACTGCATATCCTGATTGATAAAAAGTTTGCACTCTTTTTGGGGGTCTACCGGAATATCAAAATCGATCAGGAAATCTGCAACGGCAGTTGCATCGGTCTGCTGATACATTACATATTCAAGCTGAACATCGGACAGCTCTTTTGCAAGAAGAATAGTCATACCGTCATCCGGGTATTTGACCAGCGCTGTCGTACCAAAGAGAGCCTTGGTCTCATCACTCTTGGTTGCGACACGCACAACAGGACGCTCAATACTCAGTAGTGCGTTAAACTCCTGTGTAACCATCATAAGGTGTTGATTCAAGGCATTTGCCTGTGTCATCAGCACAATATCCTGCGGGTCGCACATCTCTTTTGAGGGTTTATAAAACTTACGATAGCCATTGGGTGTTTTCATCAAGACGCTTTTCCCCTTGACAATGGCTTTTGCTGCCACCTCAAAAAGTTTGCGATAGCTGCCTTTATCATTGGCATAGCGTTCATTGTTTTTATCCCGCATACGTAACGGTATGCCACAATCGACACAGGAGATTAGCGGGTATTCTTTTCTGAGCGGGTTTTTGTTCTGTTCTTCAAGGCAAGCTTCACACGGTATCAGGAACTTCATACTTGTGTTTTCTCTGACAAAAGGATGGCCGGTTACAAACGGATGTTGTGTTCCGCAACTGCTGCAGGAGGTAAAAGGATAGTAATAGCGTCTGCTGCTGACATCGAACATCTCTTTTTGACACTCAGGGCATAAAGAGATATTTACAGGCAGCGCTATCTGCTTTGTTGCAGAGAATGTTGGTTTTGTGTCACTGAAATAGTGTTTGCTCTTTTTTAAAAACACAGACGCGGGGATTCTTGATTCAAGGCCCAGTAAAAACTGCTCAATCTTTTCATTCTCTTTGTCAAATACCAGTACTATACTCTCTGCAGTCTGTACAATTTCCACAGCCGTTTTGGAGATTTCGGCATAAGCCCTGACCATATCGGCAATATAGCTTTTATTGGACTGGAAATCCATTTCGAACACAAAGTACATTTACGGGAATCCTTAAAATAAAGTTGAAGAAAACTTACTGCACAACCGAAGCGGCAACAATGGATGCTGTATAAGGAGGTAGCATGAAACATATGATAATGTTTGGGCCTATTACAGCTCCGATTGTGGAGTAAATTATCTATTAAAAACGCTCATTGGCCGGATTGGCACACTGATGCAGGATGGTCTCAAATGTCTGGTACTCTGCCTTTGGAACAAGTACAATATCTTCCTCCTCAAGCGCTTCCAATACGGTATCTCGCAAAAGCGGCATTTTTTTAAGAATGGTATCGCTCAAGCCATTTTTTACAGAAATAATATCTTCAGGTATCATGGTGATACACTCTACTTCGCCCATCGTTTCACTAAAAGAGCAAATCTCAAGCATCATAGTAAGTTCTACTTCGTTTGCTGTTTGACGTGTTGTCCCCAAAGCCATCATCTCTTCACCGCTGTAGCGGAAGATCTCACCCGGTTTTCCCTCTTTTGAATTGGTACCCACGATCATTACCTTGTCGTACTCCTGATAATAGGTCATCAGAGAGAAACCGAGCAGACCACCATCAACGATGACAAGTCTTTCCGGAATGATAAAATTGGACTCCAGGTACTTCGCAAGATAGGTTCCAAGCCCTTCGTCGCAAAACATGATATTGCCCATCCCGACAAGTGCTATCCGTTTTGGCATATTACTCCCAATAAAAGAGACTTACGCCTCTTTATCCTCTTTGACAAACTTACTGCCGCCAAAGGCAATAGCGATATCACCCTCTTGCCAGAAAATGGTTCTCCACACCTGATAGTATATATGGAAAACAACCCAAACAACTATCAGCCACATGGTGATATGGTGTGAAATTCTGACATCCATGATAGATGGAACCGGTCCGCTTCCTACCATCCATGCGCTCACAGGAATGGTCCAGTCAGTTACAAGGTGCAACATCGCCGGCCACCAGCTTCCGATACTGCTCAACCCTGACTCCAGCCCATGTACATAGAGCTGCAGTCCGGTAAAAAGCATCCATGCCAACAGCAAGTGAAAAATAGTAAAGTAGACAGTGTTAAAACTGTCGCTGTGGCTTGAGTCAAAACTTTTACTGCGATTGAGTGTCAAGAGGTTTATCAGTACCGCAAAAAACTCTTTGATATTCTTCCCTGTTGGCAAAACCTTTTTGTACGGTTTCTCAAATCTTGAAAAGAAGTAGAGATAGGCAACGACTATCGATGTAACATCAAAAATAATTGCAACGATGAAGTGCCCCCATCTGTTCCATGCCATCACATATTTATCTACAGCTGGTTCGGCAATCAGTGTTTGGTAGTAAGGTGCTGCAATATAAAGACCTGTTGCAACGGCTACGATCATGGAAATAGCATTAATCCAGTGAATCGTTCTCATCGCAGGAGTCATTCGCTCCACCTTTTTATATGCTGTCGATTTCATCACAGACTCCTTAAAATGCGCAGGTAGGGTCTACTTTATAGACGGCCAGCTCTTTTCCTTTGGTATCAACCACGTGTACCGCACATGCAATACACGGGTCAAAGCTGTGAATGGTACGGATTATCTCAAGGGGCTGCTCGGGATCAGCTACCTTTGTACCAATCAGTGAAGCTTCATACGCACCAAGCTGGTTTTTCGCATCTCTTGGTCCGGCGTTCCATGTGGAAGGAACGATTGCCTGATAGTTTGTGACTTTCCCATCTTTGATATTTACCCAGTGTCCGAGTGCACCTCTCGGTGCTTCTGCCATACCCGCACCTTTGCACTCTTTTGCGACGACATCAAAATCAAATTCGGTCCAGGTACTGTCATCTCCAGAAGCAACATTTTTTGCCAGTTCATCAACCCAGTCCAGCATAACATCTGTCATAAGCTCTGTCTCAATGGCACGTGCAGCTGTACGGCCAACCGTAGAGAAGAGTACGGTAATAGGCAGCCCGGAACGTTTAAGGAAGTTACCTACATACTTTTTGATACGCTCATCACCTTTGACATACCCTACCACCATACGTGCAAGCGGGCCAACCTCTACAGGTTTGTTGTCATAACGCGGTGACTTGATCCAGGAGTACTTCTCATCGGTTTTAAGATATTTGTATCCATCCTCACCCTCTTTCAGCCCTGTATACTCTGGAATGGTCGTTCCCTCATACGGATGTTCAGGTTTGCCGGTACCCTTGTACCATGCGTGCGTGACATCTTCTGTAATTTTTGCTGGATCGAGCTCGATTGCTTTGCTGATATCGCCATCGAGTACCAGGCCTGCAGGGAAAAGCTGTGCAGCTTTATAGAAACCTGTATCATCCAACTTGAAGTCTCCGTAGGACATATAGCTTAGCAGTCCTCCACCGGTACCGCCTACACCTTTAAATGTTGCCTCTTTGTCAGTTGCTTCCTCTTTGTACATTGTACCTGCCATATAAATATCTGGAAGATACGCTCCTTTGACAAATTCACGCCCCTCTTTAAGCAGCGTTTTGAAAAGTGCGATACGTGCCGGGTTCTTGATGTCCTGTACACAGGTTACCCCACCCACGACAATACTTTGTGGATGCGGGTTTTTACCGCCGAAGATTGCCTGCATTTTTGCCAAGTCACGCTGAATATCAAGCGCTTTGAGATAGTGTGCTACACCGATAAGGTTCTGTTCAGGTGTCAGCTTATAGTGCGGATTGCCCCAGTAACCGTTTCCAAAAATACCCAAACGCCCCTCTTTGACAAACTTCACAATGCGATCTTGAATCGCTTTAAAGTCTGCAGCAGCAGAAATGTAGGGCTTGTGTCCGGCAACCTCTGCCCACTTCACAGCTTCAGCGGCAGTTGCCTCAGGGTCTGCTTTTGTTGCAGCAACAACATCAACAAAGTCAAGTGCATGTAGGTGGTAAAAGTGCACCAGGTGGTCGTGAACATAAAGAGCCCCCTGAATAAGGTTTCTTACCAGTCGTGCATTTTTCGGAATAGTAATATTGAAAGCATCCTCAACTGCCTCGATGCTTCTTTGGTAGTGTGTTCCTGTACACACCCCACAGATACGCATTGCCATCAGTCCACAGTCACGAGGATCTCTGTCTTTCATAATCGTTTCCATACCACGGAACATGGTAGAAGACGCATACGCATCAACTATTGTATTGTTCTCATCAATAATTGCTTCAACTCTCAAATGCCCTTCAATTCTTGTGATAGGGTCTACAATAATATGTTTCTTGCCCATTTACGCTTCCTCTCTTTCACTCTCTTTTTTGCCCGCGACAGCACTTGCTGCTGCATGAATTGCAATACCGACACCCGCTGCAGTCAGCAGGCCCAGACCAAACTCGTCGACGGTTTTCTCTACACCGCCTGTAGGTGCTTTGATGTTGGCATTTGCCATTGGCCTTTCATAGGCATATTTGTCCCAGAAATCAGGCTCACTACACCCGATACATCCTCGCCCAACGCCAACAGGCCAGTTGACCCCTTCGTTGTATCGGATGATCGAACAGTTGTTGAATGTCATTGGCCCTTTACAGCCAACCTTGTAGAGACAGAAGTTGTTTTTTGCACCTTCATCACCCCACTCTTCAACATACTCGCCCGCATCGAAGTGCGCACGTCTTTCACAGTTGTCATGGATACGGTATCCAAAGGCAAACTTTGGACGCAAAAGTGAATCAAGCTCTGGTACCTGCCCTGTAAGTACATAGTGCAGCAGTACGCCAACCATATTTGACGGGTTTGCAGGACAAGCCGGAATGTTGATAATAGGCTTTCCTTTGACCACATCCATAACACCTACAGCATCTGTAGGGTTGGGTGCAGCAGCAGGAATTCCTCCAAATGTCGCACATGATCCGACAGCCACCACGGCAGCAGCATCTTTGGAAAGACGTGTAAGGTGATCAATGAAAGTTTCTGCTTTGGCTCCGATTGTTCCAAATGCACCGTTCAATCCTCTTGGTATTGATCCTTCTACAAAAAGAAGATATTTCCCTTTGAAGTGCTCTATCGCCTCTTCAAGCTGCTTTTCTGCCTGATGACCAGATGGTGCCATAAGGGTTTCATGAAATTCCAAAGAGATAATGTCGAGGATGATCTCATCGATCTTTGGTCCGTCCGAACGCAACAACGCTTCAGAGTTACCGGCACAGTCTTGAAGTTCTATCCACACAACGGGTACACGGTTCATCACCATTGCAGCTTCCGCAACCAACGGTGTGAATGATGCCGGCAACATCAGCATTGCAGTTGTTGCAGAGGCCCACTTCAAAAAGTCACGACGCTCAAGCCCTTCCTCTTCGATAACTGTTCTAAAATCTCTCCGGTTGTTGATAGGTGCAAGCTTTTTAAGTGCATCAAGTCTTGCACGACACTGATCATACAGTTTTTCGTAGTATGTATCACCTCTGTTTGTATCGACTTTGGCACTCTGCGCCGTAAACAGACTTTTGACGGCCTCTTGTTTATCCGTACCCATTGCTTCTCCTTTTTAAAATGAATATTCATTCACTATTCTAAGAAAAGTAAACTTAAATGGTTATGAATAGGTATTCATTTTTTTAAAAAAGAACTGAACATAAGGGAAAAATATAATGTTATTGTGTTGTGCAAACAGAGCAGACATCAAAACTTCTGAAGACAAACGATGCCTCTTCGATACTTCTTGTTCCGCACATTGCCTCAACAGCCACACCTCGATCCTGCTCGGTACCGTCACTGAGGTTCCATTGCGTGGGCACGATGATTTCGTAGTTTGTGATTTTTTTTGCTTCTACCCTTGTCTTGTGTATCAAAGAGCCGCGTGCAGCTTCGACAACGCCAACTCCTTCAAAGGTATCGGCAAGCAGCCGGCTTTCAAGTGTACAGGAGGGCTCATTCAGATCAAGCTTTTGCAGCAGATGCTTGGCATGGGAAAGCAGGGCGGTGCTCTCGTGTACTCTGGCAAAAATACGTGTCAGCAGGCCATCTTTGTAGCGCTTGTGCAGACTTTTTACTATGGGGGCCTTGTTGACCATCGCCCGGGCAAGCGGCCCCGTCTCATAGATACGGTCTTTGTATGCAACGGCTTTGGCCGTGCTGCCCTTCTGTGGCCACTCTTTCACATAACGTACCTCAACCCGGGAGACCGTTGTGGCAATCGATTTGCCCGACTGCATCCCCAGCCCCTCCCCAAATACGATGAACCGGTCGTGACTCTGTCCTGTGTGAGCCATTCCATGGGTGCCCAGCAGGTGTAGGGTATTGCCAAAGTCCCCCTGCACTTCGTGCAGTTGAGTAACGGAGTCTATCTGCAGGTAACGTTCAAACTCCATACCGATGATGACCTGCTCAAAAAAGCGAATAGTCTCGTCAATAAGTGCTGTCGCCTGCATCACGTCGACATAGGTAGGGTCACAGGTCACACCGCCGGGAACGGCATAGGAGGAGTGGGGCCACTGTCCGGCAAAGATCGCCAGTGCTTTGGTGATGGTGGTGGAGAGGTAGGAAGCCTTCAGTGCATGGTTCTCTCCGCCTTCCTCTCCTGTAAGCCTCTCGAGCTGCGGCAGTATGGTCATATAGAACCATTTGATATGGTTCTGTATCAATTCGCAGGCAAGGGTGAATTCGCGGATATATCGTGCCTTGTTACTGAGTATTACCGCTATACCTGCATTTTCATAACCGTTCTCCAGCGCACCGACAGCTGCAAGCAGATGAGCGTGGTTGCAGATTCCGCAGACCCTGGGGGTGATGACCAGCGCATCTCTGGGTGACTTGTTTACAAGAATCTCCTCTATGCCCCGGTAGAAGCCAAAAGAGATGCGCACATCCTCAACACTGCCCTTGTGCATTGAAAAATTCAGTTCCGCCTCACCTTCGATCTTCTCTATCAGCTTTTTAACGATCATATTCGATGAGCCTCTCTTCAAAACGTTTGATTTTGAAACTTTTGACAACACCTGTTACGGTCAGGTAGGCACGTCTTGGGATACCAAGCGGCATGGCAGCAGGAATGCCCATATTGGTTTTGGTCTCAAAGAGCGTTGTTTTTGGAAAGTCGGGTTCGGTACAGCCGAAACAGGGGGTACCCGAAACGGTTTTAGAGCTGACATCATTCCAGAGTATCTTGTTGCAGCTGCCGTGCGTGTAGGGCCCCTGGCATCCAAGCTCATAAAAGAGGCATCCCTCTTTGAGCCCGAACCCCTCTGTATCGACTTTCCACTCGAAGTATTCGTTACGTGCACATCCGGTATGCACTGTAGGGGCATAGAGCTCCAGAGGCCGATGCAGCGTATCTTTGGCGATAGGTCTCTTTTGGGCTATCATCATCAGTACGAAGCCCAGCCACTTGGGGTGTATGGGGCAGCCTGGCAGCGAGATGAGTTTGTCGGCATACTGTTTATGCCGTGTTGTCTTCTCTTCAATGTCAAAGCAAAATCCTGTGATATGTTCGGGATCATACTGTTTGAAGATACCGCCGAATGTAGCACAGGTGCCTGCAGTAATGATATGCGCCGCCTGCTTTGCATAATATTCTATGACTGAAGAGATCTCTACCCCACCTTTTGCAACCCCTTTTTCTCTAAATGCACCTTCAAGAACAAGAATATCGCAGTCAACGTGTCCCTCAAGTATATCCTGCAAGGTATATTCCGCTTCAAGCACGGGGTGGTAGAGCAGTTCGAAGTGTGAAAGGAGGGAGAAGAGGTCAGGGTGGTTCAGAAAGGAGTGGGTATTGCCGTTACAGGTAATCGACTGCAGCCAAAGCAGTTTCGGTTTGCCGCCCCGTTTCACACTCTATGCCTTGAGCGCATTGTAAATGTTGCGTGAGATATCATCGATATAGTAGTCTATATCCTGCGGCAACACACCCTCGCCCTTGAGGAATACCATACCGCCAAGATAGCCCATAAAGAGGCCGAATGCCGAGAAAAAGTCTTGATTTCGAAGTTCACCGCTGCTGACGGCATCATCAAAAAAGATCATAATCTCCGTGGTAAAACCGGATACGCACACCATCCCCTGGCATCCGTCACTGAAGACCTCCCTGTTGGAGAGATAGACACGAAGAAAATACTCGATCATCTCCGGTTTCTCTTTTGCCGTCGTAAAGTAGATCTCCACGATTTTGTGTATTTTCTCTGCCGCACTGATATCGAGCATATTGACTTCTCTGATCTGCTCCCCGAGTATTTCGGAAGTATATTTGATGATCTCTTGTGCCAGTATATCTTTGGATTTGAAATAGTTATAGAGATTGCCTACGCTCATACCAAGCTTTGCAGCAATATCGGGAATGGTGGTTTTGTGAAAACCGTTGTTCGAGAAGAGTTGCAGCGCAACCTGCATAATGGATTCGCGTTTAAGGGCTTTTTTGTCTGTCACGTCTTTGGTGCCTTATCTTTGAAGTTGAATGCACAAATTCTACCATACTTTGTTATAGCCGGACGTAAACCCTTCCAAATGTATCGAACGGCATCCTATTCATTTTTTCAAAAATCATAGTATAATACTCCAATTACGTTTCAAAGAGGGAAGTTATGGATAAATCGATGATGGTATTCCTGGCTGTTGGCATAGGTTTTTTCTATCTTGTAACCACCAATGTGAACAAGATACAGCAGGAGGATGAACGTCTGCAGAATACAGGCTATGAGCAGGAACACAGGTTTGATCAGTATTATACCGAGGACAGTATGGGGGACAAGATACTTGATGTGACCCTTGCCGACCCGCAGACGCAGGTGGCAGCATGGAACAAGAGCCCGCTAAAAGAGGAGTATCTTGAGCTTTTTCCCGATTTTGATACGATGCGTGCGTATGTGAAGAACCGTGTCAGAGGCAAGGTTCTTATTGACAAGCTCAACAAACAGATTCAGGAGACCGAAGACAAGTTCTTCTCCGGTGCACTCGATGCAGAAGGTGCAAAGAGGGCACTTAAACAGCTCAAATAGTCTCTATCTGCACGGATCGGTCATTCGGTTTCGGTCAGCATAGAGATAGACCTCTACACGTCGGTTGAGCGCCCTGTTTTGCGGTGTATCGTTCGGTGCAATCGGTTTGTTCCATGAACACCCCTTCACAAGCGGACGGCCGTTGATTGTCAGCAGATTAGCGACACTTCTGGCCCGTCTTTCGGAGAGTCTCAAATTATACTCGTAACTTCCCGTATTGTCCGTGAAACCTGCCACACCTACGACAGTTTGCGGATAGTTTGCAAGTACCTGTCCCACTTTTTGTACCTTCACCTTTGCACTTGGCTGCAGCCTGTCGGAATTGACTTTGAACATCATTTTGTCACGGAACATGATCTTGACATAGTCTGGGTATTTCGAGACGATGATGTCGCGGTTGGGATCGAGTGCGGCAAGCGGGTCGTTGTTGACCCCGGTACCCAGGGCGCGTGCCACAGCATTGGCCTGCTCATCCATACTGTAGCCAACCGCACCGCCGAGCGCGGCGCCAAGCAGGGCACCTACCACAGCCGATTCAGCGCTGTGATGACCGGTGTTGTATCCTATGGCAGCGCCGGCCAAAGCACCCGTAAGGGCTCCGGTCTTGGTACGGTCATAGCTTGTATCCTCTACCAGTCCAGGCTCTCTGTAACAGCCTGTGAGAAGAAAGAGTGTAGCGGTTGCAGCCAATATGGTTTTTTGCGGTGTGATCATTGTCTCTCCTTGTTCTATTCGTGCCAGCCGCCCGTCTCAACGGGCTCTGGATTGTTTTCATCCACGGCATTGCCTATTAGTCCGCCTACTGCAGCACCGGCGAGTGCACCGAGTGCAGCATCTGTTCCTCTGTGATGGCCGCTATTGTACCCGATCACAGCGCCAGCGAGTGCACCGGTAGCCACGCCGGTTTGTGTCGCATTGTTTGGTACAACTTCATTTCCTGTACACCCTGTAAGCAGGAGCAGGGAAATCCCTGTTAGAGCGGCTATCTGTCTGCTATGTTTCATTGTTCGTTCCTTCTGTATGAAATATGGCGATTATAGCATGTCATTGCAAATTAATTGTGAATCGTTTCCTCTTTTTGGGTGATTTTTTTATGCCACTCATCAAGCGTCTTCTCAAAACCCATGCCGCTGCTTTCATAAAGGTGCATCGGTTCGGGAAGATACGTTTGCTCTATCCAGCCACCGAAATCGTGCGGGTACCGGTAGGTTTTGGCATGGGTTTTGATGTGGTCGGGGACAGGGTATATCAGTCCCTCTTTTATCGCTTTCTGCGCCCGGTTGATTGCCATATAGGCGCTGTTGGACTTGGGGGAGGAGGTGAGGTAGACTGTCAGCTGTGCAAGCGAAATGCGTGCTTCTGGGTAGCCTATGTGCTTGACGATCTCAAGCGTGGAGGCAGCAAGGTTGAGGGCGTTGGGGTTGGCGTTGCCGATATCCTCGCTGGCAAGGATGGCAAGCCGTCTAGCGATGAACTCCGCAGGCTCTCCCCCCTCGATGAGACGGGCGAGGTAGTAGAGTGCGGCATCGATGTCCGAGCCGCGCACGCTCTTGATCATCGCCGAAGCGAGTTCGTAGTGGCTTTCACTCTCGCTGCTGCCTGCCTGCATGGCGTGTGGACGGATAGACTTGAGTGTCTTGAGCGTAACGGGGGTGGAGACGGCGGCAGCGCTTTCAAGGAGGTTGAGCATTGCGCGAAGGTCCCCGCCGCTGGAGAAGATGAGGTACTCTCTGGCATCTTTCTCCACTTCTATATGCTCTTTTTCAAGTACGCTGTCCAAAAAAGTGTGCATCGCTTCATTGTCGATGGCATCCAGTTCGAAGAGGTGGGAGCGAGAGCGCATCGCGGCAGTCAGCGAGTAGTAGGGATTTTCGGTCGAGGCGCCGATGATGAGTGCGTCGTTGTTCTCCATAAAGGGCAGCAGTACCTCCTGCTGGTTCTTGCTGAGCCTGTGCACCTCGTCGATGAAAATAAGCGGTTTTAGCAGGGCATTGGCGTAGGTTTTGAAGATCTTTCGTAGCTCTTCAATTTTGAGGGAGGTGGCGTTCATTTCGTAAAAGGGGCGCCCCAGCGTCTGTGCAATGACGCGTGCAAGGGTAGTCTTGCCGCATCCTGGAGGGCCGTAGAGAAAGGTGTGCTCCAGTCTGCCGCTCTCTATGAGCCTGCGCAGCACCCCCTCTTGGCCAAGCAGCCGCTCCTGCCCTACAATCTCGTCAAGAGTGACCGGACGGTACTTGAGTGCCAGGGTGCTCATTGTTCCCGTTCGTCCTCGGTGGCTCTCTTTTTGGCCTTCTTCTGCTCTTTTTTGCGTGCTTTGAGAAAGGCGTGCAGGTCGTCGTATTCGCGCTTTGTGAAAAAGCGTGTCTTGTTGGTGGGCAGGTTGTTCAGCTCTATGCCGCCAAACGCCACACGCTTGAGATCGAGCACCTTCGCGTCGAAATGGGCGAAGAAGCGGCGCAGTTCGCGGTTTTTGCCTTCATTGATGGTGACACGCAGCTTGGTGTAGCTCTTGCCTTCGCTGCGAAGCTCGAAGCCGACAAAGGGAGCGAACGCCATACTGCGTATCTTGCTCTTTTCGTGTGCACCTGCGCTGGCATCCTCAAGTATCAGCCCTTCGCGCATCGCATCGACCATCTCCTGTGTGAGCGGTTTGTCTATCTTGATGTTGTAGGTACGGTCAAGAGAGCTCTCCATCAGTGCCGTAGCGACGTCTACATTGTCCGTCAGCAGCAAAAGCCCCTCCGAGGCATAGTCGAGCCTGCCTACAGGGATAAAGTGCCTGAATTTGCCCGGAAGCTTGTGGTAGATGGTGGTACGTCCACGATCATCCTTTTTGGTCACCAGCACCCCTTTGGGCTTGTTGTAGACGATAACGGTCACTTCGTTGCCCTTCTCCTTGACCATCCGCCCCTTGACGAAGATACGGTCGCCGGGCTGTACTTCATAGCCAAACTCCTTTATGGGACGTTTGTTGAGGGTTACCTCTCCCGCTTCTATAAGCTTGTCCGCTTCTCTTCTTGAGTATTTGGTGTTGTGGGCGATATATTTGTTGAGTCTCATGGTGTTGCCTTACTTGCTTTTGATACCTGCATTGACCAGGTCGTGAATGTGCAGCACACCGACAATCCTGCCTTCACCATCGGTGATTGGCAGCAGCTGTATGCGTGCATTCTCTATGATTTCGAGCGCTTCGCTTGCCAGAAGGTTTGTGTCCTGATAGCTCTTGGGTGCCTTGGTAGCGTAGGTGTAGGCGCTCTCATCCATGCTGAACCCTTCCTGCATCAGTGCGCGTCTGAGGTCGCCGTCGCTTAGAATGGCACTGAGCCTTCCATTCTCATCGACGATGAGTACGTTGCCGAGCTTCCCTTCGCTCATCGTGACGATGGCCTCCTTGAGCGGTGTTGTCTGCGTAATGACAGGCAGATTCTCCGTGCGCATCAGGTCTTTTATCTTGACAAAGAGCTTTTTGCCCAGTGAGCCGCCGGGGTGGAAAGAGGCGAAATCCTCTTTCTTGAAACCCCTCTGCTTCATCAGTGCCACCGCCAGCGCATCACCGAGCGCCATGGTAAGCGTCGTCGATGCGGTAGGTGCGGTGTTGAGAGGACAGGCCTCTTTTGCTACGGATATATCGATCCAAACATCTGCATAGCGCCCCAGAGAAGACTCGGCATTGCCCGTCATCCCTATCAGGGGGATCTCGAAGCGTTTGATATGCGGCAGAATCTTCGTCAGCTCTTCACTCTCGCCGCTGCTGCTGATGGCAAGAAGGGCATCCTCCCTGCCGATCATCCCAAGGTCACCGTGCAGCGCTTCGGTAGGGTGCAGAAAGAAGCTCGAAGTGCCGGTAGAGGCGAACGTGGCTGCCATTTTGGCGCCCACAAGCCCCGATTTGCCCACACCGGTGATGATCAGTTTGCCCCTGGTCTGCAAAATGAGTTCGACGGCTTTGATGAAGTTCTCATCGAGTCTGTTAGCTGCGTTTTGCAGCGCGTCCGCTTCGATCTGCAGGGTCTCTTTGGCACTCTCTATCAGGTTCATGGTTTTGCTCGTTGTGAATGGATTGTCAGGGTATGATTATAGCACAGATGTGTGCAGGGCAGGGTGGAGGGCCCTGTACTGCAGGTCTTAGACGACAAAGACGGTAGGGATGATGAGCGGATAGCGCTTTTTGGTACGCACGATGTGCTTGCGTACCGCCG
>JALWLU010000098.1 GCA_026996325.1 Sulfurovum sp.
GGATCGATCAAAGCGGGGCAGCGTGCTTCCATTGTACTGCGCTCCAAACCTTATCGTACGTTTGAGGGCACTGTGAAGCGTATCGAAGCCCAAAGCGATGCGGTGACACTGGAAAAGATTATCGATGTAGGCTTCCAAAGCCTTCCAAAGCCCTTTTCGATAAACGAGCAGGCAGAGGTGACCGTTGTTACCGGTAACCTGAACCATGTGCTCAAACTGCCTGCTGCTGCAGTGGTTTATCGCCGGGCAGAGCCTGGTGTCTGGACGGCTGCGTCCGGCAAGGCGCACTTTATGCCTGTAAAGGTATTGGCACGTGACCACAAAGAGGTTGCGGTATCTGGTATTGCCGAAGATACGACCGTGCTGCTGCCCGATCCCAAAAAGAGAACACTCAAAGACGGGATGCGTATCCACCTATGATCAATCTGGCACGAAAAGATGTAGAGCACTCTCTGGGAAAATTCCTCATCACCGCTATGGGGGTGGGGATGCTGCTTGGTATCGTACTCATTATGATCGGTGTCTACCGGGGGATGATCATCGATGCGGAGGTGCTGCTTGATGATATCGCTGCGGATGTGTGGGTGGTTCAGGAGGGTACGCTCGGCCCCTTTGCCGAATCCTCCCGTGTGCATGAGGACCTGCGCGACACCGTACGTGTCATCGACGGTGTCAAGAGTGCCGAAGCGCTGACCTTTCAGAACATCCAGCTGCCCAAAACCCCCAAGCCGGTGCGTGTAATGGCCGTAGGGTACGACCCCTTTGGCACGGTCAACCCTGTCAACCCGAAGCGTATCGTGGAGGGACGCGGGCTGGAGCGCAGCCATTATGAGATGGTCGTTACGGACAAGACAGGCTACCACGTGGGCGATGTCATCAGGTTGATGCGCCACGACTACCATGTGGTGGGCGTCACGCACGGGAGTGTCTCTTCCGGCGGTGATCCGCTGGTCTATGTCAGCCTCAAAGATGCGCAGGAGCTGCAGTTTTCCTACTCCAACAACCGTATCCGCACCGACAGGGCACGGGGTATTGAAGGAGCAGAGTCTCACATGGTCAATGCAGTTGTTGCCCGCATCAGACCCGGTTACGGTATCGACGAGGTGGCAAAAGGCATTGAGAAGTCGCTGCACAAGAGCGTCTATACGGCAGACCAGCAGCGTCTTATATTGACCAAGAACGTTATCGAGACCGCAGCCAAGCAGATCGGGATGTTCACCGGTATTCTTGTCATCGTCTCGACCATTATTATCGCACTGATCATCTATACGATGACGCTGGAGAAGATGAAGGAGATTGCTATTATGAAGCTTATAGGGCTTCCAAACTGGATGATTATCAAGATGATCGGGCAGGAGACGCTGCTACTGGGGATTTTGGCATTTATTTTTGCTAATCTCTTCTCACATTTGATCTATACGAAGTTCCCCAAACGGGTGGTGCTGGAGATCCCCGATGCCTGGCTGCTCTTTGCAGTGGTTCTTGTCGCTTCACTGCTTGCCTCACTGGCAGGGATCAAAAAGGTTATCAGTGCCGATCCGCAGACGGCGATAGGAGGGTAGGATGGAAGCAACACCGGGTATACGTGTAGAGAACCTCTACAAGCACTTTGGCGAGGGCGAAACACTGGTACGTGTCATCGAGGGGGCGAGTTTCGAGGTCTACAAGGGCGAGCTGGTCGCACTCATCGCTCCAAGCGGTGCGGGGAAAACCACGCTGCTGATGATGATCGGTTGTGTCGAAGAGCCCACCAGCGGTACCATCTGGCTGGGGGACGAGAAGGTGTATGAGAACAGATGGCTGACCAAAGAGACGCGAAAGATCCGCCGCGAGAAGATAGGCTTCATCTTCCAGGCGCACTATCTCATCCCCTTTCTCAATGTCATAGAGAATGTCACGCTGGTACCTCAGACAAACGGTATGAGCGAGAAGGAGGCCAACAAGATCGCCATGGAGCTTCTGGAATATTTCGACATCGGCGACAAGGCCAGAGCGATGCCAAGCGAACTCTCCGGCGGTCAGAACCAGCGTGTTGCCATTGCCCGTGCACTGGCAAACAAACCACAGATCATCCTTGCCGACGAGCCTACGGCCGCGCTCGATACCGAACGCTCCGTTGCCGTGGTGAAGATGCTTAAAAAGATCGCCATTGAGCAGAATGTCGCCGTCATTATGGTGACACACGATGAGGCGATGCTGCCGCTGTGTGACAGAATCCTGAAGATAGAGAACAAGAAAGTGGTCTCCAAAGAGGTACCTGCCAATACTTCCAATATGATTTAGCGAGCTGCTGAGGGAGAGTGCTTCTTTTTGACATGGTGTATAGATTGAGTCGGACAGGATAGAGAGGGAATTCATATTGAATTCATAAGTATAGGCTATACTATACCTTTGATTTCAAACGAGATAGGATAATAATGAAATATTTTTTGCCAGGTATACTTTGGTTTTCCCTTTTTGCCTCCCCTCTCTTTTCCAATACCCTTACCCTTGAAAGTCTCATAGCGCAGGGACTGAAGGAGAGTACGGCAGTGAAAAGGAGCGAAGCGGCGATAGAACTTGCAAAAGCACGCCACAAGGAGAGTGAAGCCGCTCGGTTGGGCAGTATCGACCTTGTGGGCAGCTACACGCACTACAATCTACCAAGAACACTGGCGCCGCTGACTCCGGCGAGTATTCTAACCGACCCGACAGGTGTGCCGACAACGACGAACCTTTTCGGTACAGGCGTGATGTACACCGTGCCGCTCTTTACGGGGTTTGCGCAGACCAGACAGGTGGAGATGGATGCGCTTGCCGCAGAGCTCTCAAAGAGCAGGCTCTCCCTTACCAGGGAACAGCTGGCGTACAATGTCGCTTCGCTCTATCTTACCGTGCTGGCACTGCAGGATATGCTTCAGGCACAGCGGCAGCATGTAGAGGCGCTCAAACGGTTGACGAAGGTGATCAAAAAAGAGGTCTCTCTTGGGAAAAAGGCGCATGTCGACCTGCTCAAGGCGGAGAACGACCTCTACGGAAACCTCTCCTACGAAGAGGTGCTCAAGGGCAACATCGCAATGACGAAGGCGTCGCTTGCAGCACTGGTGGGACTGAAGCGTATCGATGCCATCGCACCCATAAAGGTGAGCGTAAAGCAGCCGCACTACTCCATAGAGGAGCTCTTTGGCCGCGCGGAGTCTCTCAACAGGGTCCGCATCGCCACGCTCAATGTCAAAAAGGCGGAAAAGGGGATAGAAAAAAGCCGTGCGGGGCGCTATCCACAGGTTTCACTCAACTCTTACTACGGGTACAACTACGGAGAGAACGACAGCAGCAACAAGTACGCCGGGGAGTTCAACTCACAGGAGAACTGGCAGATAGGTCTCAATGCCAAGTGGACACTCTATGACTTCGGAAAGAACGATGCCGCGACACAAAGAGCGAAGATCGCCAAAATGGAAGCGACATTCGAGAAACAGCAGGTGCTCCTTGATTTCCGAAAGTCGCTTGTCGAGGCGTACGAGAAGATGAAGCAGGCCTATGCGAACTACCGCGGCAACACCAAGCAGTATGTTTTGGCAAAAGAGAGTGAAAAGATCGAAGAGGTACGCTACCAAAGCGGTGTCTCGACGATCAACGATCTGCTCTATGCAAAATCCCAGGCACACATTGCAAAAGCGAAGCTCATAGAGAGCAAATAC
>JALWLU010000099.1 GCA_026996325.1 Sulfurovum sp.
AAAAATTCATCGGGGAATCGGTATTGAAATGAAGAAGAAATTGATCGTTTATTATTTGGAAAAACAGCTCAAATAGCAACCCGAAATCTTACTTTAACTCTAAATTTATCCATAAATTACTCCTTTTCGGATAGCTATTGACTTATAATACTATTTAATAGATTAAAAACCAAATTTTTGATAGTCTGTTCAACGCTCTGTTCGTATCTCTTCAATCATCAACTGCAGTGTGGTGTTGCCCCGAAAACGGTTTTCACTCACTGTATATACGATGTCGACTTTCGTTCCCGGTGCATAGTCCGCTTCTGTCTTGAACTGCACACCCTGATGGGTAATACCCTCCTGCTCGAACAGAAAACGGAGGTGGTTGCCCTCTTTTCCCATTTTGTTCGCCTGCACTATCTGCACATTGCGTGTCAGAAATTTCGGTACGGGATTACCCTGACCGTAAGGTTCGAACTTCTTCAGCAGTGCCGTAAGTTCAAAGGTAATCTCTTTAAAATGGAGTACACCTACAATATCGGGATCTTCAACATTTTGCCCATCCGATTCTTTGTAGTGCTCCTGAAGCGCTTCGATAAAGGGCTGAAGATTATTCTCTTCCAGACTCAGCCCGACCGCTGCGGCATGGCCGCCAAACTTTGCAAGCAGAGGACGTGTCTTCTCCACCAGTGTAAAGAGGTCGCAACTGCCAAAACTCCTGCCGCTGCCTTTGAGCAGCCCCTCTTCACTTTGGCTCAGTACGATACAGGGTTTTTTCAACTCTCTTGCCACCCTTGCAGCGACAATCCCCACAACGCCCTCGTGCCACGCCTCTCCGACAGCGACAATCACGGAAGCATCCCTATCGGATACTTTGAGTGCCTCTTTGGTGATTTCGGACTCAGTCGCTTTACGCGCTTCATTGAAATCGATCAGACGCTGCAGCCGCACCCTGGCATCGTAAATGTTCGAAGCGGTAAGAAACGACACCGCATGGGAAGCATCCTCCATCCGTCCTGCACTGTTGAGCAAAGGCCCGAGGAAAAAGCCGATATCCTCTGCACTCAACGCCTCTTTTTGCACATGTTCCCTGTAGGCTCTGATGGCGGGACGTTGACTCTTAGAGAGCGACTGCAGGCCGCCTATGACCATCGCACGGTTGATATGACGAAGGGGCATCATATCGGCAATGATAGCAATGGCAGCTAGCTCCATATAGAACTTCATATCGATTACTACACCCAGTGCGTTTTTTAAAGAGGCGATCAGATACCACGCAATCTGCGCACCGCACACCTCATCGTAAGGAAAAGTGCACTCCGGCTGCTTCTGGTCGATGATGGCATAGGCTTCGGGAAGTTCCGGCGGAAGCAGATGGTGATCGGTAATGATCAGGTCGATACCTCTCTCTTTGCAGAGTTTTGCTGCATGAACGGCAGAGATACCGTTATCTACCGTTATGGCAAGATCCGTCCCTTCAATACGCGGAATGATATTTTCCGAAAGACCATACCCGTCCCTGAAACGGTTGGGGATAATCCACTCCACAGGGTAGTCGATCTCTTCGAAAAAAAGCCGCATCAGCGTAGTGGCAGTGACCCCGTCGACGTCATAGTCTCCGATAATGGTGATCTTCTCTCTATTTTCTATCGCTGCGACAATACGCTCTGTCGCTTTTTGCATATCTTTGAAAGTATGGGGTTTGGGAAGATCGTTTAAAGTGAGAAAACCCTCTTCAAACCGTGCCTGCAGCAGGGTTGAGAGAGTCTCGAGGGTAAGGGGTTCAGACATCTTTGTCAGATGCTGCCATCGCCGCTTTTACAAATGAGAGAATGGCCGGGTTGGCATTCTGCAGACGTGATGTGAATTCAGGATGGAACTGTACACCGAGGAACCATGGATGGTCCTTCACCTCTACCGCTTCGATGAGACCGTGCGACTCACCGGTAATCTCCATACCGTTAGCTTCGAAGTCCGTCCGATACTTCGGATTGGCTTCGTAGCGGTGACGGTGGCGCTCATAGATGACAGGGGCATCATATGCCTCTCTGAGTCTGCTTCCCTCCTTGGTTTCACACTCATACTCACCAAGTCTGAGTGTACCGCCCATAGGAGAGGTGGTGGTGCGCACCTGCTTGGAGCCGCTGGCATCGATAAACTCGTCGATGAGATAGATAATCGGATGCTTCGTATGCTCGTCGAACTCCACAGAGTTGGCATCTTCATAACCAAGCACGTTTCTTGCAAACTCCACCATACTCAGCTGCATACCAAGGCAGATGCCAAGGAAAGGAATCTTGTTCTCTCTTGCATACTGGATGGAGAGGATCTTTCCCTCCACACCCCGCTCACCGAAACCGCCTGCAACCAGTACACCGTCGACATCGGTAAGGTATTTTGCTGCACCATCCTCTTCGACCTTCTCCGAATCGACCCATTTGATGTTGACACGGCTGTCAAGATGCGCTCCAGCGTGAATGAGTGCTTCTGTGAGTGATTTGTAAGACTCTTTGAGGTCAAGGTACTTCCCGACAAAGGCGATCTTCACCTCATCCTTTGGCATGATGATCTTGTGTACCAGGTCGGTCCACTCATCCATCTGCGGCTTGCACTCACTCAGTTCAAGCTGCTTGCAGATAGGGGTAAGGATATCCTGTCTGAGGAAGTTTAGCGGTACCTGATAGATCGTCGCCGCATCTTCGGCAACGATGACGGAATCCTCCTCCACATCACAGCTGTAGGCGATCTTGCGTTTGATGTCGCTGCTGACAGGCACTTCCGCACGCAGTACCAGCATATGCGGCGCAATACCAATACGGCGAAGCTCCTGTACCGAGTGCTGCGTCGGTTTTGTCTTCAGTTCCCCTGCAGCCTTGATGTAGGGAAGCAGCGTAACGTGTACGTTCATCACATTGTTCTTACCAAGCTCATGTTTGATCTGTCGGATCGTCTCAAGGAAAGGAAGTCCTTCGATATCACCCGTCGTTCCTCCAAGTTCCACAATGAGAATGTCCTTCCCTTCACCTGCACGGAATACACGTTCTTTGATCTCATTGACGATATGGGGTACTACCTGAATCGTCTTTCCCAGATATTTCCCTTTTCTCTCGTTCTCGATGACGGTCTTATAGACCTGTCCTGTCGTAAAGTTGTTGTTCTGGGTTAGTGATGTATCCAGAAAACGCTCATAATGTCCCAGGTCAAGATCGGTTTCCGCACCATCTTTGGTAACGAAAACTTCACCATGCTCCAGAGGCGACATGGTTCCCGGATCGACATTGATATAGGGGTCGAGTTTTAGAACACCTACACGCTCTCCTGTATGTTTAAGCAGTGTTCCGATGCTTGCAGCAGTGATTCCCTTACCAAGAGAGCTGAGCACTCCTCCGGTGACAAAGATATATTTGGTCGAATTTTCACTCATTGACATTGCGCTTACCCTACTATTGGCATGATGATAGTGATGAAGTTATCCTCTTTGACAATGAAAGGGGTGCTTGACTCGTTGAACTCCATCAAAAATTCACCGCTGTCGACCTGAGAAATGAAATCGAGAAGATAACGGCTGTTAAATGAGATTTCGAATTTCTCCTGGAGCCCTGTAGAGAGTTCTATTTCTGTTTTCGCTTCGACATTGTCGGCACTCAAAGAGTTGAAGAGAATCACATCGCTAAGTAGCGTCATCTTGATATCCTGGGAGATTGTTGTGATCATCTTGATCGCATCGACCATCTCTTTTTTGGGCAGTTTGACACTGTGTTTGACGCTTGAGGGGACAATACGCTCATAGTCTGGGTATTTACCATTGATCAGACGTGTATAGAAGAAGTAGTTGTCGTTGGCGATGATGAGGTTTGTCTCATCGTAGAAAATGTCGATCTGGTCAAGGAAGAGTTTTTGAATCTCGAGGATCGCTTTTTTGGGAACGATCAGAGAGAGTGTCTCCTGTGTCGTGCTTGGAATCGTAGCAATGGCAAGTCTTCTTGTATCCGTTCCTACCAGATCGGTTGCGTCTGCTTTGATGTTGATGAGTGCACCGTTGAGTTCGAATTTCGGGTTGTTGGTATCGATGGCAGGAGAGATCTTTTTAAGATTCTGGATTAGGTTGAGAGAGTCAAGTGAGATTTTCGGTTTCTCTTCTGCAGTAGGGAATGCCGGATACCCTTCAGGATTGAAAGTAGGAAGTTTGAACTTGGAGTGTCCCTGTTTGATGATCAAAGTATCATCGAGCAGTTCGAGTGTAATGTCACCCTCTTTGAGAATACGAATGATATCAAGCAGTTTTTTACCGTTGGCAGTAAAGGTACCTTCTGCCTCTATCAGGATATGGTCGGTAATGATACGCAGACCGATTTCACTATCTGTAGCCTTTACGACACACTTGTCTCCCTCGCTTTTGAAGAGTACGTGGGAGGTAATCTGGCTTGCATCTTTCTTTTCAAGAAAAGGCTGCAGGTTGATAAGTATCGATTCGATGATCTGTTTGGGTGCTTTGATCTTCATTGACTCTCCTTATTTTTTAATAACTTTAGTAGATAGCAGTAGCCCGCCATGAAAATGTGAAAAACCTTTCAAGCGGCACTCTGGCGGCACTTTTGCAGAAAATTATGCTGCAGAGGTTTTTCACATCTGTTCACTGTGTATAATTATATCTTTTTTTTATTCAAGTTTTTAGTGGTTTTTTCTCACTTTTGGGCACTCTTTTCGGTATCGGTGTGGATTTTGTTGGAAAGTTCTTCGAGCAACACCTTGAAATTTTCGTCGTTTTCGATGATCTCATCGATCTTTTTCATCGCGTGTGAGATGGCGCTGTGGTCCTTCATGCCGAAGTAGAGTGCGATTTGCGGCATCGAGTTAGGTGTGAGGTTCCGTGCCAGGTAGATAGCGGTGCGGCGGGCACTGACGACGTTGCTGGTACGCTTTTTGGACTTGATGTCGCTGGGTTTGACATTGAGTTCGCGTGAGACGATTTTGACGATGTCATCGATGGTGACATGCTCTTTTTTCTCTTTGAGCTGATCCTTGATCGCATTCTGTGCGAAGTCGAGGGTGATTTCCTGGTTGAGCATTGAGGCAAGCGCGTTGATGCGGATGATGGTCCCTTCGATCTCTCTGATGTTGTCTCCCATATGGGTGGCGATGAAGTTGATTACTTCGTTGGAGAGATTGATACCGTCGAGTTCACATTTTTTCTGGATGATGGCAATCTTGGTCTCAAGCCCCGGAGGCTGGATATCGGCCATCATTCCCCACTCGAAGCGTGTCCTCAGTCTATCTACCAGTCCGGCAATCTTGTTGGGCGGCCGGTCGGCGGTCATGACGATCTGTTTGCTGGCATTGTGGAGTTCGTTGAAGGTGTGAAAGAACTCCTCCTGGGTCTGCTCCTTTCTGGAAAGAAACTGTATATCATCGATCAGCAGCAGGTCACACTCTCTGAACTTCTCCCTGAAGCGGTCCATCGTCTGTGAGCGCAGGTGGGAGGTAAAGGAGTTCATGAACTGTTCGAGCGTGGTGTAGATGACAGTGTGTCCAAGCGAAACATGGTAGTTACCGATGGCTTGAAGCAGGTGGGTTTTCCCCAGTCCGACACCACCGTAGATAAAGAGAGGATTGTAGAGGCGGCCCGGTTTTTCGGCAACGGCTTTGGCGGTTGTGTAGGCAAACTGGTTGGACTCACCGACAATGAAGCTCTCGAAGGTCAGAGAGGGGTTGAGGTAGGTGCTCTTGCCGTGGCTCTTTTCTGCAGCAACTTTGGGTACAGGAGTGCTCTGTCTGCTTTTTGATTTTCCTACGGTGATCTCTATCTGCGGTTTGACATCGTTTTGCAGTTCGAAGAGGTGGGCGAGCTTGTCACTGTATTTTGTTTTGATGTATTTTGCTACCAGCATATTGGGGGCGTTGAAGACGGCGATATTGCTTTTGGAGCGGCGTGTGTCGTAGACCAGTTTCTTGATGTAACGCTCATATTCCGTTTCAGGGATCTCTTTTTTCAGTTCAAAGAGTACTTTCTGTCCGATATTCATATGGGGTGTTCCGCCTGCAGCCAAAGATTTTCACATTTTCAGAAACGTTTGAATGGTAGATGTGAATAACTAATGCAATTTTAGCTTAGATTAGCTAAAATAAGGCAACTAACGCAGTGTGAAAGTATCTATTCACACTGTGAACAAAGGTGTGAATGAATATTTTGGGAATTGACCCGGGAAGCCGTAATCTGGGCTACTGCATCCTTCACTGGGACGGGAAAAAGTTTTCACTGGTAGAGGCGGGACTGCTGAAGATCAAAACCACAATACTGCAGGAGCAGATCGTGGAGCTTGTGGAGGGGTTTGATATCATCCTCAAGTCCCATACGATCGACGAAGTGGCCATCGAGGATATCTTCTACGCCTACAACCCGAAAACGGTACTCAAGCTGGCACAGTTTCGCGGTGCGCTTTCGCTGAAGATCCTGCAGGAGGTGGGGTATTTTTACGAATATACACCATTGCAGGTGAAAAAGGCGGTAACGGGTAACGGAAAAGCGGCAAAGGAGCAGGTGGCATTTATGGTAAAGCGGCTGCTTGGGATCAAAAAGGAGATCAAACCGCTGGATATCACCGATGCGATGGCGATCGCACTGACACACCTTCAGCGGGTGAAGATGCGAAAGCAGTGATTTAGTTGCTCAGAGGCTTCTGGGCAGCCTTCTGCTTCTTGATGGTGATGAAGCGTTTCTTTGGCACGGTAAAGGTCTCTTTCCTGTGCCCTGCGGTCGATTCTTCGATGATCTTGTCGTAGAGGTAGATGTCGTGCTTGAAGTAGGCAAGCCCGTTCTCTTCGTAGACGGTGAAGTAGACGATGTGTACGGGAATGGGACGCTTCAGGCGGATGGTAGTGGGCTTGTTTGTTGCGATGATGCGCTCTATATCCTCCTGCGTGTAGCGTTTGCGTGCATGTTCGAGCACCAGCTGTGCGAGCTCGAAGGGCTGTTCGACACGCATACAGCCTGATGAGTAAACCTTGTAGCGGCGGTCAAGCAAGCTTTTGTTGTCGGTGTCGTGCAGATAGACGGCATATTTGTTGGGGAACATGAACTTGATACGCCCCAGCGCGTTGCTGTCTCCGGGAAACTGCACGAAACGCCACGGTACCTTCTTGTCGCTGTGCTCGTAGGGGTCGAGGTCTTCCTGTGTGATTTCCACCTCTTTGTTGCCGCGGAAGACATGGATGTTGTGGTCGATTAGATAGTTTGGATTCTCCCGCAGTACGTGAATGAGGTCACGCTTGATGAGGTTGTCCGGAATCGTCCAGGTGGGGTTGATGACCACATACTCCATCTTGTCATCGAAGATTGGCGTAGGCCTGTCGATACGCCCTACGACCACTCCTTTTTTCATGACCATCATACCGTTCTTGTAGTAGCGCAGGTTGAAGTCGGGAATGTTCACCTCGATGTATTCGTTTTCGAAGCGTTTGGGGTAGAGCTTGGTCTTGTCGAGGTTGACGATGATCGCCCGGATGTTCTTGCGTGCAGGCTGGTTGAGGTACCATGTCATCGTTTTGTCCACCTGACCGGTGACTTTGAGCAGATAGCGCTTCTGATAGGTGATGACCGCACGGCGCAGTGTCTCGTCGAACCTGCTGTCGATGGGAGCGTTCTTGGGGTAGTCTCCTGAGATCTGCAGCCGCTTCTTGATCTGCTTGACGCGTGAAGATCGGTCACCCAGTTTCAGCGGAGAGTTGCTGTAGGAGATCTTTGGGAATTTCTCCATACGACGGTACTCCTTGAGCAGACGTACCAGCTTGCGGTAGCGATCTTCCAGCGGCAGCAGTGATGTCAGGTAGGGGTAGATATTGCCGTTTTTGGCAGCGGCAATGAGGGGACCGTGGGGAGGGAAGGATTTGGGGTTCATCTCCCATGTCGCCTGAATGTCGTCACTCTCTTTGAGCGCCTGGAACTTTTTCTGTACCAGTGCCCAGTCTACATCCCCTTCGACAATGAAGCGCACCAGCCTGACATAGGAGTTGGTAAGCAAGAGATCGAGCCGTGCATAGACTGCCGCTTTCTTCGGGGGTGATATGGCATTGTTGTCAAGATAGAAGAGCAGTTTTTTGATCGCTTTCTGGTCGAAGCGTTTGTTTTTGTAGTTGAAAAGCGGGTCTTTGAGTGCCTGGATCAGTTGGGCCATCTTTTCCTGGTTTTCATCACCTATCCAGAGCGGTCTGTTGCCGGTTTTGGCATAGATCTCTTTGACGATCTTCCCGTCTTTTCCCTTGAGCTTGGTCGCGATGCCCTGCTTGAGGTTTGCGGTGATGCTCTCCATACTCAAGGGTTGGGAAAAGGCAAGTGTGCAGGCAAGCAGCAGGAGGATAACGGTTTTAAAAAGTTTCACGTAACGGTTTCCTTAGAGAGTTTTGTGTTTTTTATCGATCAGCTGCAGGTATTTCAGCGGGGTGACCGCTTTCATCGCCTCGGCGAGCCAGCGTATCTGGAACCATGCCGCACCGCTGTCGCGCAGGTCGAAGTAGTTCTTGAGGCTGCGGATATTGAAGGTGACGACCATATCGACCTTCCAGTTGTCCGAGACGATGTGCTTGAAGGCGTCTCCGACATTGCGCTTTTTCTTGCCGCATTCGAGCGCTTCGTAGAGTGCCTGGGCATTGCCCCTGTGTTCTTCAATCAGCGGTAGGGAAGATTTGGCAACGGCATTGGTGATGAAGTCGCCGTCTCTTTCGTACTGGAAACGGAGTTTGTCGTAGATGGCACGGATCTCTATGTTAAGGTAAGCTTCATCGGCGATGACGAAGAGGTCGAGCGCAAGCAGCTTTTCAAGGAAGAAGTCAAATCCGCTTTCAGCTTCGAGTGAAGCGACAAAAGCGTTGATGACAGAAGACATCGTATAGCGTGTAGAACGTACCGATATCGCCTGGATACGGTGGCGTGCATGCTCCTGAAGCACCCCTCTTGAGGTGCCGTGGATGAGGTAGCTGAGCGTGGCGTGTTCGATGATGGAGTGGTGGTGATGCACCCATGCAAGATTCTCCAGCAGCTTGGAGCCCTCAATGGCGTTGATCGCATCGGTATCGAGGTGTTGGGGGGCCTCTTTGATACAGGCGTTTTCAGAGTTTTCGAAACTGTCGTAGCAGGTGCGTGCGGCGATTTCTGCAACCCCCAGACCGCTTTCTTGCAGCAGGGTCACTTCGGGTTTTTTGTAGAGAATGTGGTACTTTTCGCTTGTTTTACCGCTGTCCATAGCCCGCTCCGGTTCGATTTTGGGTACAATTATAGCAAAAATATATAATGCCACATTTTTCAAGGACAGCAATGAAGCCCTATGAGCGATTTCACCCCTTTCAAAACGACTTCAGAGACCCCTTCTCCCGTGACCGTGACAGGGTTATTCACTGCAGCTCGTTTAGAAGACTGGAGTACAAGACACAGGTCTTTCTCAACCACGAGGGGGACTACTTCCGCACCCGTCTGACCCATTCACTGGAGGTAAGCCAGATCGCCAGAACCCTGGCGCGCCAGCTTGGACTCAACGAGACGCTTGCCGAAGTGATCGCCCTCTCGCACGATCTTGGCCATACCCCCTTCGGGCACGTGGGCGGTGACGAACTCGACCGTCTGCTCAAAGCCGACGGACATCCGCTTGGGTTCGAGCACAACTTCCAGTCTTTCCGTGTGCTGACGAAGCTTGAGAAGCGTTACAAGGAGTTTGACGGGCTCAACCTGACCTTCGCCACACTCGAGGGGGTGCTCAAACACTCCTACCCCTACGAAAAGCCCTTTCTCGAAGGACTCGATGAACGTTTTGCACTCGAAAAACACCCCAGCCTCGAAGCGATGGTGGTCGACCACGCCGACGAGATCGCCTACACCTCGCACGACATCGACGACGGGGTGAAGTACGGACTTATAACATTCGATGATCTGCTCGACGAGCCGCTCTGCGGGCGTGTCGATGCGATGGTGGCACAGGAGGGGGTAGCTCAGAACGAACCGCTCTACCGCCACCGTTTCGTTGCGGGGCTGATCAAACTGCTGGTAGAGGATTTCATCGAAAACTCGAAAGAGAAGACGGCACACTACAAAAAAGAGGAGCCCGTCTGCGCGACGATCGATGCGAAAGAGCCCCTGCCGGCAACCTTCTCCAAAGAGACGGCCACGCAGCTCAAACTGCTGAAAAAACGGCTCTTCAAAAAGCTCTACAAGCATGAGAAGATCGCACGGAAGATGCATGCGGGAAAGCAGTGCATACAGGGACTTTACAAGGCGTTTAGCGAAGATTACGATCTACTCCCCGAACACCAGAAAGCGCTTTTTGACGTGCGTCCTGCACACCGTGTCATCGCCGATTACCTTGCTGCGATGACCGACCGTTACGCGATGAAGACCTACCACGAACTTTACGGACTATCGTTATAGCTTTAAAACTGGCAGTTAAGGCTTCACTTGATGGTGACAAAGGTGCACT
The DNA here is from genome assembly GCA_026996325.1 of Sulfurovum sp. Lineage (GTDB taxonomy): Bacteria > Campylobacterota > Campylobacteria > Campylobacterales > Sulfurovaceae > Sulfurovum. The sequence continues at coordinate 10,443 of JALWLU010000099.1, forward strand.
CAACCCGCAGGGTGGCTTTGCCATTTGCACCTGCCAGAGCTATCGAGTCAAACCGATGATTTCCCAGAGAACTTTGGTCAAAAATTTTAGCTAAATCCCAAATATAGTAAGTTTTGGATATAATGCGCGAAAATTAGAGGGCTGCGTGCCCTTGTTACGATAGGAATTTTCATGCAAAAAATCAAAAACATCGCTGTTATCGCACACGTCGACCACGGCAAGACCACTCTGGTAGACGAACTTCTCCAGCAATCGGGCACTTTCGCTGCCCATCAGCAGGTAGACGAGCGTGTCATGGACAGCAATGACATCGAGAAAGAGAGAGGGATCACCATCCTCTCCAAGAACACCGCCATCACCTACGGCGACCACAAGATCAACATCATCGACACCCCGGGCCACGCCGACTTCGGTGGAGAGGTAGAGCGTGTTCTGAAGATGGTTGACGGCGTTTTGATGCTTGTCGATGCACAGGAGGGTGTTATGCCACAGACCAAGTTCGTTCTCAAAAAGGCGATCGAACTTGGGCTCGTTCCCGTTGTCGTCATCAACAAGATAGATAAAGACGGTGCGGAGCCAGACCGTGTACTTGACGAGATGTTCGACCTGCTTGTCGCACTCGATGCGAATGAGGAGCAGCTTGAGTTCCCTGTACTCTATGCAGCGGCGCGTGACGGGTATGCCAAGTGGAACCTCGAAGATGAGAACAAGGACATGACGCCGCTCTTTGAAGCGATTTTGGAGAAGGTCCCCTACCCTGAGGGATCACCCGACAACCCTACACAGGCGCAGGTCTTTACACTCGACAGCGACAACTTTGTCGGACGTATCGGGATTGCCCGTATCTTCAACGGCAAGGTGAAGAAGGGTGACGAGTATATGCTGGTGAAGGCTGATGGCGAAAAGGTCAAATCACGTGTCAGCAAACTGATTGGATTCAAGGGGCTTGAGCGTATCGAAATAGATGAGGCAGAAGCGGGTGACATTGTCGCGATTGCGGGATTCTCCGACATCGACGTGGGTGACTCCATCTGTGATCCCAACAAACCCGTACCGCTCGATCCGATGCATGTCGAAGAGCCTACCCTCTCTGTCATCATGTCGGTAAACGACGGTCCTCTGGCGGGTACCGAAGGGAAGCACGTCACCTCCAACAAGATCCGTGAGCGTCTTGAAAAAGAGATGGAGACCAACATCGCGATGCGTATGGAACCGCTGGGAGATGCCTCTTTCAAGGTTTCCGGCCGTGGTGAGCTGCAGATCGGTATTCTGGCAGAGAATATGAGACGTGAAGGGTTCGAATTCCTGCTGGCGCGTCCCGAAGTCGTCGTCAAGGAGGAGAACGGTGTGAAGATGGAGCCGTTCGAGCATCTTGTCGTCGACGTGCCCGAAGAGTTCCAGGGTGTTGCCATCGAGAAGCTTGGAAAGCGTAAAGCGGAGATGACAAGCCTCACGCCGATGCCTGACGGTACGGTGCGTATCGAGTTCGAGATCCCCGCACGTGGACTTATCGGTTTCCGTTCCGAATTCCTGACCGACACCAAGGGTGAAGGGATTATGAACCACTCCTTTTTGGAGTACAGACCCTACAGCGGTACGGTCGTCAGCCGTACGCCGGGTGCACTCATCTCCATGGATGACGGTGAGGCGGTTGCCTTCTCCATCTTCAACCTTCAGGCACGCGGTACACTCTTCATCAAGCCGCAGGACAAGGTCTACAACGGTATGGTCATCGGTGAATCAGCTCGTCCGGGAGACCTCGAGGTCAACCCGCTCAAGGGAAAACAGCTGACCAACATGCGTACTTCCGGTGCGGATGACGCTATCAAACTGGTACCGCCAAGAGAGATGTCACTGGAGATCGCGATGGAGTGGATCGAAGATGACGAACTCATCGAAGTGACGCCTGAGAGTATCCGTATCAGGAAGAAGCACCTCGATCCGGCGATGCGTAAACGTGTCCAGAGAGACAAGAAGAACGCGAAATAGGTTTTTTATCAAAGTTTCGATAAAATCACCCAATTTTATTTAATGTAAAAAGGATAACTGTGAAAGTTGAAGTAAAGAAGATTGACGATGCGAATGTATCGGTAAACGGCGAGATCGAGCAGAGTGTTATCGATGCGAACGTTGACAGACTTGCCAGAGAAGCGGGCAAGCAGATGAAAGTGGACGGTTTCAGAAAAGGCAAGGTTCCACCGGCAGTCGTGAAGAAGCTGCACGGCGACAAGCTTCAGCAGGATGCCGAAGCGGATGCACTCAAAGCGCTGATCGACCTTGGTGTCTCCCAGGCAGGTATTGAAAAAAGCGATATTATCGGTGAGCCGAACTTCAAGAAGTACGACAAGAAAGAGGGGAAGATCGATGTAGAACTCGAGATCTCCCTGCGACCTGCAGTCGATACCAAAGGGTACGAGAAAGCGGTTCCCTCTTACGAGAAGCCGGAAGCGACAGATGAAGAGGTAGAAGCGAAACTCGAAGAGATCGCACAGCAGCAGGGAACACTGCAGAAGATCAAGCGAAAGCGTATGGTCAGAGACGGTGACACGGTCATCATCGACTTCGAAGGTTTCCTTGACGGAGAGCCTTTTGAGGGCGGTAAAGCGGAGAAGTTTGCACTCAAGATCGGATCAGGCCAGTTCATCCCGGGCTTTGAAGATCAGATCATCGGTATGAAGTATGATGAAGAGAAAGAGATCAAAGTCACTTTCCCTGAAGAGTACCAGTCGAAAGACCTCGCCGGAAAAGAGGCGATATTCAAAGTGAAGCTTCACGAGATCCAGGAGCAGGTACCTGCCGAGATCAATGACGAGCTGGCACAAAAACTCCTCAATGACGAAAAAGCGACAGTAGAGACTCTCAAAGAGAGACTCAAAGACCAGGTTATCAACGAAAAACTCTCCAAACTCTACCAGGAGGAGCTCAAGCCGAAACTGGTAGAGGCACTGGTTGAAGCGTTCGACTTCGCCCTGCCAAACAACATCGTTGAGCAGGAGATCGACCAGAAGATCAACGCCAAAGCCAGAGAGATGAGCGAAGAGGAGCTCAAGACCTATCAGGAGAACCCTGAAAAGGTCGAAGCGCTGCGTGATGAGGTAAGAGAAGATGCGCAAAAGTCTGTCAAAGCGACCTTCATCGTCGATGCACTGGCAAAAGAGCTGGGTGTCACTGTAGAGGATCAGGAAGTTTCACAGGCGATCTATTACGAAGCGATGATGAGCGGTCAGGATCCCCAGGCGGTCATCAAGTACTACCAGGAGAACAACCTGCTTCCGGCTGTCAAGATGGGTATGATCGAAGACAAACTCTTCGGCAAACTCCTCGGATTCGACGAGAAGTAAGCCTGCCGGCAGGCCGTTAACCGGCCGCCGCTTCCCATTAATCTTTTTTTTGTATATTCTTTACATATTAGACAAATCACTTTGATACCATTTATATAAAGGCAAACCAATGAGTTACATCCCTTACGTAGTAGAACAGACCGGAAGAGGTGAGCGCAGCTACGATATCTATTCGAGACTTCTCAAAGACCGTATCATCATGCTAAGCGGCGAGATCAACGATGCCGTCGCTTCGTCTATTGTCGCACAGCTGCTCTTTCTTGAGGCGCAGGATCCCGACAAGGATATCTACTTCTACATCAACTCCCCCGGCGGCGTGATCACCAGTGGCTTCTCCATCTTCGATACGATGAACTATATCAAGCCCGACATTGTCACGATCTGTATCGGTCAGGCGGCTTCGATGGGTGCGTTCCTGCTGGCTTCAGGCACAGAGGGTAAGCGCTACGCGCTGCCAAACGCCCGCATTATGATCCACCAGCCCCTTGGCGGTGCACAGGGTCAGGCGACGGACATTCTCATTCAGGCTGAGGAGATCAAGCGCCTCAAAGATACGCTCAACCATATTCTGGCCGAGAAGACCGGCAAGAAGGTCAAGCAGATCGAAAAAGATACCGACAGAGACAACTTCATGTCCGCAAAAGAGGCGGTGGAGTACGGTCTGATCGACCAGGTTCTGACAAAGAGCTTTACATAACCGGAGGCTGAGATGGTCAGAGAGATTGTTGTCTATCCCGACAAGCGTCTGAAACAGGTCTCCAAGCCTGTCGAGAGCTTCGAT
>JALWLU010000100.1 GCA_026996325.1 Sulfurovum sp.
CCATCGAGGGTGACGGCTCTCTTGAAGACTATGAGATGCCAAATTATGACATTGACGGGGTGACGGTTTACAGTGACGATGCGGAAGTAAAAACGGAAGTGATCGGCGATAAGCTCAAAAGCACCTATATCAAGAAGTTCGCCTTCATCGCAGATCACAGCTTCGAGATTCCCGCACGCACGATCACGGCGTATGATCCGAAGACAAAAGAGATAAAAACGCTTGAGATCCCCGGCTACACTGTCGAGGTGGAGGTACCAAAAAGTGCAGCCAACGCTCCTGCACAGACATCGGGCACGACAGGGCAGAGCGGTACTTTGCATACGGACCTGAAACTGCCGCAGCATTCAGAGGGTACACCTTCGGCACCGGCTTCCGAAAAAACGGCAAGTGTGCCTGCATGGTGGATGCTGGTGCTGGCATTCCTTGGCGGTATGGTGACGATGTATCTGCTTGGCAAACTTCAGTGGAAGCGAGCGCCGCGTCCCTTCAAAGAGTCCGAGGCGCTGAAGATTCTCTATGCCCATATGAGTGAAGATCCGCAGGTTGAAGCGATGGTACGTAGACTCTATGCGAAGAAAAATGGGCAAAAAGATGTTATCATTGACAAAAAAGAGCTCAGGGAGCTGGTGGAACGCTATACGAAAAAGTAGCGGGTACTTCTCCTCCCTGGCCTAAAAGAGAGGGAGAATCGTGAGTGTCGCCAATGCCGCTTTTTTCTACGGCAGTGTAGAGGAGGACTACCTTGAAACTGTCAAGTTTGCACTAAGTGAAAAGCGAGCCTTCTTTTTCCCTCTCTCTGAACTCTTCAGCATAGCGCACGCCCACTTTACCCATCTGATGGTCTGTGGCAGTGTCGGGGAGATCAAAGAGGTACTCTCCTATGCGATCACGGAGCAGAAGAGCGTGGGTATTGTGCCGCTTCCGGGACAGAAGGAGCTGATGCGCACCTTCGCGCTCCCCTCCAAACCAAAAGAGAGCGCACTGCTGGCTTATGAACCGTCAGAAGAGAAGATCGATATGCTCTTTTGCGAGAGCGAACCGGTGCTTCAGGAGGTGGTTATCGGCGATGTGCCGCCTTTGGATACCTACGATGCCGCATTGAAAAAAAGAGGCGTATTCTCACGCCTGAAGCTCTTTTGGCATACCCTGCAGAGGGTCAGGCGGCTGCACCACAGGCGCTTTTCAATCACGGACGAGAATGAAAAGACATTGAAACTCTCCGCGGTGGGAATGGTGGCGGTGGAGTATGACAACGGTACCTTCGCTTCCAAACTGATATCTTCACAGATCCACGCAAGCGACGGAAAGCTTACACTGCTGATTCTCTCCCCCACCTCCATTCTGCAGTACATCTCCTACCTCTTTGGTGCACTGGTGCCGGGATGGACCCCCAAAGTGCTGCCGAAATCGCTTGGCTACCTGAGGGGTTCATACCTGAAAATAGAGACGCAAAGGCCGCTTGAGGTACTCGTAGACGGCACGCTGCTTCGTACACAGACACCCGCAACGCTTCGGGTGGATAAGCAGGCGGTGGCACTGAGCGTAGGGGAAGCCTTCTGGCAGAAGCAATCCGAAGCAGTCAAGGGAAAGAACAGTGCCAAGATAGACCATTTGCCCAGCGATGAGGAGAGTGCAAGCTATCTGAGCAAGGCTATCCCCTTCTTTTCACACGCATCGCAGGAGCAGTACAGTACGCTTTTTTCCACACTGCGTGAAGAGGCGAAACTCACTTCAACGTTTATGACACTGCTGATACTGGCAACGATGATCGCCACCTTTGGACTCTTTATTAACTCTGCTTCGGTCATCATCGGCGCGATGCTCCTTGCACCGCTGATGCAGCCCATAGTGAGCCTGAGCATGGGGGTGTTGCGCCAGGACACTGTTTTGGAGCTGGTTTCGGTACGTACCATTGCCATAGGCGTGCTCTCAGTCCTGTTGACCGCTGCCGTGATCGCCTGGTTGACGCCCATTGCCAAGCTGACAACTGAAATGGCAGGAAGGCTCTCTCCGACAATCCTTGACCTTTTTGTGGCGGTTGCATCGGGAGCGGCGGCGGCATACGCAAAAAGCAACGAAAAGATCTCCGGTTCGCTTGCAGGTGTGGCGATCGCCGTTGCACTGGTACCGCCCATTGCGGTTTCAGGCGTCGGGCTTGGCTGGGGAGAGTGGCATATGTTCTCTTCGGCATTTCTGCTCTTTCTGACCAACCTGGTAGGCATTGTTCTGGCAGCGGCACTGACCTTCATGCTGCTTGGCTATTCGCCTATCGCCATTGCAAAAAAAGGGGTTACCATCTGGCTGATGATCGTTCTGGTTGTCGCCGTACCGCTCTACAGCGCGTTCGAACAGATGAAGACCAATATATTCCTGCAGCATAAGCTGACTAATGTTACCTTCAGACTGCAAAAACACGATGTGACGCTGACACATATCGATGTTGTGCCTCAGAACGAGGGGGTGGAGGTGCGCTGTGAAGTGATCGCATCGGGTATACTCTCTGCCGAGGAGAAGCAACGGCTCAAAGAGGTGATAAAAAACAGTGTGCAGATGCCTGTAAGCGTGCTGGTTACGTTCCGGTACAGGCTATAGAATGTCATGGAGGCTGTTGGCCTCCTGCATCCAGCCGTTGAGCGCTTCCCACTCCTCCTTTTCGACCATACTGCGACACATCTTCAGCTCCTTTTCGAAGGCTTCGATGGCATCGATGAGGTTGGTCTTGTTCTGCCGGAAGATATCTTCCCACATGCTTGGAGATGATTTGGCGATACGGCTCATATCTTTGAAACCGCCACCTGCAAGTGCGACGATGCTTTCAGGATCCTCCTGCCGCATAACAGCGTTGGCAAGTGCGAAACTGAGTGCATGGGGCATGTGAGAGATGAACGCGGCATGCCTGTCGTGCTCCTCGGCTCCCATGAAGGCCATCTTCATACCAAGGCGTTCAAAGAGTGCCCTGGCGGTCTCCTGCTGTGCTTTACCGCTCTTTTCAAGGTCACACAGGACGACCACCTTCCCTTCATAGAGGTCTGGCAGTGCCGCAGTCGGACCGAACTTTTCGGTACCTGTCATCGGGTGGGCGGTAACGAAAAAGTGTCGGGTCTCTTTTGGAATGCTTGCCGAGATTTTCGCTTTGGTACTTCCAAAGTCGATGACGGTGCAGTCTGGATTGGCGGGTTTGAGCTGCTGTGCAACGGCGATGATGCCGTCAACAGGAATGGTCAGAACGATGATATCACAGTGGGAGAGAGCGTCGAGCGAATCGACAACTTCATCGACAATACCAAGATCGAGTGCCTCTTTGCAGTGCATTGGGTTGTGGTCAAGACCTAGAAAGCGGCACTCTGAACCGCTCTTTTTGAGTGCAAGTGCCAGTGAACCGCCCATCAGTCCAAGCCCCACAATACCTATCTGCTTCAACCCGATCTCTTCTGCTTGCATTGATCCCTCTTTTGAAAACAAAATTGTCGCCAAAGCCCGGCTGCAGGCGGCGTTTGCCGAGATTATAGCATCTTTTCATACGGCTCTTATTGAAAAAACGATAAAATTAGTACAAATTATTTCAAGGTGACTTTATGATCAGAAAAATCGTACTCTCCTGGCTGCTTGTCGGCTCTCTTCTCTTTGCCCAGAAGATCACAAATATCAAG
>JALWLU010000101.1 GCA_026996325.1 Sulfurovum sp.
CTTCCGGTGTAACAGGCTCACCCGGTCTCATCACTTTGTAGATACGGATTGCAGAGAGAACGTTCTCATCATCGATCTCTTCGGTCTGCTTGAGGAGTCTGAGGCTCTCCTGGTCGGCAATAAAAGCATTGATGATCGACTTGTCGGTACCTTCTGCAAGATCATTGATAATCTCGATACTGTCGATACCCTGCTCGATCATCTTTTTGAGTTTCGCCTCATCCAGCGGAGTGACGACATCATAAAGCACTTCGCCGCTCTCCTGATCGATGACAGGGGAAGCGAGGTGACGCTCCATCAGTACGTCAAGCGGATACTCTATCCACTCCAGTCCCTCTTCGATGAGCTTCTGCGCCTTCTTCTTCGTCAGACGCTTGCCGGCACTGACAACCACATTGCCGTCCATGTCTTTGACATCGTACTCAGCACGTCCGCCAAAATCATTAGGGTCGAACTTGACGAGGAAACGGTTATCCTTGATCTTGATCTCTTTTGTCGGATAGAAGAGTTTGACTATATCATCTTTGGAGTAATCAAGCGCTCTGAAGAGAATCGTAACAGGAATCTTTCTTCTTTTATTGATACGCGCATAGAGGATATCTTTTGCATCGTACTCAAAGTAGAGCCAGCTTCCTCTGTCAGGAATGATCTGCGCAGAGTAGAGCAGACTTCCGCCGACTGTGGTTCCCTCTTCTTCCTTGAAGATGACTCCGGGGCTTCTGTGCAGCTGGTTGACGATGACTCTCTCGACACCGTTAACAACGAACGAGGTTCTGTCAGTCATCAAAGGAATGTCACGGACGAAAACCGCCTGCTGCTTGATCTCTTTGGGGTCAAGCTTCTCACCCGTCTTCTCGTCACGGTTCCAGATGATCAGTTCGATGTTCATCTTCAGAGAAACGGCATAGGTCAGCCCTCTCTCCATACACTCTCTGACTGTATATTTAGGTTTGATAATTTCTGAGTTTTTGTATGTCAGTGTCAGACGGTTCTGCTGATCGTGAATGGGGAATGCGGAGCGGAAAACTTTCTCGAGTGTAGAGTTCTTGCGGTCTCTCTCACCGAGCATGAGGAAGTCTTCGTAACTCTTTTGCTGAAGCTGGAGCAGGTTGGGGATCTCTATCTCTCTGGGTGTCTTGGAAAAGTCGACACGAAGTCTGTTACCAGAATGCAAAGAATTTAACATGGTTATCCTTATGGTGATGGTTGGTTATGAATGGTTGTCGTTTATACTATTGAACACGGTACAAAGGTTCAAAGTCAGGCACACTAAGAAACTATTAGAGGAGGGTATGAAATGTCTCCGAATAGTTTATCGCTGTACCCGAGGCAGTTGGGTAACACACAATGGGGGCACAGGCCCCCGGTAAAACGTAAAGCTTACTTCAGCTCACAAGAAGCGCCAGCTTCTTCGATCTGCTTCTTAAGCTCTTCTGCTTCCTCTTTGGAAACACCCTCTTTCAGTACAGATGGTGTCTCTTCAACAGCAGCTTTCGCTTCCTTGAGTCCAAGACCTGTGATCGCTCTTACAACTTTGATCGTGTTGATCTTCTTAGGACCTGCATCAGTCAGAACGACGTTGAACTCAGTCTGCTCTTCAGCAGCCTCAGCAGCACCGCCCGCTGCACCTGCAGCGACGACAGTCGCCTGCGCAGTTACACCGAACTTCTCTTCGAATTCTTTTACAAGCTCAGAAAGCTCGAGCACAGAAAGGTTAGAAATAAATTCTAATACATCTTCTTTAGTTGTTGCCATAGTTTTTTCCTTTTATGAACCATTTTTGTTTCAGATTTTATCAAGAGTTACCTCTTGTCAAAAGAGCCGTGCGGCTCTCACCTTCGCCTTCACGGCTTCACTTCCGTTACGACCGTTCCGGTTCCGAAGCTACAAATGACAAGCAGTTGTCATTTGCTTTACGCTTCTCATGCCTCTTCTGATTCTTTCTTCTCAGCAAGCGCTTTCAAGCCGATAGTAAAGTTGGTGATTGGTGCATTCCAAACATTGAGAAGCATACCAAGCAGTTCGTCTCTTGTTGGAAGTTTCGCCATCGCGTTGATGGTTTCCATAGACGCAACTTTACCTTCAATCAAACCGGTTTTGATTGAAAAGTGCTCTTTGAACTGTGTAGCCGCTTTGTCAGCGATCTTACAAGGGAGTACCTGAGTGTCACCCCAGATAACAAGGTTGGTATCTTTGAAGTCAACCGGCTCACATCCTGCATTTTCCAATGCGATCGCAGCCAGTCTGTTCTTGATGACCTTGACTTTTGTCTCTTCCTCGCGCGCCATATTACGCACGGTTTCGAGCTCTTCTACAGTCATACCCTTGTAGTCGCAGACGATAATAGCACCCGCGCTTTTGAACGCATCGGTCATCTCTGCTACAAGTTCTTCTTTTCTAGCTCTAGTCATTTCTACTCCTTCCGACCTTCAAACAGGGTGTACCCAGGGTACCCGCCCGGCATTTCTACAGGGCTAATTAAGCTTTCGCCCCCGTTATCTTCAGTCTAAGATCAAGACCTTGGCAAGCCTAAGTCTTCAGCCGTAAAAGCGCACTTTTACCGATGAAAATTAGTACACGCAGAGAGGCGAACCTCCGCTGCACTTCAAGATTACTTGATATCCATTACTTCAGCAGTGTCAAGTGTCACTGACGGGCTCATTGTCAGAGATACAGCTGCGTTTGTGATGTATCTACCCTTTGCAGATGCCGGCTTTGCCTTGTTGATCGCTTCCATAAAGGTAGTGAAGTTCTCTTTGATCTTCTCAGTATCAAAAGAGACTTTACCGATACCGGCATGGATGTTACCCTTTTTGTCAACACGGAAGTTTACCTGTCCGCCTTTGGCATTTTTAACCGCCTTTGCGACGTCCATAGTTACAGTTCCCGTTTTAGGGTTAGGCATCAGACCTTTTGGCCCGAGGATTCTCGCTACCTTGCCAAGTACACCCATCATGTCAGGGGTAGAGATAACAGTATCGAAATCGATGTTACCTGCCTGGATCTGCTCGATCAGCTCGTCTGAACCAACCAGGTCAGCACCAGCCGCTTTTGCCTCATCTGCCTTTGCATCTTTTGCAAATACGGCAACTCTGACGTCTTTACCCGTTCCATGAGGAAGAACAACAGACCCTCTTACCATCTGATCAGCATGTCTCGGGTCAACGTTCAGGTTCAGTGCCACTTCGACAGTCTCGTCGAATTTCGCAGACTTGAGGTCTTTGAGTGTAGCCATCGCTTCATCTACACTGTACTTTTTTGTCGGGTCGATTTTTTTAAGAAGTGCTTCTCTTCTTTTGCTCATTTTCTTTGCCATTGTTTTCTCCGCTTATTATGCTCCCACATCTTTTAAATCATGTGGTTGTGATTGTTCAAGGTAGAACTTAGTCTACGATCTCTACACCCATACTTCTACAGCTGCCTGCAAGGATTCTTGCCGCTGCTTCTCTGTCTGTAGTGTTCAGGTCCGCGATCTTCTGGTCGATGATCTCTTCAAGCTGCGCTTTCGTGATCGAACCGACTTTGTTCAGAAGCGGATTGTCCGTACCCTTTTTCAGTCCTGCCGCTTTGAGGATCAGGTCCGATGCAGGCGGCTGCTTGGTTTCGAATGTAAAGCTTCTGTCGCTGTAGACAGTGACGATAAC
>JALWLU010000102.1 GCA_026996325.1 Sulfurovum sp.
GACATTCTCTTCCTTTCTTTGGTCGGATAAAGAAGAGAGTTTAGCATTTAACCTCTTCAAATCCAAAAATTACAACTTCTCCTATCAGATTTTTAGAAATTGCATTTCAGATTTAAATTTTGGTTTACCTTTTTGCATGGCAGTCACCTAAGTCCTATGCAAGGTTGTTGTGGTAGAATACCGGACTCATTTTTACAAGTGGGAATTCACTATACCAATCAGGAGGTCATTATGGCTTTGGATCAGGCGAAAAAAGCAGAAATTATTGCTAAATACGCAAGAGGCGAAAACGATACAGGTTCAACAGAAGTACAGGTAGCTCTGCTCACAGAGAGAATCAAGTACCTGACTGAGCACCTTAAAACGAATAAGAAGGACCACTCTTCAAGACTCGGTCTGCTCAAACTTGTCGGTCAGAGAAGAAGACTGATGAGATACCTTAAGAAAGTTGACATCGAGAGATGGCACAAGATCAAGGACGAACTCGGAATTCGTAACTAATCTTCATTTTTTAACACCTGTGTCGGACGCCTTGCGCCCGGCAGCAAAACCTTTTTTCTTTTACACTCCCCCCATTTCCCCTTTTAGAATACACACGTTTGCCCGCTTTGGCAGAACTGTGACTGTCATTGTATTGTTTTAGCAGCGTGTTGTGCGACACCCAACATCAATGTTCGTCATATGACAACAAAAAGCGCCTAAAGCGCAATAACCTGTACTTAGAAGTAGAGCATTTTGTCCCTATTTAATAAAGTTTAGTCAATTACACTAAACTTTATTAAATAAAATATGACATCAAGACTTGACAAATTAGCACTCAATGTTGTATAATGCATCCAATGCATTTGAAAACGGGTGCAAAGTTTAGGAAAAAGGAGGTCTGTATGGGTAAAGAGACAGAGAAAGATCTTGAACAGACTCAAAACGAAGAGACAGTCGAAGAGACTGAAGCTTCACAAAATGAAGAAGGCGATGAAGTGAGTGAACTTGAAGCGGCCAAAGCGGAAGCGGCTGAGTACAAAGACAAGTACATCAGAGCGCATGCCGACTTTGAAAATGCAAAGAAGCGTCTGGAGAAAGACAAGGCCAATGCTGTAGCCTATGCGAACGAGAGTTTTGCAAAGGATATTCTGGCAGTACTCGATTCGTTCGACAATGCGCTCAGCTCCATCGAGAGTGCGGACAAAGAGAACGCGCCCGAAGTGCTTGAGAAGATGCACGAGGGTGTCAAGCTGACGTACGAGCAGCTTCGAAAGGTGCTTGAGAAGAACCATATCAAAGAGATTTCGTGTGAAGGCGGATTTGATCCTGAAGTACACCAGGCGATTATGCAAGTTGACAGTGACGAACACGACAGTGGCGACATCGTTCAGGTGATGCAGAAGGGTTACACCATCAAAGACCGTGTCCTCAGACCGGCAATGGTGAGCACCGCTAAGTAAACGTGAGTAAATCTCACGTTTATAGGTGCGAAACCAGAGCAACCGCGGAGGCTGGAGAGCACCGCCAAACAAAAACTTGACAAAAAGTGACTCAATGCAACAAAAGTTGCATCGATTCACTGAAAAAATGTGTATACTCACATTAGAAATTTAGAAAACAACTCTACATAAAGGATGAGCAATGGGTAAAGTATTAGGAATCGACTTAGGAACAACCAACTCCGCGATGGCGGTCTACACCAACGGTGAGGCGGCGATTATCGCGAATAAAGAGGGGAAGAATACAACACCGTCTGTTGTCGCGTTTACAGACAAGGGCGAAGTGCTTGTCGGTGAGCCGGCAAAGCGTCAGGCGGTGACCAACCCCGAAAAGACCATCTACTCCATTAAGAGAATTATGGGATTGATGTGTAACGAAGACAAAGCGGCAGAAGCCAAAGAGAGACTGCCGTACCACATCATCGACAGAAACGGTGCATGTGCGATCGAGGTAAGCGGCAAGACCTATACACCACAGGAGATCTCGGCGAAAGTACTGATGAAGCTCAAAGAGGATGCCGAAGCGTATCTGGGCGAGACAGTGACAGATGCGGTCATTACTGTACCTGCCTACTTCAACGACTCTCAAAGAAAGGCGACCAAAGAGGCCGGTACGATTGCGGGACTGAACGTACTGCGTATCATCAACGAGCCTACCTCTGCGGCGTTGGCGTACGGTCTTGACAAGAAAGATGCCGAGAAGATCGTCGTTTACGATCTGGGTGGTGGTACGTTTGACGTAACGGCACTTGAGACTGGTGACGGCGTTGTTGAAGTACTGGCTACTGGCGGTGACGCATTCCTCGGTGGTGACGACTTTGACAACAGAATCATCGACTATGTCGCTGAAGAGTTCAAGAAAGAGACGGGCATCGACATCAAAGCGGACGTTATGGCGCTGCAGCGTGTCAAAGATGCGGCTGAAGCGGCGAAGAAAGAGCTCTCTTCCGCAACGGAGACAGAGATCAACCTGCCGTTCATCACTGCAGATGCAAGCGGACCGAAGCACCTGGTAACGAAGATCACCAGAGCGAAGTTCGAATCGCTGATCGCTGATCTGGTAGAGAAGACTATCGATACGATCGGTGCCGTGCTGAAGGATGCCGGTCTTACCAAGAACGATGTCAAAGAGATCGTTATGGTGGGTGGATCTACCCGTGTACCGCTGGTACAGGAGAAGGTCAAGGCTTACTTTGGCAAAGAGCTGAACAAGTCGGTCAACCCTGACGAAGTTGTCGCAATCGGCGCGGCGATCCAGGGTGGTGTCCTTGCCGGAGACGTCAAAGATGTACTCCTGCTGGATGTTACACCGCTCAGCCTCGGTATCGAGACACTTGGCGGTGTGATGACCAAAGTGATCGAAAAGGGTACGACCATTCCTGCGAAGAAGTCACAGATCTTCTCTACAGCGGAAGACAACCAGCCTGCAGTAAGTATTCATGTACTGCAGGGTGAGCGTGAGTTCGCCAAAGACAACAAGTCACTCGGTATGTTCGAGCTTCAGGGTATTCCGCCGGCGCCAAGAGGGGTGCCTCAGATTGAGGTTACCTTCGATATCGATGCCAACGGTATCCTAACAGTATCTGCGGTTGACAAGGGTACAGGAAAGTCTCAGGAGATCAAGATCACCGGTTCGTCAGGACTGAGTGAAGAGGAGATCGAAAAGATGATCCAGGATGCCGAAGCGCACAAAGCCGAAGATGAGAAGCGTAAAGCGATTGTCGAAGCGAAGAACCAGGCGGATGCGCTGATCCATCAGACAAGAAAGTCGCTTGACGAGCTTGGCGACAGTTTCGATGCAGGTGAAAAAGCGAACATTGAAGCGGCGATTGCAGACCTTGAAGCGGTACTCAAGGATGAGAACGCAACCAAAGAGCAGATCGACGAGAAGGTCAAAGCGCTGACCGAGAAGTCACACAAGCTTGCCGAAGCGGTCTACGCCAAAGAGCAGGGTGGACAGCAAGGCGCAGCCGGCGGTGACGCAGGCAAGAAAGCAGACGATGACGATGTCATCGACGCAGAGGTTGAGTAAGCCTCTGCTGTGAATACGGCCAGTCGCATGGGTACTCCGCCCATTTAAGTTATATTACTTCCTCCAAAGCCCGGTTTCCCGAAAGGGGAGTCGGGCTTTTTTTATGCCATC
>JALWLU010000103.1 GCA_026996325.1 Sulfurovum sp.
TCCACGGCTCCATCTCGGCAAGGGTCACCGCCAACGGTTTCATCATCAACTCCAAAGATACCATTCTCAACGAAGTGACCGAAGCCTCTCTTGTGCGTCTTGACTGCCAGAAGCGCGACTACCGCTGGAGCCTCGCGAATAACGATGTGCATATCCATGAACATATCTATGAGAGCATTCCCAACGCAAAATATGTCAGCTACACCATGCCGCCTTATGCAACGGCCTTCTCTCTTAGGCACGGAAAGGTCTCTCCACAGGATTACTATGGTAAACAGACACTTGGCGAAGTAGTCATTTACGATCCAAAAAATTTTGAGGACTGGATAGAGCGTGCACCCTACGAAATATCGCGCTTCTTTCTCAAGAACGACACACACCTGCTACTCATAAAAGGATTTGGCCTCATCGCCTATGACAGAGATATTACCGAAATGGCGAAGAAGATCGCTATTTTGGAGAACTCCTGCAGACTGTTGGCACTCAGCAATAATCTTTAGTTAATCTATAGATTTATTTTTACTTAAGCTAAGTTCCGTTACACTTCAAATTGACGATAAAACAAAACTATATTGCCGTTTCAGGAGGAAGCATTTATGGACACCAAAAGTATGATTGAAACGATCAAAGCAAAATTTGAAATGATCCAGATCGCTCTGGGTAAAGAGCTCAAACCCGAAGAGATATTGCAGTCAAAGTACCTGCGTTCCATTATCGATGCAACCGAACACGCCTATGTCCATCTCAATGACAGTATCTGCGAAAGTCTGCATATGTGCCAGGAGTGCGCACAGAAACGTGACCTTCTTATGCGCTACCTGACAATGCTTGATGACATCGATGAAAAACGTGAGATTCCGGCAGAGACGATGCAGGAGCTGGCGCGTTATCCCAAAGAGATCTCCAAAGTAATCGAACGTATTGACAATGTCCTTGCCACACACTACAACTAAAGACTTCTTCCCTTCAGAAGTGTCGTAATTGACGACAGAAGTGTAAAGCAAAGATTCGTTATACTTTTTGCCACTACACTTCACAGGACAGGTGCATGAACCAGACCCAGAAACGCTTGAGTATCATCAAAACCGCCATCTCCATTGGAGATGACGAAACGATCCAGTTGCAGATACTCAAACTCTCTCCACTGAGAACCGATGAGAAAATCCAGGAGATCCTTCGGGGTCTGGAAGCAAAAAACTATGCCCAAACTTTGCCACTCATTACCGAGTACATAGAAACACCTCCGGAGGTCATTCTACAGCGTACAATCCAAAATGAAACTCCTTCACCTGAAGATGAAGAGGCCATCATCGAAGAGTTCGATCTCTTCAAAGTACCGGCAAAAGAGGAACCTGAGAATGTCAAAGAGATTGTCGATATTGAGGGTTTTGTCGGTTCCGACACACCTACCGGCAATGCAGCCTCCCCAAAAGAGCCAAGCAGTATCAATTACGATGCCCTGCTCAGTCTCAAAAGTGACGAAATCCTCTCTGACAATATCGATATCAAACGAACCCGCCTGGAACAGGAAGATGATTTTTTCACTCTTGAAAACGATACCTCTCTTTTTGACAACAGTGACATAGAGAAGGATGACTTTTTTCTTGAAGAGCCACATGCCGATTCCCAGGAAGAGCATACCTCTGCACTGCCAAACGACACGGATTTCCCGGACTCTCTTCTTGAAGAGGCCGTCAAGGAGGATGAAGAGGAGTTCATAGAGGATACACTTCAGCAGTTTGAGAATCCTGTCGTTCCGGAACCGGTAGTCGCCATGGGTGACAACGATGAATCTCCCCAGGAACGACCCGAAGCCACTGACGAATTAGAGTTTCATGAGCCCATTCCCTATATTGACCAGAAGCTCAAAAATATGCTGACGCAATACCCACCGGCAGAACTACCCTCCAAGTCTCTTGAATCGGTCAACGACTGGCTGCAGAAGATTGCAAACGAGGGGTACACCGAAACTGACATCGAGTCGCTAATAGAGAAAGTCATGCAGCTTGCCAAAGAGGGAGAGAGGGCCGAAGCGGCTCAGCTGCTGCTCATTGCCGCTGCAACACACTCCACATATGCCCAGTTTATACTGGCGCGTGCACTCTTTAAAGGTGATCTGCTCGAACAGAATATCCCGGAAGCCTTTACCCTCATCAACCGTATGGCGATGGACGACAACTACCCCGAAGCCGTCTGCGACCTTGCACAGCTCTACGAACACGGCATCGGTATCGAAAAGGACAAAGAGCGTGCCAAAGTACTCTACAAAGAGGCGATGGAAGCTGGCATCAAGCGTGCCAAACCGCACTACGAACGTCTCAGCAAAGCCAACAAAGGGCTCTTTGGAAAGCTGTTTGGGAAATAGATTCCCTTCCTCACCTCTCCTTTTTCCCTTTTAATTTTTACTTATTAATTTTTTAATTCCCTCATAGGCTACATCCACCATCCTGTCTATCTCCTCTTCGCTAATGACATAGGGCGGCATAAAATAGACAACCGAGCCCAGCGGACGCAGCAATACACCATTCTCAAGCCCGTAACGGTATACCTTCAACCCGATACGCTCTTTGGGATCATACCCCTTCAGCTCAACGGCTGCAACCATCCCCTGCTGGCGTACTGAAGCGACGTTGTCAAGCGTATTGAAACGCGCCAGCTTTTTTGCGATATAGCGCGATTTGTTCCTGTTCGCTTCTATGACATTATCCCTTTCAAAAAGCTCCAGTGTCGCCAGGGCAGCGCTACAGGCAAGCGGATTGCCCGTATAGCTGTGTGAGTGCAAAAATGCTTTGTAATCGTTGTAGTCACAGTAGAAGGCACTGTAGACCTCGTCAGTCGTCATCACGACCGAAAGCGGCAGATAACCGCCTGTCAACCCCTTGGAGAGTGTCATGAAATCAGGTGATATACCTGCATGTTCACAGGCGAACATTTCGCCTGTACGTCCAAAGCCTGTCATGATCTCATCAGCAATGAGGTGCACGTCATACTCTGTTGTCAATCTCCGTGCACCGGCAAGATAGTCTGGATGGTACATATGCATACCGCCCGCCCCCTGGATCAGCGGTTCGACAATGAATGCGGCAATCTCATCTCCGCGCATCCTGAGCATCGCTTCAAGCGCTTCAAGCGCCTCGGCCGCCGCCTCCGGACTCTGGTCCTTTGGCACAGGAACCTGCACATTGGCAATGAGCAGGGGCTCGTAGGTCTCTTTATAAAGCGCCACATCCCCGACAGAGAGTGCACCGATAGTCTCTCCGTGATAGGAGTTTGTCAACGAAAGAAAGAGTGACTTCTTCTTGCCGTTGTTGCGGTGACAGTGGTAGCTCATCTTCAGTGCCGCCTCCACTGCGCTCGAGCCGTTGTCAACATAGAAGACCTTTTGCAGGGTCTGGGGTGTCAAGGCGACAAGACGGTGTGCAAGCTCTATGGCAGGTTCATGGGTAAAGCCCGCAAGAAGCACATGCTCAAGTGTATCAACCTGCTCCTTGATACGGCTGTTGATATAGGGATTGGCATGGCCGAAAAGGTTGACCCACCAGGAGCTGATCGCATCAATATAGGCATTGCCCTCGAAGTCGTACAGCCACACCCCTTTTGCCGACTTGACAGGTATCAGCGGGAGGCTTTCATGGTCTTTCATCTGGGTGCATGGATGCCAGATCACCGCAAGGTCCCTTTGCATCATCTCTTCGTTACGGTTCTTCACTACGGAATGTCCTTTTAAACTACAATTTGCCTTCTCTATGCAAGGCTAAAAATCAGGTTTCACTCGATAGCGACAAAGGAGCACTCAACCCGTAGGGCGGCTTTGCCGTTTGCGACTGCCAGAGCTATTGAGTGAAACCGGCGCTTTTTCAGGGAACTCAATTGGTATTAACCACAAGTTGACTAAAATATTATACAAATTTTACCATAGAAGGCAGATAAAAATATGATAAGTTGGATGCAGAAACACAACCGGTACCTCGTATGGACCATCTGGATCGCCACCATCGCGTTCATCGGTGCCGGATTTGTAGGCTGGGGAAGCTACGATTTCGGGAAAAAAGCGGGCAATGTCGCAAAAGTCGGTGACATCGAGATCTCCCAGGCCAAACTCAACCAGGCATACAGCGATCTCTACACCCGCTACAACGAAATGTTCCAGGGTCAGTTCGACGAGAAGAAGGCCAAAGAGATGGGACTGGTCCAACAGGCCTTCGCAACACTTGAGACACAGGCGAGACTGCTCAACTATGCGCAGGCAATGGGTGTCATCGTCTCCGATGAGGAGCTTGCCCAGACACTGCAGTCTATCAAGGGATTCCAGAAAAACGGGAAGTTCGATCGTGGCATCTACGACATGTTCCTCAAAAACCGCCGCATGAAAGCCAAGGATTTCGAAGCACGTCTGCGCGAAGAGTTGACAATCAACAAGCTGCTGGCACTGCTCAATGTCGAAAGCCTTCCCCTTGAGGAGGAGACCATAGGCGCTGCACTGAATGTCGCTGACAAGTTCAAGTATGAAGTGCTTGCCCTTGCCGATGTCAACCCTCCTCTGGATGAAGCCAAGCTCAAAGCCTTCTGGGAAGCACACAAAACAGAGTTCAAGACAGCGAAAAAATATACCCTTTCCCTGCTCTGGACAGAGAGTGCCGACACACCTGTTAACGAAAATGAACTCAAAACATTCTTCGATACCAACAGTTTCAACTACATCGACCAAAACGGTAAACAGCTGACTTTCGAAGAGGCAAAAGAGAAGGTCACCAAAGACTACAAGATCAAAAAGACGAAAAAGACGGCACAGCGTGCCTACATCGCTTTCAAAAAAGGCAAGCAGGACGCCCAGGAGAGCGTAACCCTTCCTCTGAACGATCCAAGCCTCTCCAAATCAGTCTGGGATGAGATTCAGCAGCACGATGCCGGAAGCATACTCAAACCGAAAGTTGTCAATACCCGATATGTTACCGTCAAAATTGAAAAGGTCATTGAGCCTAAAGTGATGACCTTTGAAGAGGCCAAACCGCTTGTGACAAAAGAGTATGAAGCCGAAGCGAAACAGAAAGCACTTGCAGCACTGGCAGAAGAGAAGCTCAAGAGCATCGATGAGAGCAATGCAACCGTTTCGGACTTTGTCACTTTGAGTGACGCTGACAACCTCGAAGGGCTAAATTCCCAGGAAAGTTTACAATTTTTACAAAAACTCTTTACATCTTTAGAAGAAAAGGGTATTATTAGGCTATCGAATAAAGTTGTAGTCTACGACATTATGGCGCAAAAGCACCTCTCTCCTGATGCAAACCTCACGGAACGTGTCAAGGAAACTGTCAATACAATCAAACCAAGGGTCTTCGAATCCAACCTGATCCAGGTTCTGGCCGAGAAGTATCCGACCGAAGTCTATGTGGGAGGACTCAAAAATTGAGTGATACAGTTTTAGCGATCGATATCGGTTCTACGAAGGTCTGTGCGATCATCGCAGAAATCGATAACGGCAAGGTTCAGGTACTGGGCCACGGTATCACAAAATCCCAGGGTATCAAAAAGGGTGCCATTACCAACATCGAACTGGCTTCCAAGTCCATCAAGAAAGCGGTCAGTGATGCAAAGCGTATAGCAGGCAGCAATATTACCTCTGCAACCGTCTCCATCTCCAACGCTTATGCAAAGAGCCTCAACTCTACAGGTATCGTCAACATTCCCCACAAGGATATCTCAATCAAAGAGATCAACCGTGTAATGCAGACAGCGCTCTACAACGCCAACGTTCCCAACGAGTACGAGGTGATCCATGTGCTGCCCTACAACTTCAGAGTGGACGACCAGGACTTCATCGAAGATCCGTTCGGAATGAATGCAAGCCGTATGGAGGTGGATGTCAACATCATTATGACACAGAAGTCCAATC
Source organism: Sulfurovum sp. (assembly GCA_026996325.1). GTDB lineage: Bacteria > Campylobacterota > Campylobacteria > Campylobacterales > Sulfurovaceae > Sulfurovum. The sequence continues at coordinate 5,894 of JALWLU010000103.1, forward strand.
TCTCCAACCTCAAAAAGGCGGTACGCTCTGCCGGCATTGAAATTGACGGTATCGTTCTCAGCGGTTACGCTTCGGCCATTGCCGTTATGGATAATGACGAGAAGGAGCTCGGTGTCGCTGTTATCGACCTTGGCGGACAGACAAGCAACCTTGTCATCCATGTGGGCAACTCCATCCGTTACAACGATTTCCTCGGTGTGGGCTCCAACCATATTACCAACGACCTCTCCATGGCACTGCACACACCACTGCAGATTGCGGAGAGTGTCAAGATACGCCATGGAAACCTGATTGAGACAAGTAATGAAGTGATCGAGCTGCCCATCATCGGCGACGAAGAGAACCGCAACGGCGTCTCTCTGGAGATTGTCCACTCCGTTATCTTCGCACGTGTTGAAGAGGCACTGATGATCCTTGCGAAATCTCTGGAGAAATCTGCACTCAAAGAGCAGATCGGAGCAGGTATCATTCTTACCGGCGGCATGACCAAGCTCAAGGGTATCCGGGAGCTTGCCCAGTCGATCTTTCCTGCGATGCCTGTACGTATCGGCAAACCGCAGGAGATCGAGGGGATGTTCGAAGAGCTCAAGGATCCTGCATTTGCCACTGTAGTAGGTCTGCTTCTTTACAGAGCAGGCAAACATACACAGTACGAGATCAACTTCAACAATGAGATGCTCCACTCCAAAGCGGAGCATACCGATGATCTTGAAGATATACGCCTCAATCAGCAAGAACAGCACAGAGAGGAGCCGACACCTGCACCAAAGAGAAAAGAGCAGGCAGAGGAAGAGAAGCCTGAGACAATCGTTTTTGACGACCTGCCCGATCCCAATGCGGAGAAGAGCAGTGCTCTCAAAAAGATTGCCAACTGGGCAAAACAGTTATTTTAAGATACAACACTAAAAAGGGGGAAGAAAATGGAAGAGTTTGAAATAGACATTGTAGAGACGAAGTGCCAGACAAACGGTGCGAAGATCAAGGCGATCGGTGTAGGCGGCGGTGGTGGAAACATGATCAACCACATGATTCAGGAGGGGATCAACAATATCGACCTGATCGTTGCCAATACCGATGCCCAGGCACTTGAAACCTCACTGGCACCCTACAAGATGCAGCTTGGCATGAACGCCACACGCGGTCTTGGTGCCGGAATGGTGCCTGAAAAGGGGCGTGAAGCGGCACTTGAGAGCTTTGAAGACATCAAAGCGATGCTCGAAGGCTCCGACATCGTCTTCATCTCTGCCGGTCTTGGCGGCGGTACCGGAACCGGGGCAGCGCCTATCATCGCACAGGCAGCCAAAGAGGTGGGTGCACTGACCGTCTCCATCGTCACAAGCCCGTTCAAGTTCGAGGGACGCAAGCGTACGAAGCTTGCCAAAGAGGGTCTTGAAGAGCTCAAGCGCGAGAGTGACTCCATCATTGTAGTTCCAAACGAAAAGCTTCTCTCCATCGTAGAGAAGAACCTCGGTATCAAAGAGAGCTTCCGTATGGTAGATGATATCCTTGCCCAGGCAGTGGGCGGTATCTCGAAGGTGATCCTCTCTCACGGTGACAACGACATCAACCTCGACTTCGCCGATGTCAAAACCGTTATGAGCCATAGAGGACTCGCACTGATGGGTACAGGCTACAGCGCCGGTACCAACGCAGCATACGATGCGGCAAAAGCAGCCATCGAATCACCACTGCTTGACAACATCTCCATCGATGGTGCGATGGGTGTACTGGTACACTTCGATATCCACCCCGACTATCCTATCATGGAGATCGGTGAAGCGATGAGCATTGTCGAAGAGAGTGCAGACGAGGATGCTTCCGTCATCTTCGGTACGACCACCAATCCGGATATGGCGATCGATGAAGTGAAGATCACTATTATTGCGACTGGTTTTGAAGACAAGAACGCCATTCCTGAACCGACAACTGTCAAGAAACAGGAGACACTGCTGGGCAGCAATGCAAACAGCATCAATACAATCAACACACTCTCCGGCAGAAAGGTTGTCGGTTACGACGGTGACCATGAGGATATCCTCGATGTCCCGACATTCCTTAGAAAGCAGATGGACTAATCCCCCCCTCTTCTTCCCTTTTTATTGCAGGAGCCTTCCCTTCCTGCAAACATTTCCCCATTAACCACTTTTTCGCTATGATACTCCTATAAAAATTCTCTTATCTTTCTCATAAGGAAAACCGACTAATGAAATACATCAGAACACTCTCTACCGTTGCGCTCACAGGTGTTGGCGCCCTCCTTGCTACCGGGCTAACCGGATGTGAGCAGAAGACGTCACAGGAGCAGCCTCAGGCAAAAGGTGCCTTTGTCGTTATCGAAGAGACCGCTCCCGGCAAATACAAGATCAAAGATGAGTTCCCCTCCGACGAGACACGCATCATTCTCAAAAAACTTGACGGTACCGAAAAGGTGCTGACCAAAGAGGAGATGGATGCCCTGGTCAAACAGGAGGCTGCCAAAATCGACAACGGTACCTCCCCGCTGACTCAACCGGATGCCCAGGCACAGATGCAGGGCGGTATGGGGCTAGGTGAAGCCATTCTAGCCTCTGCCGCGGGAGCGATTATCGGTTCCTGGATAGGCAGTAAACTCTTTGGCAACCAGAACTACCAGAACAACCGCAAGGCGGGCTACAAGTCACCCTCGACCTACCAGCGCAGCAAAAACAGCTTCAGCAAAGCACGCAAGAGCACAACCAAACGCAGCGGCTTCTTTGGTGGCAAGAAGAGCACTTCAAGAAGCGGCGGCTTCTTCGGCGGTTGAGTATGGTCAAACTTCTTCAAGTCTCACCGCTTACTACCGACTATCTCGAATCGCTTGGCTTTGTCTGGCATACCGACAGTGACGAAACACCCTATGTCTCGGACAAACTTGTAGTTCTGACACCGCAGGAGGCTGAAGCCTACTATGAAGCGGGCAATACGCTTTATGAGATGTTCATCGAGGCGGCACAGCATGTCATTGACAACAACCTCTTCCATGAGATAGGCATCCCCTTCAACCTTGTCGAACTTATCAAGGAGAGTTGGGAGAACGATATCCACTGGCACCTCTACGGCCGTTTCGATCTTGCAGGCGGTATAGACGGCAAGCCTATCAAACTGCTGGAATTCAATGCCGACACCCCCACCGCCCTCTTTGAGACCGCCATAGTACAGTGGGCGATGCTCAAGCAAAACGGTATGGAGGAGACGGCACAGTTCAACGGGGTCTATGAGGCACTACTGGACAACTTCAAACGCCTTGTAACCCTCAGTGAAGATGTCACCGGTTTTGAAGAGCGCTATGAGGGGTGGAAGTTTCTCTTTGCCTCCATTCGGGGCAACAGCGAAGAGGAGAATACCGTAAGGCTCCTGCAGCATATCGCTACAGAAGCGGGCTATGAGACCGAGTTCGCCTACATAGATGAAGTGGAATTTGACGAAAAAGAGGGGATTTTCTTCAACGGACAGCAGTACGAACTCTGGTTCAAGCTGATCCCGTGGGAGGATATTGCCCTCGAAGAGCCCGATCTGGCGATGATGCTGACCAATATCATAAAAAACCAGAAGGCGATCATCTTCAACCCAGCTTACACCCTGCTCTTTCAAAGCAAGGGGCTGCTTGCAATCCTCTGGCAGCTCTACCCGGACCACCCCCTGCTTCTTGAGACTTCGTTCGAACCGCTTGGCACCGAACGCATGGTACAGAAACCTGTATTTGGACGCGAGGGAGAGAGTGTCCGCATTCTCGATGAGCACGGCTGCTTCATCGAAGGAGAAAAATCAGGAGAGTACGACAGCCACAAAATGGTCTTTCAGGAGTATGTGGAGCTGCCTTCCGACATCGAAGGCAGCAGCTATCAGGCAGGACTCTTCTACGCGTACGAGTCGTGTGGTGTCGGTTTCAGAAAAGGTGGAAAGATCCTTGACAATATGTCCAAGTTTGTAGGACATTTGGTGGAGGGACAGTAGGACGCTATTGCCTCTTCTCTATCCTCAAACCTTCCCTTTACACAAACATCCGACACTACATACAAAATACCATAAAATATGACAAAACGACATATATTTTCTACCTTACTCTGTAATATGGCACCATATAGGTATGATATCACATTGACAATCTGTATATTTTAGGATACACTATGGAGTATATCGTTTACGAAACAACCCAATTCAGTGTATGGCTGGAGCGTCTCAAAAACATTTCAGCCAAGATTGCTATTGCACGTCGTATTCAACGTATCAAAAAAGGAAACTTTGGTGATCACAAGCGAATAGACATGCACCTTTGGGAATTACGCTTGTCACTTGGTGTCGGATACCGCGTGTACTACACCATACAGGAAAATCGGGTTGTTTTGCTCATAAATGGTGGTGATAAATCCACACAACAAAAAGATATAAACACAGCACGTACACTTCTTAAGGAGATAGAAGATGAAAACAGATAAGAGACGAGAATTTGATATTGCCAACTATCTTACATCCCAAGAGCTCATCGCCGAATATATCAATCAGGTACTTGCTGACGGTGACACCGACGAGCTCCTTGAAGCCATCGGGCACATTGCCAGAGCACGCAGCATGACTCGCGTTGCCAAAGAAACAGGGCTTCAGAGAGAATCTCTTTACAAAAGTCTCAAGGCAGGAGCCAACCCGAAGTTCGATACGGTTGTGAAAGTATTGAACAGTTTTGGAGTGAAACTTCAGGCTGTTTGATGCCTTTCCCCCCTCAACCAACTATTTTAATATTCTCAACACATTACATCCACGCTATATCTCTTCTAATGGTAAAATCAAAGCGACAATAGCTTCCATAACAAGATAAACTGTTGCCGATATTGCCCATATCCACATTCCAACAGTATTCGCTATCTCACTTCCAAGCACATTATCTATAAGCACTGTCAACAACAGCCATATGACAGCAACAAGACCACCAATAAAAAGATAGTGATATAACATGCCTATCTTTTGAATCCATTTGGGTACTGCATATTTTGCTTGGCACTGTTTACATTCAATAACTTTTCCTTTTTTAAGTAAAAAAATATCTGAAAAACTGTTTATTTTTACTATATTCGCTTCACACTGTTTACATTTGAATGAGAACAGTTTCATTACAAAATCCCCCTCTTTCTATACTTCCGGCGTCATACACCCCGGACAGTTGTAAGAGACGACTTTTGGCTGCGGCAGATCGATGCGTGCGGCGGTGAGGCTGCCGCCCCAGAGACACCCCGTGTCGAGTGCCAGCACATTCTCATCTTCATAGAATCCCAGTGTAGACCAGTGTCCGAAGACAATCTTCAGCTCCACCTCTTTACGCCCCTCACACTCAAACCACGGTTTCATCCCTTTTGCGCGTACTTCAGGAGTGGGTGCTCCCTTCTGTTTGAAGTCAAGCCTGCGGTCCCTGTAGCAGTAACGCATACGGGTAAAAGCACTGACGATGTAGCGGTCTATATCGTCGGGCCCTGCATGGCGGTCAAAACGCTCCACACCCCCTTTGAACATCTTCTTGAGCCACACATCGACATGGTCGCCTTGCATCTGTGCTTCGATGCGGTGGGCATACTCTATGGCCATGCCAAGGTCGAACTCCGGAGAGATGCCCGCATGGCTCATACAGTAGCCCAGTTTGAAGTCGGTATGCAGAAACTTCTGGTGACGCAGCCACTCAATCAGTTCATCCGCTTTTGGTGAAGCCAGTATCGGATCGATAGTCGGGTTGGACTTTTTAATGCCGTAGTAGGCTGCAATAAGTGCCAGATCGTGGTTACCAAGAACAACCCGAACACTCTCCTTGATACTGTAAAGATACTCCAACACCTCCAGCGACTTGTCGCCCCGGTTGACAAGGTCGCCTGCCAGCCACAGCGTATCGTAACGCGGATCGAACTGGATCTTCTGCAGCAGCCCCTGCATGGAGTCGTAGCAGCCCTGAATGTCGCCGATGGCCCATACACTCATCTATACCACCTACGGTGGAGTGAATAGTGAATAGTGAATAGTGAATAGTGAATAGTGAATAGTGAATAGTTATTGTTTACATTGCTTTGCAATGCTTTTACTGATAAAAGCTTTCTCAAAGAGAAAGCATACCAAAATTCCTTATTCCTCATTCCTCATTCCTCATTCAATTTTTAACTTTTAATTCTTCCGCGTATATTTCCGCTTTCTCTTCAAACGACATCGACGCATGTGCCGGAGAGGGGGACGGCAGGTAGACTCGCTCTATGGCGAGGTTGCCAAAGTGCTTTTCAAAGAGTGCCTGCGCCTTCTTGCCGGTAAAGGCGAGTTTGGTGATGGAGGGGTACCTCTCAAGCAGTGCGGGAATGTCGTTGACCTTGACATTGGAGAGCGAAGTGTCAAGCGAATTGTCACGTTCACAGGCTGCAACCATATCCCACACACCAAGGCCATTCTCTTTGAGTAGCCATATCTTCTGGTCACGGTTGTTGACAGGATACCCCGTTACCGCTTCAAGCAGCTTCCAGAACTGGTTTCTGGGGTGTGCATAGTAAAAGGCATTCTCGAACGATTTGATGCTCGGGAAAGAGCCCAAAATGAGGGTTTTGGTATCGTTGAATACAATGGGATCAAAGGGGTGTGTGAGTTGTTCTTGCATCTTTATTGTCCTCTCATAGCGGGTAACCACAAGGGTTGCCTCTACTTCTTCCCTACTCTCTACTACTTGCTACCTACTATCTATTTACACGCTTTCTGCATATTCCGTACCATCAGCATCAGCAGTGCCAGCGAGAAGATCTTGAAATTAATCTCACTTCCCTTATGGGTAGCGATGAAGGCACTCGATTTGGTCATCGCTTCACCGGCAGCCTGCATCGTCAGAATGTCGGGCAAATAGTAGTGTCCGAACATCAGTCCCGTTGCAACCACAAAGAATGTCGCCACCTGTGTCAAGGTGTCACGCTCGAACTTCTTGTACTTGTACCCCTCGTAGAGTATTACGGCAATTACCGTAAAATCGACAAGATAGGAGAGCTTGACAAAGTTCTGTGTCATAATGAGCCCCTCCTGAAAATGGCTCAGTACATTGCCCCCAAGCCACTGCTCGGTATGGAACGTTACCGGTGCCACCACAATGCCCGCAAAGAGCCCTGCTCCAAGTGTCGCGCCAAGCAGTATAAGATACGCAATGGTTATTCGTCTAAATATCGGTTTCATGTTTCTTTTCCTTTTGTGTCTCTTTTAATATTTTGTTTTTGGTGCGTGATTACGCACCCTACATTCACTGCTACTCTTGCTATCTGCTATCTACTCAAACTCAATGACAAACCCGCGGTCAAATCCCGCAAGATCCTTGTAAAATCGAACCGATTTTACCCCAACTTCATTAACAAAACTCTCAATGGGCACTTTCTGGTCATACCCCATCTCGCACGCCAGCCATTTTATCCCACGCGCCTTGACATCGAGAATGATCTGCTTAAGCAGTTCATCCCCTACCCTGCCGCCAAAGAGCGCCTCTTTGGGTTCGTAGGCTAACACATTCTCCTCGAGCTTGAAATCCTCGGCGATGTAAGGCGGATTGGAGACAACCAGCTCGATACGTTCATCTACCTCATCGAGCAGGTTCGACTTTCGCAGTATAATCTGTTCACCAAGCCCAAACGCTTCGACATTCTCCCCCGCTATGCGCAGCGGCGCTTCACAGATATCGGTTGCGACAATCTTCAGGTTTGGAAACCTGCGCGCCAGCACGACACTGATCGCCCCGCTTCCCACACCGATCTCTGCGATGGAGGTGATGGCTTCTCTTTCGATGATTTTGGCAACCTCATCAATGAGCAGTTCCGTTTCAGGGCGCGGGATGAGTACACCGGGGGCCACCTTCAGATGAATGTCGTAAAAGCTCGCTTCACCCACAATATATTCGTACGGTTCATGTGCCGCGCGCCGTTTGATGAGCGCTTCGTAGGCTTCAATATTCTCTACCGGCACATCGGCATGCGTTACCAGATAGATACGATCCTTGTCCAGATGGTGTGCCAAAAGGAGTTCTGCTTCAAACTGCGGCCGTTCACAGCTTTCTACCAAATGAATACAAGACCATTTTAATACCTCTTTAATTGTCATTATCTTTTTATCCTATTTTTTAAAGCTAGAATAAATGCACCAAAGAAAATGTAAAGAAGTACAGTTTCAATAACATTTAGTATTGCAGCTTTTGAAGAAACCGTCTTAAACCAAGCTCTATTTTTTACAGTGAATGGTGATATAAATTGATTTGCTGAATATACAAAACTAGTTGACCGATCACTGTTGAGCAGCTCTGGCCTATATTCTCTTATCTTTGTTTCATTTTTTTCTGTATAGAAAATTGTTTTTTTATACGAAGGTATATTTTTATTTGTTGTAGTTTCGATTGTCAAGAATTGAGGCACTTTATCCGTAGCTACAAAATCAATATTAGGAGTGTATAATGTTCCAAAGATAAATATAGTTGCTATAAAAAATATTGCCGGCTTTATAAATTTTTCACCAAAACCATTTAAACCATGATGAATTATTAGAATAC
>JALWLU010000104.1 GCA_026996325.1 Sulfurovum sp.
GATGGTATACTGTCTGAGTGTGTCTGCGTCAGTAGAGCTTGTCAAAGAGTGGTAATTGGCAATGAAAGTAAAGAGCTCGTGCTCCTCCTGTAGCTCTACCATCGGCTTCATTGCTCCAAAGTAGTTCCCTATGTGCAGCTTCCCGGAAGCCTGTATCCCCGTCAGTACCCGCATGTGCTCTCCTATTGCGTTTGCCGTGGCAAATTTTCTTTAGCCGAATTATAGCACCCAAACCCAAAAGAGGACGATAGATATGGGTAACTGGTGTATGGGTTATTAGTGTCCAAAGCATCGTCATCCCGCACTTGATGCGGGATCTTGACGTTTCTTGGCTAATTGACGTAAAGATTCCTGCCTTCGCAGGAATGACGGAGTTTTTAAGGTTGTCTTCAACCAACCCATGCAAAACCTTCTCATTTCTCATTTCTCATTTCTCATAGATTGTTATGGTTGAACTCAGGCACGATCTCCTTGAGTTTTTGCAACTTCTTCTCCGTACGTAGAAGATCTTCGATGTCTTGCTTGAGTTGTTCTATATCGTAAAGGGTAGGGGCTGCGACCGTGATGGAGTCATACTCCGTATGCATATCGCTTTCGTCAATGAGCAGCTCTTCGTAGAGCTTCTCTCCCGGACGCAGTCCGGTAAATTTTATCTCGATGTCATCTCTGCCGCTAAGCGCTATCATCTTTTTTGCCAGGTCTACGATCTTGACAGGCTCTCCCATGTCGAGAATGAATATCTCTCCCCCTTTGCCGATGGCTCCGGCCTGCAGTACCAGTTCGCACGCTTCGGGGATGAGCATGAAGTAGCGGGTGATGTCAGGGTGGGTTACGGTAATAGGCCCTCCCTGTTCGATCTGCTGTCTGAACTTGGGGATGACCGAACCGCTGGAACCAAGTACATTGCCAAAGCGTACTGCAACGATCTCTGTCCGGTTTGAGGGGACATTCTGGGCATAGAGTTCACAGATGCGTTTGGTCGTACCCATGACATTGGTGGGACGTACAGCCTTGTCCGTTGAGATGAGAATGAACTTTTCCACACCATTGGCAATGGCGGTATCGATGCAGTTTTGGGTGCCGATGACATTGTTGAGGATTGCCTCTTCGACATTCTCTTCTACCAGAGGCACATGTTTGTAGGCTGCAGCATGGATGACAATCTGCGGCCTGTGTGTTGCGAAAGTTTTTTGCAGCCGTTCCTTATCGGTCACCGACTGCATGACACAGGCAATGTCTACTTTTCCTGCCATTTCCTGCTCAATACGGTAGAGGTTGTATTCGCTGTGGTCAAGCAAAATGAGCTTCTTTGCACCAAACTTCGCACACTGTCTGACAAGCTCACTCCCTATGCTCCCTCCCGCACCTGTAATCAGTATGGTTTTCTCTTTAATGAAGGCGGAAATTGTCTCCTTGTCAAGATCCTGCGGATGCCGCGCAAGAAGGTCCTCCACCGAGATCTCCTTGAGCTGTTTTGCGTATGGTTTGTCCAGCAGCATTTCATCCAGTGCGGGGAGTATCTGTATCTGCTGGAAGTAGTCATGCAGATTCTCATATATCTCTTTGATCCGTTTTTCCGGGGCGGAGGGAATGGCAATGACAAGCAGATCAAGCTTGCTATTCCCCTCTCTTCGCTTTTTGAAATTCTCCTTGGAGATGATCCTGATGCCGTCGATACTTCTTCCCTGCAGTGCCTTTGCATCGTCGATGAAGTAACGTATTTTGTAGGGGCTGTCATGAAGCTCTTCTGCAAGTTTCAGGCCCGCTTTCCCGGCACCGAATATGACAACCTCTTTTGTCTTGTCGATCTTGCTTTTATTGATATAGAAGTAGTATCCGTACATAAGCAGATTAATGGAGAAAAGGTAGGTAAAGAGTTCGGTTATAAAAAAGTAGATGTAGATTTTCCCGTAAAAAATCGGCATATAGATCAAAAAGGCGATGATATAGACTGCACTTTTTATAAGAAAGGTTTTCTGTGTCGATTTGCTCCATGAGAGGGCATAGTCCTTAAAGAGCAGTGTTGAGGCAAGCAATCTTACGATAATGACAATAATAACGACATGAAGGAGAAAAGGCTTGTGAAAGATCCAGAATGTCCAGCCGAATGTGGTAAACGACAGGAGGACAATGACCAGATAGTTTAAGATACGTTTATCGATCCTGTTGAACATACAGCCTACTCTAAATTTTCTTTTATTGTATCACAAATCATCCTGACATCTTCTTCTGTCATGGTTGTACTGCTTGCGACGCAGAGTCCTTTTGCAAAAAGCTGTTCGCTTGTTCCGTCTACTATGGCTTTGGCATCCTTGAAGAGCGGCTGTAGATGCATCGGTTTCCAGAGGGGACGTGATTCGACATTGATTGTCTCCAGTGTATCGACAATTGTCATATAGTTGGTTCTTTCAAATGTCAGTGCCGTCAGCCAGCGGTTTCCGCGGCTTTGGGGAAGTTCTGGCATAAACCGGATCTCCCCAACATTGTTAAGATGCTTTTTGTACCATTCAAAGATCTGCCGTTTTTTGGCGACACGCTCCTCAATGACCTCCATCTGTGCCACTCCGATCGCGGCAAGCACATTGCTCATGCGGTAGTTGTAGCCGTATTCGGTATGTTCATAATGCAAAAACGGCTCTTTTGCCTGTGTGGCATAGAAGAGTGCTTTGTCCCGCCATGCTTTGTTTGGCGTGACAAGCATACCGCCGCCGGAAGTGGTCAATATCTTGTTGCCGTTAAAAGAGTAGACGCCGAAATCACCGAAGGTACCGGTATGTCTGCCGTTAAAGGTAGCCCCCAGTGACTCGGCGGCATCCTCGATGAGATATATATTGTGCTGTCGGCATAGCTGCGCGATCTTTTCAATGTCGGCACTCATGCCGTAGAGATGGGTAAGAATGAGTGCTTTTGGTTTTTTTTCACATCTTTGCATATAGGCTTCCAGAAGTTTGGGCGAAAGGTTCCATGAAGCTTCATCGCTGTCAATGAAAACGGGGTTGGCACCCTGATACAAAATGGCATTGACTGAGCCGATGAAGGTGAATGTCGATGCAAGGACATCATCGCCTTTTTCGATGCCGAGTACCCTCAGTGCCAGATGCAGTGCCGCCGTCCCCGAAGAGACAGCCAGTGCATTGGAAACACCGGTATACCCCTTGATGCTCTCCTCAAACCTGTTGACATACTCGCCAAGCGGTGCGATATAGTTGCTCTCAAATACCTTCTCAATGTATTTCAGCTCATTGCCGCTCATGTGCGGAGCGGACAAAAAGAGTCGTTTTTTCACTTCAGTTCCTTTACAGCTTTACAGGGGTTTCCATAACACAATGTATTGTTTTTGATGGAGTGTATGACAACCGAGCCGGCACCGACAATACAGTTGCTTCCTATTTTCAGGCATTGGATGACAGAACTCCCTATACCGATATGGGTCAATTCTCCCACCTGTACATCCCCGCCCAACGCGGCATTGGGAGAAATATGTACAAAATCACTGATGATATTTTCATGCTCTATGATGCAGGAGGTGTTGAGTATCGCCCCTTTACCTATGACACTGTTCGCAT
>JALWLU010000105.1:0-2420 GCA_026996325.1 Sulfurovum sp.
TTTCAAAGACGAGTTTTCCATTCCAAAAGACAAAGAGCTGCCCGACCGCTATCTGGCGCAGAAGAACAACAAGCGTTTCAGACTCGATGAGGTGATGGCACGCTACAACGACTACTACTATCCGGCGAATATGAAGCTCTTCATTGCCGGGAATTTCGATGCAGAGAAGATGCGAAGCCTCATAAAGGAGCGTTTTGGCAGGGTGGCCAAAACCGGCACGCTCAAGGTCAAGGAGCCCCGCTACACACCGAAACTGAGCGGCAAACCCTACGAGCGTTACTACGAGGGGATGCCGGAGAACTACGCCTATGTGGGTGCGAAGTATATACTGGATGACTACAAAAAGTACCTGATACTCAACATCTACACCTATTCGCTCGCACAGCGGCTTCAGCAGCACCTTCGAAACAAGCAGGGCAAGACCTATAGTGTCAACGAGAGCGGTTTTTCAGACAAGAATGCAGGGGCGGCACTGATCGGCTTTGACGGGCTTGCCGATGTCTTTTCTGAGAACATCGCCCAAGCCGAGGCGATGATCGCAAAAGACAGTAAGAAGATGAATTCTTCTGACATCCAAAAAGCAATGGAGCAGTACGAGAAGCGCTACTACACCTCCATAGAGCACGACAGCGACACGCTGATGGGGCTTGTCGATATGGCGGACTATCTGCGCAAAGAGCACAACATCACCGACAAAACTTCGTATGAGATCTTCAAGTCCATCACCCCCGAAACGTTCCAAAAGACCGTTACCGAAACCTTTACGCCGCAGAACCGCTACCGCTACCGCTACATCGCGCGTGAGTACTACTATTTTCCTATGGAGATGGGCGTGCTTTCGCTGACCGTACTGCTCTTTTTCATTGTGGGCTACGTGGGACTCTACGGCTGGCAGCTTCGCAAACAGGGTATCAAGCTTACTCAGCGTGATATCCGCTTTCAGCGCAGGCTGAGCAGCCGCTTTATGGGCTTTTTGATCCTGATGGCAACCATCATTATCGCGTCACTTGGCTTCGAGTGGATAAAATATCTGCTCTCTAAATGGATTATGGGAGACCCCTACTGGCTTCTGACCATCGATGTACCCTACAGCTATATCGCTACGGTGCTTGATGCATTTGCCTTCCTGCTGTGGTTCTTCTGGCTCTATGTGACTCTATGGCGATACTATGCGCGTATCATTGTTACGGACGACTATCTCATCGCCACAGGCAACAGGGTGGTGGTCATTCCAAAAGCGCAGATAGCCTCCATTACGGTGGTGCCGGCAAAGAAACGCAAATGGAACCGGACGCTTGGAACGATGTTCCGCTTCTGGAAGCCGGTGGTGGAGGTTGTGCTGCAAAACGGTGAGCGTTACTGGCTGCGTAGTGGCAACGCTGAACATCTCAGAGAGGATCTGCATAAGTGGCTGGATGGATAAAATGTCAGCCAGGTAACATTTACGGTTTGCCCAAAGGTGCTATACTTTTTTCAGAAGACATCTTAAAGGATTGCAGATGGAAAAAAGAGCATTGAAAAAAGTGGTGATTATCGGCTCTGGTTTTGGCGGACTGCGGGCACTCTACCGCTTGAGCGAATACCACTACCGTTTTGAAGTGACGGTCGTGGACAGAAACGACTACTCCCTGGAGCGTCCGGCACTGCCGGAAGTGGCGCTGGAGGATAAACCGGTAGAAGCGGTGCATATCGAGACACCGCCGCAGTTTCGAAAACACAATGCGGCATACGAGCAGGGCGAAGTGGTGCACATCGATGCCGATGCCCAGAAAGTGGTGCTCGATTCGGGTAAAGCGCTTACTTATGACTATCTCATTATTGCAAGCGGTGCGGTCAAGGATTACGATGCGATAAAAGGGTATCGTGAATATGGATACTCTGTCTGTGACGACAGGGAGGCGGTACGGCTCCACGAGCGTCTGAAAACCTTTGAAAGCGGCAGGATTGTTACCGGTGCTGCCAAAAGCGAATTTGGTACGCAGGTGGATGCACCGTCACTGAAAGCGCCGTGTGAAGGGCCAATCGGTGAAGTGATGTTCATGTTTGACCGGAGACTGCGCAAGTCTGGCAAACGAGAGGCAAGCAGTATCGATGTATTCTCCCCCTCTGAGATCTTCTTTGAGGATGTAGGTGACAATGCGCGTGCACCGGTTGCAAAGCTGATGGAAGAGAAAGGTATTGCGCTGCATACGGCAAAAGAGCTTGTGGAGATCACCAAAGATGCCGTACGCTTTTCAGACGGCTCAAGCCTGCCGTGTGACCTTGCAATCATCATACCTCCCTACAAGGCGCCTGCATTCATCGCCCAAAGCGGCTTGGGTGATGACAAAGGTTGGGTGCCCACAGACAAGACGATGAAACATCTGACATTTGACAATATCTATGCAGTGGGTGACGTCAATGCCCTGGCGCAGCCGAAA
>JALWLU010000105.1:2430-3564 GCA_026996325.1 Sulfurovum sp.
GCGTTCAACCCTGAAGTCTTCTGCATTATGAATATGGGCGGATACGATGCGGTGCTCATCTACTCCAATGCACTCTACAACGGTGAGTACGATATGGCGTGGCACTCGCCGATGGCGAAGCTGATGAAGGTAAGTTTCGATGAGGAGTACCACTACACCCACGGGCATATGCCGCCTGATGTTGCAGTCGAGGCGCTCGAGGAGATTCTGCACCGTTTTGCCAAGCAGGATTAACCTGTGCTATAATATCCCATAAGGACTACATATAAAAGGAGTCTGTTATGGATGGCATTAAAGGACTGCTTTTTGACATTGGCGGTGTACTCTATGTGGGCAGTGAACCCATAGAGGGTGCGCCCCGGACCGTCAGGGAACTTACGGCGCGTTACCCGATGCGCTTTCTGACCAATACCACACGTACCACTCCCCAAACCATTTATAAAAATCTAAGCAAAATGGGCTTTGCCATACCGCCTGAAAGCCTCTTTACCGCTCTGGATGCGACAAAGTCCTATGTCATGGAGCGGAAGGGCACTGTCTATACGGTGCTTACAGACGAAGCGGAGCGCTACTTCGACGAACTGCGCTCTGAAAATCCCGAGTTTGTCGTGGTAGGCGATGCGCATATGAACTTTACCTATGCACGAATGAACGGTGCGTTTCGTGCGCTGCAAAAGGGTGCAAAGCTTGTCGCAGCGGCGAAGAACCGCTACTTCAAAGATGATGACGGCGCGCTTTCGATGGATGCGGGCGGCTTCATCGCTGCGCTGGAGTTTGCCGCAGGGGTGAAAGCGACACTCATTGGCAAGCCAAGCAGAGACTTTTTTACACTTGCTGCCTCTTCGATGGGACTGAAGACTGGTGAGGTGCTGATGGTTGGTGATGATATCGAGTCTGACATCAAAGGCGCGCAGGATGCGGGGATGAGAGCGGTACTGGTAAAGACCGGTAAATACCAGGATGGCGACCTTGAAAGAGGGATTGTTCCCGATGGCGTGCTTGAAAGTGTCGCGCAGCTTCCCGAGTGGCTGGAGCGTGCTTCGTTCAAAGATTGAATCCGTGTCGGGCATTGGATATAATTGCAAAAAACAGAAAAAGGATATGCAATGAAACGTATTATAACCTCTTTGGTAC
>JALWLU010000106.1 GCA_026996325.1 Sulfurovum sp.
GCTCAGCGCTCAACGCTGAACGCTAAAATGCTTATTTGTATCTGAAAGTGATACGTCCCTTATCAAGACTGTAAGGTGTGAGCTCAACCTTTACTTTGTCCCCGGGAAGAATTTTGATATAGTGCATCCGCATCTTTCCTGCGATGTGGCAAAGTACCACATGCCCATTATCCAGTTCTACTCTGAAGGTTGCATTTGGCAACGCTTCTACCACTTTACCGTCGATTTCGATTACGTCATCTTTTGCCATGTCGTCTATCCTTCTTTCTAACGTTTACAGAGAAGCTGTTGCTTCGGTCAATATAACGGCTTTGCCGTCAACCACTGCTACCTGATGCTCATAATGTGCGGTACGCAGACCATCATCACTCACAACCGACCACTGGTCTTCCAAAAGTACCGGATTGCCACTTTTCTGGCAAATCATGGGCTCAAGGCAGAAGACCATGCCATTCTTGATCTTTGGCCCCTGATTGGGCTTGCCTTCAAGATAGTTTGGAATATTCGGTTCATCATGCGGCTTGGTACCGATGCCGTGTCCGCAATAGTCACGTAGAGGAACAAAACCTGCCGAGACAATATAGTCTTCAAGAATTTTTGTCAACTCCTTAAAACGCATACCGGGCTTGATCGCTTCAATTGCATGATAGAGCGCACCTTTGGAACACGCTATCAGAGCCTGATCCTCTTCAGATACATTTCCTATAGCCATAGTGATGGCTGCATCACCATAATAACCGTCAAGTTTCGTTCCGATATCCAGTCCGAGAACATCACCCTCTTTGACCACGGTATCATCCGGTACGCCGTGAATACACACCTCATTCAGTGATGTACAGACAGAGCCGGTAAAACCATAAAGACCTTTGAATGAGGGTTCGGCCCCTGCTTCGCGGATATACTTTTCACCAAGTGCGTCGATCTCTTTGAGTGTCATACCGGGTTTTATGATGGATTGGAGATACTGAAGTGTATTGCCGACGATCTCACCTGCTCTTCTGAGCTTGGTGATCTCATCGGGTTTTCGTATTGCAATAGCCATTACAGACCTACATTGCCCAGTGTGTCATACTGGTTCATCGTTCTCTGTGCTTCAATCTTTCTCATTGTATCAAGTGCAACCTGAACAATAATAAGAACCGAAACACCACCGAAATAGAAGCTTGCCCCCATGCCTGATATAACTGCAAACGGTACAGTGGCAATAATACCGAGATAGACCGCTCCTGATCCTGTCAACCTGCTCGCAACCTCATTGAGAAACTCTTTAGTGTGTTCTCCCGGTCTTACTCCAGGGATAAATCCTCCCTGTCTTTTCAGGTTGTCTGCGATATCTTTGGCATTGAAAGCGATTGATGCATAGAAGAATGCAAAAAATACCACAAGGACAAAAGTTGCAATATTGAATACCAAACCTCCGGGAGAAAGAGTATCTGCAATCGCAGTCAGTATAGGATTGCTGCTCGCCTGCAGCATTGTCAACGGAAACATCAGTACCGCCGAAGCAAAGATAGGTGGGATCACACCTGAAAGATTCACTTTGACAGGGATATAGTTCATCACACGTTTTGTCTGATTCTGCATGATAGTCTTTCTTGAATAGGAGATCGGCACACGACGCTCGCCCAGTTCAACATAGATAATCGCAAGAATAGTAACCAGCATCACACCAAGTATGCCCAGAACAAGAAGGAAGTTCATCTCACCTGCATTGACTGCACGGATTGTATTTCCAATTGCTGCCGGTAATCCGGATACAATACCGGCAAAGATAATCAGTGAAATACCATTCCCGATCCCTTTTTGTGTGATCTGCTCACCAATCCACATCAACAACATTGTCCCAGTCAACATAGAGAATGTTGTCAGGATGGTAAATGTCATAGGATCGATAAGTACAGCACTTTCACCTGCTCGTCCGGTCATACTCTGAAGTCCCATTGAGACACCAATTGCCTGTACGACCGTAATGAAGATTGTAAAGTAACGAATGATCTGCATATACTTTTGCATTCCATCACGTTCTTTCTTCATTTGACCAAGTGTAGGGAATGTAGCTGCGAGAAGTTCCATGACGATGGAAGCTGTAATATAAGGCATGATACCAAGGGAGATGATACTCAGACGACTAACCGCGTTTCCAGAGAACATATTCATCATCCCGAGGGCGTTGTTGGAGTTGCTATCAAAGAACTCTTTGATAACATTCAGATCAACGCCCGGTGTAGGAATGTAGGCTAAAACTCTGTACGCAAAAAGAAATCCCAAAGTAATCAGGATTTTTTGAGTTAAAGCGTTACCCATGATTATTTTCCGCTTGTGGTTACAGCATCATCTTTGATCTTGCCTGCAAGATCTTTGGCAGATGCACCGATGAGTTTTACTCTTTTTACTGTTTTTTGCAGTTTGTGAACTGATCTGATACTCTCAAGGGTAATCTCTTCCAGCTCGGCAACCGCCTTGATCTTCTCAACGTTGATCACATACGGCTTTTCAATTTTTGATGTAAAACCGATTTTTGGAAGTCTCTTCTGCAGTGGCATTTGTCCACCCTCGAAACCTCTTTTCTTGCTGTAGCCAGATCTTGCTTTCTGACCTTTGTTACCGCGTCCTGCTGTCTTTCCTGTACCTGAGCCCTGTCCGCGTCCGACTCTTTTTCTGTTGCGAGTCGATCCCGGAGCAGGCTGTAAGTTATGTAGACCCATACTTTACCCCTTATGCTTTGATTCTGGTAAGTGCCCCAATTGCACATCTTACCAGGTTATTTGGGTTGTTAGAACCGATTGATTTGCAGAGTACATCCTGAACACCTGCAAGTTCGAGTACCGGACGTGCTGCACCACCGGCAATCACACCTGTACCCTCAGATGCAGGTCTGAGTACGATTCTGCTGGCATTAAACTTATGCTCAATATCGTGCGCAATCGTTGTACCCTTGATATTGACTTTCACAAGGTTTTTGTGAGCGTCATCTACCGCTTTTTTGATCGCATCAGGTACCTCTTTGGCTTTACCAAACCCGTATCCTACTGTACCTTTCTTGTCACCAATAACAACAAGTGCGGTAAATCTGAATCGTCTACCACCCTTTACAACTTTGGTAACACGACCGATGTTTACGATCACTTCTTCAAATTCTTTTTCGATTTCTTGATTTTCCATCACGCTTCCTTAAAACTTGATTCCGGCTTCTCTGAGTGCATCAGCGAATGATGCGACAACACCGTGGTAAAGATAACCATTTCTGTCAAATACAACACTCTCGATGTTTTTTGAAGCAAGGTTTTTAGCCATCTCTGCAGCTATCTTTTTGACATCTTCTCTGTTTGCTTTGAGTCCAAGCTTTCTTCCGTCAACTGCAGCAAGTGTCATACCTGCATTGTCATCGATCGCCTGAGCATAGAAATACTTGTTTGACTTGTATACAGAGAGTCTTGGAAGCTCAGCTGTTCCGAAGATCTTGCCTCTTACTCTCGCTTTTCTCTGAGCGCGAAGTTTATTTTTTCTTTTTTGAATACTTTTTAACATCTATCGCCCCTTACTTACCGGCCGCTTTACCGGC
>JALWLU010000107.1 GCA_026996325.1 Sulfurovum sp.
GTATAGACCCCACTCTCACGAAGCTTACGGGCGATGAGCTGCGTATACTGCGAACCGAAATCCAGAACGACGATCGGTACTTCTTTCACTTTTATCCTTTACAAAATAACTAGTAACTAGTAACTAGAAATTTTTGGTTTGTATTTCTTAAAATAAGCGTTGCCAAGCAACGCATACTTCAACTCCTCACTCTTCACTCTCCACTCCTCACTGAATTAATAGAGTCCCAATATCTCAAATTGAATATACCAGAGAACCAGAGAGAGAATGTATCCGGCCAGAACCGTCCAGCCCAGGCGCAGATGGCTGCCGAAGGTATAGATCCCCCGCATACGCCCCATCACGCCCACACCGGCGGCGGAACCGAAAGAGATCAGTGAACCGCCGATACCCGCTGTCAATGTTACCAGCATCCACTGATCGGTCCCCATCGAGGGAGAGGATTTCAATATCGCGCTCATGACCGGGACGTTGTCGATAATCGCCGAAATGAATCCTACACCGATATTGGCTGCCGTGGGTCCCACCAGATCATAGAGGTGATGGATGTAGTGCAGGTAGCCCAGGTAGTGGAGCGCTCCGACAGCGGAGAGAATCCCGAAGAAGAAGAGCAGTGTATCGTTCTCCACCTTTTTCATATTGACAAAGACATCGAAACCGACCCGATTCTTCCGTTTGGCCAGTGAATAGGAGTAGAGCTTGAGCAGTGAGAGGCCGAACATCATCCCCCACATGGCAGGGAAGTGGAAAAACTGATGCCCCACCACGGCGATAAAGATCGTAAAGGCTCCCAGCCAGACCACCGCCATGCCGCCGTCCTTGATGACAGGGACCTCGGTAGTGGCGGCGTTGAAATGGGGTTCACCTTCCGGAACGTAGAAACTGAGGAGCCAGGCGGTCAATACCCAGCCGGCGATAGAGGGGAGAAAAAGATAGAGGAAATCGACAAACTCCCCTTTGCCCGCCGTCCAGGCCATCAGCGTCGTGATATCCCCGAAGGGGCTCCAGGCCCCCCCGGCGTTGGCGGCGACGACGATATTGATCGCCCCGGCGACAAGGAAGGGACGGTTGGTCTTGTCGATAGTGAAGAGCACGGTCGAGAGGATCAGAGCCGTTGTCAGGTTGTCGGCGACGGGCGAGATGAAAAAGGCCAGCAGCCCCGTCAGCCAGAAGAGCTTTTTGTAGCTGAAGCCCCGGGAGACCAGCTTGTACTTCAATGCGTCGAAAACTCCCCGTTCGATCAGGGTCTCGATGTAGGTCATGGCCACAAAGAGGAAGAAGTAGATCTCGGCGATCTCCTCGATCAGTTTGGTCATCTCCTCGTGCAGCGGGGCGGGATTGAGATGATTGAGGGCATAGTAGACCCCGATCATCATAAACATAAAGGTTCCGGCAAAGAGCGCCGGCTTGGCCTTGTTGATCTCGTATTTCTCCTCAGTAGCGACCAGGAGGTAGGCGATAACGAAGACCGCCAGGTCCAGGAAGCCGACCCAGGTGGTTGTCAGATCCATCCCTTCCATCAGGTCTCCTCGCTTTCGATGTAGTGGGAGCCCAGAGGCTCTTTGCGTGCCAGGGCCGCTTCGACGATGGCCGCCGCGGTGTTGAGACGCAGCTCCAGCAGACGGCCGATCTCCCGGTTTTGGGTATCGTAGATGAAGTTCTTGGCCTCGTGCAGTCCCGCCTCGGTTCGGATGATTCCTACATCTTTCCACATGATCTGCCGCAGCTGGTGTTTGTAGCTTTTGTCGTGCTCTTTGTGGAGCTGGGTATCGTAGTCTTTTTCAAAGCGCGGCACCGGACCGTCATGAATGGGAGAGCCGAGAATCGCCTCCACCGCCCGCCGGGCGAAAATAGCCGCTTCCAGCAGAGAGTTGGAGGCGAGACGGTTGGCACCATGCACCCCGGTTCGGGCCGCCTCTCCGGCAACGTAAAGTCCCTTCATCCCCGGAATACGACCGTAGGTGTCGCAGGCGATCCCGCCGTTGGCATAGTGGAAGGCCGGGGAGATGGGAACTCTGTCTTTGGGGAGGTGGTAGCCGATCGCCTCGAAGGTCTTGGTGATATTGGGGAAACGCCGATGGAACCACTCCTCCTCGAACATGGAGAAGTCCAGATAAACCTCTTTGCCGGTTTTGCGTTTGTAGTCGAAGATCGCCCGGGAGACGATATCCCGGCTGGCCAGTTCGCCCCTCGGAGCATAGTCGAAGAGGAAACGTTTTCCGTCTTCATCAACAATATGGGCTCCTTCGCCCCGCAGCGCCTCTGTGAGCAGCAGTTTTCGTGCGAAGGGGGTCTTGACGAAAACCGTCGGGTGAAACTGCATAAATTCCATATCCGCCAGGGCGATCCCCTTCTCCACACAGATGCCATGAATATCGGCGCTGACAGTCCGGGAGTTGGTATTGTAGGCATAGAGCGAACCGATCCCACCGCTGGCGATAAGAATATGATCCGCATAGAGCGTCGTAGGCCGATAGTTGACCATCGCCCGGACACCGTAGCAGCGTCCGTTCTCGATCAGCAGGTCGTAGACCAGGGTATTGCGCTGCAGCAGGTGGGGATTGCGGGTCATCATAAAATAGTGCATATAGCGACCTGTGGCATCCCCGCCGGCATGGAGAATCCGGCTGGCGGAGTGGGCCGCTTCCTTGGTATAGAGAAGGTTCCCCGCTTCGCTCCGATCGAAAGGCATTCCCCGCCGCAGCAGATCCTCCCGGAGCTCCAGAGATTCCCGGGAGAGGATCTCCACCGCCTCCCGAACGTTGTGGTAGGCTCCCGCGGCCAGCGTGTCCTCGATATGATGGGGGACATCCTCTTCATTCAGAGCGGTAACGATCCCTCCCTGGGCATAAAAGGTATTGCATTCCCAGGGGATGTCCTTGCAGACGACCAGAACTTTCATCGATTCGGGCAGATGCATCGCCGCATAGAGACCGGCAATTCCTGCTCCGACGATGATGACGTCGTAGCGTTTCAACGGGATCCTTCCGTCCGATTGTGATCCAGAGGAGAGACGTAGACCGGATCGGTCTTGTATCCACAGCCCGCCAGGGCCAGCCCCAGCAGCAGGGATGCTATAATGGCGGCATGAAAACCGCGCAATCGCTTCTTGCTTCCCTTGTCAATACCCATCGGTTCCGTCCTCTTTCCCAGCATCGCTGCTATCGTAAATTTCTGGAGCTGCTGCCGCCCCGTTTCCGGGAGGCGATCGCCTTCGTCACTGTCAAAAACCGGCAGCTGATGGTCGCCCTCTCCCATCCCGGCTATAAAATGGAGCTCAATTATAATCAAGATCTGTTAAAAAGCCTATTAAGCAGCCTGATAGCGCAATCTCCCGAATGCGCCTTTATGGCGGCGGACCGTGTTGTCATCTTTGCCTCCAAATACCATTCGATGCCCGACGAAGAGCGCGCAGATGAAACCATCCCCCGATATGCGGAGGCCGCCCTCGGAGAGTTTCGCCTGCCCGACACCGATCCCCGGCTCCGGGAGTCCTTCCACAAGATTCGC
>JALWLU010000108.1 GCA_026996325.1 Sulfurovum sp.
CCTTATGAAGTGTTCTATGGCTTGAAAAGAGCGGGATAAACGCTCTTTTTAGAGGTTATTGGAATTTAGAATTGCGTTTCGTATTTAAATTTTGGCAAATATCAGACAAGTGGGCGAAACTGCTACTCCAGCATCCGCATCCAGGCTGCGACATCGGCATCGCTTGGCATCTTCCAGTCCGCACGCGGGCTGAGGGAGATGGTCCCCACTTTCGGGCCGTCAGGCATACAGCTGCGTTTGAACTGCTGGGTGAAGAAGCGTTTCAAAAAGAGTTTCAGCCACTTCGTTACGGTCGCTTCATCATACCTGTCACCAAAGGCCATCAATGCCAAATGCCGTATCTTTGGCGGCGTGGCACCATATTTGATGAAGTGGTACAAAAAGAAGTCGTGCAGTTCGTAGGGACCCACGATCGCCTCTGTCTCCTGCACGATCTCATCGTCGCTGTGGGGCAGCAGTTCGGGGCTGATAGGGGTGTCGAGAATGTCATCAATGATCGGTGCAATCGTTTCGTTATACTTGAAGTATTCGATGACATATCGGATGAGTGTCTTTGGAATGCCGCTGTTGAGCGCATACATGCTCATATGATCGCCGTTGTAGGTGCTCCAGCCAAGTGCGATCTCACTGAGGTCTCCTGTTCCGATGACAAGACCGCCCTCTCTGTTTGCAATATTCATTAATATTGAAGTTCTCGCACGTGCCTGAACATTCTCGTAGGTGACGGTATGCTCGTCAGGGTCATGCCCGATGGCATCGAACTCCTTGAGTGAAAGCTCGGTAATGTCCACCTCCTTGAGTGTGACGCCAAGCGCCTCGCAGAGGGTCACGGCATTGTTCTTGGTGCGGCTGGTGGTGCCAAAGCCCGGCATCGTGACGGCTATGATATTTGCAACATCCCAACCTATCAGGGTAAACGCTTTGTGCGTGGAGAGGAGGGCAAGGGTGGAGTCGAGCCCGCCGCTGATGCCGATGACCGCTTTTTTGATGTGTGCGTGCTGCATGCGCTTGATGAGTCCGTGCGCCTGAATGTGGACGATCTCCTCACAGCGCTGCTGTTTGTCGGCAAACTTCGAAGGTACAAAAGGGGTTGCGTTGATGTATCGGTCTATTTTCGATAGGGTGGGAAGCGGTGCGAGTGTAACGGTGCGTGTCTTCTTGCGTCTTCCGTCACCATAGCTTGTCTCATTGAGGCGCAGCCAGCGCAGTTTTTCAAGGTCGACATCTGCGGTAATGAGATGGCTCTGCATCGAAAAGCGCTCGTTTTGTGCCAGCAGAGAGCCGTACTCTGCAATGAGTGCCTGTCCGCCGTAGACAGTGTCGGTCGTGCTCTCTCCCACACCCGCAGAGGCGTAGACATAGGCAGCTACACATCGTGCGCTTTGGGTGCGTACCAGCTCTTCACGGTATTCGTGTTTGCCGATGAGCTCGTTGCTTGCGGAGAGGTTGAAGAGAAGATTCGCACCGTTGCTTGCCATATGGTTGCTTGGAGGTGTGACCGCCCAGAGGTCTTCACAGATCTCCACACCGAAGGTCATCTCCTGGCCGTCTGTAAAGAGCAGATCTACACCGAAGGGGACCTCCTCACCAAGCAGCTGCGTGGTCGTACGCACAATATCGCGTCCGCTGGTAAATTGCCGTTTGTCGTAGAACTCCTTTTTGTTGGGGAGGTAGGACTTTGGCACAATACCAAGCATTTTGCCGCTTTGCAAGACTGCCGCACAGTTGTAGAGCCTGTCGGCTTCAAGCAGCGCAATACCAAGGATGATGACGGTATGAATGCTTTTTGTTGCTTCAAGAATCTCCGCAAGCGCTTCGTTCTGGGAGTGCAGCAGTGCCTGGTTCAAAAAAAGATCACTGGCGGTGTATCCGGTAAGGGTAAGCTCCGGGAATACGACGGCACTGACCTCTTTCTCTGCGGATTTTTTTACAAGCGAGAGTACCTCTTTTGCATTAGCCTGCGGGTTCGCTACGGTAGTATGGTTGACAGCGGCTGCGACACGGTAGAATCCGTACATGGCTTTCCTTTTTTAGTTGGCAGGGTATAGGAAGCAGGTAGCATATGCTTCTGCTTTTTTGATATTTTGCGTTAGGGCGAAGATCAATCTTCGCTTCCTTTTTCCCGTCATCCCGCACCTGATGCGGGATCTTGACGCCATTTAGCTTCTTGACGCAAAGATTCCTGCCTTCGCAGGAATGACGGCTTTTTGGAGTCGGAGGCTTCAGCCCCGCCTTACGCCTTTTTACTATTTGACGTTGAGGCGAAGCTAAAGCTTTCGCTTCCTGAATTTTTCGGAACCGGGAATTCATTCTCGGTAAGGGTGCGGATACATCCGCAGCTCCTCGCTTCGTTACGCCCGCTTCTCGTGAATCTCGATAGTCTCAATCTCGTCATTCTGCTCGATTTTGTCAAGCACCATGAAGCTCTCGGTATCATCCTCTTCAATGGCACCAAAGACAGTGTGCACGCCGTCAAGGTGTGGGCAGGGGACGAAACAGATGAAGAACTGGCTTCCGCCGGTGTTCGGGCCTGCGTGCGCCATGGAGAGCGAACCGCGTCTGTGCTTGTGGTGGCTTGTGTCTGTTTCACAGTCTATCTGCCAGTCCGGACCTCCGGTTCCTGCCAGTGCCGGATTGCCCGTAGGGCCTGAGTGCGGACAGCCGCCCTGCGCCATGAAGCCGGGGATGACCCTGTGGAACTTGAGATTGTTGTAGAAGCCTTCGTTGGCGAGGTGTGCGAAGTTTGCTACGGTGTTTGGTGCATCATCAGGGTAGAGTTTTACCCAGATGTCGCCTTTGCCCGTTTTGATCTTTGCGTAGTTGTATGTTTCCATCACATCCTGCGGGATGTCATAGCGTTTTGTCGTTTTTCCAAACATGCTCTTTTAGTCCTTGATTAGTTATTTTAGGCTATGATTATACCAACTATTCTATTAGGGGTCCTACCATGCAGCTCTGTGTCGCGCTCGATCTTCCCTCGGCAAAAGAGAATCTCGCTCTTGCCGAGTCGCTCAAAGAACATGATATCTGGATGAAAGTGGGCTTTCGAAGCTACATCCGTGACGGCAGGGAGTTCATCGATACGCTCAAGGCGATCAACCCTGACTTTAACATCTTCCTCGACCTCAAACTCTACGACATCCCCAACACCATGGCAGACGCCGCCGAAGAGATAGCCAGGATGGGGGTGGATATGTTCAACATCCACGCCTCTGCAGGTGCAAAAGCGATGCAGACGGTGATGGCGCGTCTTGAAAAGTTTGACAAGCGACCTTTGGTCTTGGCGGTAACGGCCTTGACATCGTTTGATGAAGAGGGGTTCCGCGCCATCTATGAAAAGGGTATCGATGAGAAAGCGGAGCAGTTTGCGAAAATGAGTTATGCAAACGGGCTTGACGGGGTGGTATGTTCGGCGTATGAGAGCAGGGCGATCAAAAATGCCACTTCCGAAAACTTCCTGACACTCTGTCCGGGCATCCGCCCCTTTGGTGAAGATGCCGGAGACCAGCAGCGTGTCGCCACACTTGAGGTGGCGGCGGAGGAGCTGGTAGACTTTCCGGTTGTCGGACGGCCTATCTATAAAGACCCCGATCCCGCAGCCAAAGTGGCGAAGATTCTTGAAGTGATAAAAAGCCTGTAGCCGTTACTTGGCGACTTTGACTTTTTTGGCCGCTTTGGGGTCGGCAAGCTTGGTAGCATGGTGCATCCCGTTGATCATAAAATAGGCCCCGATGGCAAAAAGCGCCAGAATGATAAGCGGTGCGATTTTCTGGAACATAGCGCCTCCTCGAATTTTTTTCAAATCATACAGTAAAATCCCCGTTTTTAAGCTTTTGTTTAAGCCAACTTGACTATAATCCTCTCCACAAAACGATACTTGGAGACGTGGGTGAGTTGGCTGAAACCACACCCCTGCTAAGGGTGCGTGTCCTAACCGGGCACCGAGGGTTCGAATCCCTCCGTCTCCGCCACTATAATCCCCTATATAGCGTCACTTCATAGATTTGTTACCACCTTTTATTACCACAAACAATAAAAACAACACTTCAGAATTATTTAACGGTTAAACGTATACATACAGTAGTACTTCATACGTCCATTCAAAACAGTTGCAGCTGAAGCAGTTAAGAAAAACGTAAACTGCCGGAGACGGTTATGCAAGTATGTATAAACGCTTACTCGTCCAGGCTGAAAATCAAAGTCGTTCTCCACAATTCCATACTTGTTGATGGGAAGACTCCTGCTTTTCGGGCTGGAAGAGTCGTCATTCCGAACTTGATGCGGGGATCTTTACATTTGAATCGTTCTCCCGATTAATACCCCATTTACCTTACCCCTGTACCATTAGCACACCTCAAATGAAAAAGGATCGACAAATGAAAAGATTACTACTGAGTTCCGTTGCGGCACTCTCGCTTATAATGATTACCGCTCAGGCTGAAGGGCCAAAATGTGGCGGAGGCATGATGAATGGCAAAAAGATGCAGAAGATGCACAAAAAGAGAATGGGTTCGCCTTTCCTCATCAAGCATGGTTTGCCACACCTGACAAAAATGCTCGTAAAGAGCTGGGATGATCCAAAGCTAGCGTTGACTGCAGACCAGAAAGCAAAACTGTTGGAAGTACGCAAAACAACCATATCAGGTGTCAAGAGACTGAAGCCTGAAGTGATGAAACTCCGAAAAGAGATCATCGAAGCGAGCAACGCGGGTATCAAGGCTGCAGAGCTTAAATCCAAAGTCGACAAACTTGCAGATCTCGAGGCTGAAGCGACAATGGTACATCTTAACTGTATTGACAGTACCAAAGCTATACTTACCAAAGCGCAGTATGACTACCTGATGCAAAAGCGAAAGGCACATATGCAAAACAAGATGAGCAAGATGAAGCAGAAGGGTATGATGAAGTGCGCTGCCGGGAAGTGTGGCGGCAAGCAGTAAAAAAAGTCTCCGCTTTTCTTCCATAGACTCCTGCATCTGCAGGAGGCATTTAACTCTCCCCAATATTTTTGCTTCAAAAAGACAACTTGATACAATTCGGATTACACTTTTTATTTCTGTGCTGGCATTCAATCCGGCTGTCGCGCAAACACTGAACCAGAGGACATTGAGTCTTCTGGAAGCACAGGAGCAGAGAACACTTGGCAGTGATATTGCCGATCTGCTTGTGCAGAGAGGACTGGAAGATGAGGCTGCCCACAGACTCAGCAGAAAGTTCATGGAAAACCATTCGGCCTCTTTGGATAAGATGGTCCAGACCATTGTCGGAAATGGTGTGGCTTCACACTCTGAAGTGGTTGCGTATCTTGGAGAGGCAGCGCTTTTCAGAAAAGAGATGAACCTGTCGCGTTACGATACATTGGTGCATATGGTTTCACACATTCGAAATGAAAAACCCTCCAGTGCATGTCTGACAAAACTACAGAGTGTCGCATTGCAAAACGGCGCCTTGAAGGCTTAAGTGCAGAGAGAAAGCAAACTCAGCTACCAAGATGGCTGAGTTGTGTTTAATATACATGCTGATTAACATAATATAAATTCTATTAAAAAAGTATCTATCTCCTCCTATCTGTCTACCATATAACTTTGATGTTCTGTTTTGAACAAAAAATATCACTCTTGCATAGATCCTTATTTTTTACTACGCATTTTCAAAACAGCCTTTTGGAGTTTGCACCTGTTTAGTGATCGATGGCAATAGAAAAATTTTAAGGCTGAATAAAAATATTTTGCTCAGTTTGCAGCACTTGGGTTTGCTTCATTGAATTTTACAAGTTGCCAACACGCTAAAGAGTCTCCCTGGATCTTTCTCGAATTATGGTTCAGGTTTACCAAATCATATATTCATGTAACATTTTTCTCGCTTGTGAGAATTGTAAAGAAATCCAAACAATTAACATATTATAGAATATTAAATAGGTGCATATAGGATCTAACAGAAAGTAGCAGACAATATCATATTTATAAATATGTAATGAGCACTATCTGCCTTCCTTTGATCGGATGGTATAAAGAGTAATTGTTTGATCCTATCAAATGGCGTAATATAGGGAAATAGAGCCAATTAGATGAACATGTGTTCACCTGTTGTGATTTGAGAGTCTTGCTTTATGAACATTTGTTCATATTGAAAAGAATCGTGAGAGATAAAAGTGAACATCTGTTCTCTAATCTCAATCCCCTCCCCTTGACTTATGAACAAATGTTCATTATAATTACACAAAAGGAGCAGCTATGGACGGTGACAAGGGTACTTCCGCCCTATCTAAAGGAAGCAAGACCAAGGCAAAGATTCTCAAAACGGCACTGAAACTCTTCTCTACCAAGGGGTACAAGGCGACGACGGTAAGAGATATCGCTGGGGCAATGGGGGTCAAGCAGAGTGCACTCTACAACCACTTTAAAAACAAAGATGAGATACTCGAGACACTCATTGGTGATCTTACCTCTTCTGCGATTGTACATCTGTTCGATGACAAGGACCCTCAGGAGGCCGCTAGAAGTGGAAAAGCACTTTTGGCAGGTATAGGTACCAAATTCAAGCTTCTAAGCTTTGACGGGCAGAATGAGGCCCTTTTCAAGTTGCTTATGCAGGAGATGTTCCGAAACGAGCGTGTCAGGGAGATATACAACGAGCATTTCTACCAGGAGAATGTCAAAAAGCTCTCTACGTATCTCTTTATGATGATGCAGGAGGAGCTTATCCGCTCCTCTGACCCGCTTATGCTGGCCAATGAGTTCTTCGCGCCGCTCTTCTTCTATCAGATGCAGGTCAGCCTGCTCAAGCAGGACAAAAAATCGACCTCTTCTGTGGTATCGCTCTTCGAAAAGCATGTTGAATTCTTCTGGGAGAGCATCCGGATCGAGAAAAAAGAGAGCCTTTTTTAGGCATATAGTAAAAAATATCAATACATATTAGGAAATATTAATGGAAAAACAGACCGATCTTTTCGCACACAAGTCAAAAAACTGGGATATGAACTCCAAACGTGTTCAGAATGCCAAAGCGATCGCCGAGTTGATTGTAAAAAATATTAAGCTTACCAAAGAGATGGAACTGATGGATCTTGGGGCTGGTACCGGGCTTTTAAGCTACTTTGTCGCACCCTTTGTCAAGAAGATTGTTGCCGTGGACAACTCCCCCTCTATGCTGTTGGAGTTTGAGAACAAGTGTGATGAATTCGCCTGTGAAACGGAGGCCATATTAAAAGATATTACAAAAGATCCCATCGATGAGCGCAGCTTTGACGGCATTATCTCTTCAATGACCATACACCATGTCGAAGATATCGCCGCCCTCTTCCACAAGCTTGCAACGTTGCTCAAGGATGACGGTTTCATCGCCATAGCGGACCTTGACAGCGAAGATGGCAGCTTTCACAGTGACAATACCGGCGTGTTTCATTACGGCTTTGACAGAGAGACGCTCAAGAAGTTCGCAGAGGCCGCCGGGTTTAGCGATATTCGTTTTGAAACTGCTTCGACCATTGCCAAACCGCATCGTGACTTTACGGTCTTTCTTATGACGGCAAGGAAGGAGAGATGATGCGCATTCTTTGGGTGGGCATTTTCCTTGCAGCACTGTTCTGGTCTGCATGGCAGCCCAGAGAGTACTTCACATGGTTTCTTGAGGTTTTCCCCGCACTGATAGGCTTTGGGTTGATCGTGGCTACCTATCGCACCTTTCCGCTTACACCCCTGCTCTATACGCTCATATTGATTCATATGATCATTTTGATGGTCGGCGGCCACTACACCTATGCTGAAGTACCCCTCTTCGACTGGATCAAGGAGGCACTGCACCAGAGCCGCAACAACTATGATAAGGTAGGCCACTTCTTTCAGGGCTTCGAGCCTGCCATTCTCGCCCGTGAGATACTCATTCGAAAAGGCGTGGTCAAAAAGAGCCGTCTGTGGCTCAACTATATCATTTTGAGTATCGTACTGGCCTTTTCGGCTTTCTATGAACTGCTCGAGTGGGCAGTGGCCGTACTCTCTGGTGAAGCGGCAGATGCGTTTCTGGGGACACAGGGGTATGTGTGGGATACGCAGACCGATATGGCATGGTGTCTTGTTGGGGCGGTTACTGCGCTGCTTCTTTTGAGCCATCTGCACGACAGACAGCTTGCACGTTTTAAGGCTCAACCCTCTTCGGAATAGACAACCACCCTGTTCTTTCCCTCTCTCTTGGCACGGTAGAGCGCACGGTCAACCTTTTGTATATAGGTGGTATCGTGAATCTCTTTAGGTGCATAGTTCGCGACACCGAAACTTGCTGTCACTGCCCGGTCGATACCAAAATCGGTGTGTTCGATCATGGCGCGCATGCGTTCGGCCTGTCTGGCGATGAAGCCAATATCATCACTGTTGCACAAAATGAGGAACTCCTCTCCTCCCCAGCGGCTGATATAGGTCATTGGCGGTGTGGCGTTTAGCAGCAGTGTCGCAATTTTCCGTATGACCTCGTCTCCTTTTGTGTGGCCAAAGGTATCGTTGATCTCTTTGAAGTTGTCGATATCGATGAGTACAAGCGCGAAAGGTTCTCTCTGTTCCCGTATCTTGCTGTCGATATAGCGCCGGTTGTAGAGCCCGCTGAGTGCATCGTGTGTTGAGAGGTAAAGCAGCTTTTTGTTGTAGTGGTGTATCTTTCGGTAGTGGTAAAGGATGGGCAGCAGTATGGCGCCAAACCCCAAAAGCACTTTCAAGAGCGTACTGTAGTCGGGTGTTTTGTCATGGAAAACGGTTTTTGTCCAGCGGTTGACGATGTGCGTTGTGATATCTTCATCGAGAGTGTCGATGGTTTTGTTCAAAATTGATAGCAGCAGCGGGTCGTCCTTGCGTACCGCAAACCCGAATGCTGCTTTCTGGTCTTCTATGTTTGCTGAAATCTTGAGTGCACCTACATAATGCTGCTGTATCTGGTAGCTCAGTACAATGAAATTGTCTATGAATCCGTAGAGTTTTCCCTCTGCCACCATCTTTAGTCCCTCAGTAACATTGGGTACGCCAACAAAGTTGAAGTTGGGATATCGATAGTCGAGGAACTCTCTGATGGCATACCCCTCTACCATCCCTATGGGTTTTTTCTTAAGTGTGGAAAAGTCGGTAGTGAACTCTTTGTCAACCGTAGTTACCATCACAATGGGAATGGAGATGAAGGGTTTGGTAAAATTGAAGTAACGCTTCCTCTGTGGTGTCTCCATAATCATTGAAAGCACACTGCAGTTGTGCTCTTTCCCCATTCGAAGTGTCTGGGGCCAGTTTGTTGTGGGGATCAAACGGAAGTTATGGTTCATCTTTTGTCCAAAATGGGCGATTATGTCGGCATCAATCCCACGATGTTTGCCATTGACTATGCTGCTAAATGGCATCCAGTCAGGATCTGCACAGTAGGTAATATCGGGAGTACGCATCAGATGAGTCATTTCAGCCTGTGTAAGTTTCAGCTGTTTCGGTGGTGTTTTGTAGATAAACGTGGAAAAGTCAAGTGATGTATTCTTTTCAATCAACCCTGTTTCCATCATCGTTTCTGCAATTCGCTTTACCTGTTGACCATCGATACTGCCGAGGGTATACACAGAGGGAAGAATCATATCTTCGAGCTGATCAGCTTCGAAACGGAGTGCATCGTAACTCTTGTGTTGTGTATTGTATTTTTGCAGTATCAGTCTGATGATCTCATCTTTGTGAGAGAGTGCATACGCCCAACCTTTGATGCTTGCAGCTCGGAAAGCCGCGACACGTTCTGGGTGTTCTCTTCGCTCTTTCTGTGTTGTAAAAAGGTTCAGGTCGTAAGAGGGAATACCGTAGGTTTCGGGGTTAAGAATATTGTAGGAACCCCTTTTTGCGAAAGTTGATAGGTTTCATTGCTCAAAAAGACTGCTGCAGCATCGATTTCGTGTGCAATGAAATCGTCCACACTGAAGCTTGGTGGAACAACGGTAAAATCTTTTGGTGCGACATCGAATTTTTTGAGCATCATTAGCAGTGTCGCCAGTGTCATGGAGTCGTTTGTCGCCATAACACGTTTTCCAACAAGGTCACTGGGGAGAGCTATCTCCGGCTGTGTGACGAGTACCAACGGGGATTGCTTGAAAAAGTTGGCAAGAAAAAGAAGAGGGTCACCTTCAAGATACCGGCCGATGATGCCGGCATAGGCAAGACCGTAATCGGCACGCCCCTGCAGAACCTCATCTACGATATCTATGCCGCTCTTGAAAGGCTTGAAGTGTACATCAAGACCGGCATCGGCATAGAACCCCTTCTCTTTTGCCGCATAGAACCCGGCAAACTGGAACTGGTCTTTCCATTGAAGCTGGAGCGTTACGGGTTCAAGCGTACGGTTCTGCTCGGCACAGAGGGGTAGCGAAAGGAGCAGAGAAAATAGTAAAAAAATGGTGCCTGCCGTTTTTCGCATCTGCCATCTCCTGTAGCATTATAACGTAATAAGTAAGAGGAATGGAACAAGATTATAAAAAATCAATCTATACTATCTTTGATTGGGTTATGCAAAAATCCATGGGATTCTACTCATTGCAAATGGCTGTCAAAACCGCACCAAAATTATTTTTAGCTATAATTATCACGAATTACAGTAACGAGGGAGATAGAATATGGAAGAGATTTGGCAATTCATTCTGGCACACCAGATAGAAACGCTTCTGCTTGGTTTTGGCATCATTGTACTGGCATTCATCATTACACATTGGCAAGAAGTAAAGTTTTGGTGGCTCAACTTTACTTACAACTTTCCGATTGTCGGAAAATTGTCGATTCTGGCACGGGATATCGAAGGATTCGATGAGAACCATAAATGGTTCTATTCCGAGGAGCGCCTCTGCCGCGACTACTACAACTTCTATGAAAAAGTCGATGTCAGTGACGAGTCGTATGATGAGGCAAAAGATTACCTCCATGCTGCGGGTGAGCTGGGCCGAAAGCCGACACCGACATTTATCTGGATCATGATATTTGTCCTTGTGATCGTGGAGGCGTTCGGGTTCGCTTATGTGCTGGCGGGTTTTACTATCCCCGGTGCCAGTGAAGCGACACAGCAGAAAGGAGCCATTGGGGTTGCGGCGATGCTTGCCATTTTGCTGGTGTGGCTGACACACCTTACCGGACAGGAACTGCACAAGAATACCCTCATCAAGAAGATCAGACGCTGGTACAAAAACGATAATGCAGGCGGCACCAACTGGCGTGATCTCAAGCCTGACGAGAAGCTTATTACCATTGACAATACATTCGATGACAAGGACTCTCCAAACTATATCCGAATGCTCAACAGACTCGATGTCAATGACAAGGTCAAGACCACCTACACAAAAACCATTTTGACGCTGGCGTTCATCATTGCCGTTGCTGTGGGAGCAACCTACATTCGACACCAGGTGCTTGTACAGGAGATCGCCTCTTCACACGAGAGTGCCATGAACATCTTTAATGATGACGCGTCACCGTTTGGGGATACCGATGCGAAAGGAGATGATGATGTCGCGGCACTCTTCGGTGACAGCAGCAGTGATGATGCCAAGGATGACCTTGCTTCACTCTTTGGTGATGATGCGAAAGAGGCACCTGCTTCTTCAGCCGGTAGAAGCGCAAGTATCGAAGATGAAACCAATCAGCGGGGTGGGGATGCGACTTTCATGATTTTGGGCTTGCTCTTCATCTTTATCCAGATACTGGGTATCTTCTTCGGTATGCATTATGATTTTGCCGGGAGAGAGTCGCGTGAAGCGTATGATCTGCTGCGCGGTTTCAGTACAAAGAAAGCCTTCCTCTCCTATTATGAGCGTGCCAAAACACATATTGCCAGGGTTGCACAGCGACAGCTTCAGAAGCTGCAGCATAAAATGAACATTATCAACGACAATATCGGTACAGACGCGGAGACCACCGCCCTGCTTCGCAACAACAAAGACCGTACCTTTAAAAAATACCTGGAATTCGAGGACAAATAGATGAAAAAACTGCTCACGCTTCTCACACTCTTCTCCGTACTGCTCCTGGCGCGCAACGACGTGCCGAGCTGCTACAAGGCACTGCATATCGAAAATCCCGATCCGGTTCCGCAAAAGGAGCTCTTTATCCTGGTTGACCAGACGACACAGCTTGACAAGAAACTGATGATCTACACCTACAAGAATATGATGCACTTTATCAAAAACGGCTATGCCGTCACCATCGCCTCCTTCTCTTCCAACGCCAACGGAAAGTATACCGACGTTGCCTACTCCGGAAAGCTTGAAGCCCTTCTGCCCAAGGAGGCAAAATATGACATTGCCAAAAAGAAGCTTCGTAAATATCAGTCGTGCATGAACGGTCAGTACCGCTATGCTAAAAAGAAGGCGACCAAAGCGCTGGTAACTACGCTAAAGGGTGCCAACAAGAAGCTGCCACACTCCGATATCCTCAAGTCGCTCAATGATATTGCCGAACACATCATCAAACCTTCACCTGCAAAGAAGAAGGTGGTACTGCTGGTGTCGGACATGATGGAGCACTCCTCCATCACGACGTTCTATCAAAAAGGCGGTTTAAAGAGAATCGATACCAAAAAAGAGATGGCGAAGCTGAAAAAAAGCGGTTTTACCGCAGACTTCGACAATGCCGATGTCTATGTGATTGGTGCGGGAATGGTAGGCAAAAAAGGCTACCGGGATTCCAAAACCCTCAAAGCGCTGACAGACTTCTGGGAAACCTACTTCAAAGAGAGCAATGCCAACCTCAAGGCCATAGGTACACCGATGCTGCTTGAAGATATCGGCAGTTAAGATGCATAGGGGTATAATCCTCCTATGAAAAACCTCAAAAACGCACTCCTCCTCAAACAGCTCTATCAGCTCAAACAGCTTGGCTACCGCTACACTGACGCTTCTATCTTCAAAGAGGATGAGAGCGCTATTGCGCTGCCAAACGACCTTGACGCGCTCAAGGCCCAGGCACTCAAGTGTCATCTGTGTGAGCTGAGCAAGAGCCGTACCAATGTGGTGTTTGGTGAGGGTAACCCCAATGCAGACATCATGTTCATCGGCGAGGCTCCGGGAGCGACGGAGGACAGCATGGGGCGTCCGTTCGTGGGACGTTCGGGTGAGCTGCTGACGAAGATGATAGAAAATGTGCTGCTGATTCCAAGAAGCGAAGTCTACATCGCCAACATCGTCAAGTGCCGCCCGCCAAACAACCGTGCCCCTACGCCTACCGAAGCGCACACCTGCCAGCCCTTTCTGCTTAAACAGATAGCCCTTGTCAAACCGAAACTCATCGTCACACTGGGTGCAACCGCCTACCACTACATGACAGGGGATGAGACCGGTATCAGCAAGGTACGCGGCAGCATTGTGCAGCAAAACGGCTATACGCTCATCCCCACCTACCACCCAAGCTTTCTGCTGCGAAACCCCAGTGCGAAAAAAGATGTGTTTGAAGATCTAAAAAAGGTCAAGGCGCTTATGAAGGGATAGGTATACAAACGGGTATCGTCACACTATTTGACGACTACCATGTTTTTGCCGTTTGTCTTGGCAAAATAGAGTGCCCGGTCAGCTCTCTCAAGCAACGATTGTGCTGTCTCGTTTTCCCTTGATGTTGCTACACCGAAACTTACGGTCAGGCCTCCTATCGTATCAAAAGTGTGTGTCTCTACCATTTTCCTGATTGTTTCGATCTTTTCTACAATCTTCTCCTGTTTGCTGCAATTGAAAAGTATCAGGAACTCTTCTCCTCCCCATCTGGCAAAAATATTGTTCTCTCTCAGTTGGCTTTTGATCAGGTCGGCAAACTCTTTCAATACACTGTCCCCTGCAAGATGCCCATAGTGGTCATTGACTGTTTTAAAATTGTCAATATCGGCAATCACCAGAGTCACTGTCTGTTCATACTCCAGTGCTTCTGCAAGTTTTTTATCGAAAAAAGATTTCCGGTAAAGACCTGTTAAAGGATC
>JALWLU010000109.1 GCA_026996325.1 Sulfurovum sp.
CCCTGCCTTAGCCATAAAGAGCTGATGCTCTGCAGCGATCTTCGCAACAAGTTCTCTCTCCTCACTACTCCCTGCTCCCTGCTCACTGCTCCACAGCACAATCCCTTTTTTCAAGTGCCGCTGCGCAGAAAGGTTGATGATCTGCGAAGCGATCGCAAAGAGCTTCTCTTTGACTTTGCCTTTGAGCTTCTTGAAGCTTGCTTTGCCCATACGGTCAAGTACCGGCAGCGTACCGCCCTCCGCCACATAGCGGTCGATCACCTCCAGGTTGCTGACGGGGATGAGCAGCGTATCCTCGTTTTGGTACATAATGGTGACAAACTCCGAAGTCGCTCCCAGCACCTCGCGCTTCTCGATACCTTTGAAGATACCCACACCGTGGTTTTCGTGCACCACGTAATCACCGGGCTTGAGCTCATCGAGAATGATGCTCGCCTTCTTGACCTTTTTGCGCTTGATCGGTTTGTTTAGTGAGAGTATCAGCCTCTCAGGCCCCAGCAGATTGACAATGCCGTCCTGATAGACAAAGGTAATATTCTCAAAGCTGTGCAGCTGCGAACCGCGGACAATACTCTCGTTTCGCGCAAGCACGGTGATCTGCTTCTCTTTGTGCGCTTCAAGCAGCTTGTTGGGGTCTGCCACTTCAAGGTCGCGGTAGCGCGAAGCTTCGGGAACAGTCGGCAGCAAAAACGCCTTTCTCTCCACCAGCGGGGTGTCAAGCTCATATATCTCCTGCAGCTCCTCGTCAAGGTTACGGCAAAGCAACCCTTTGGCAGCATCGAACGCACTTTGTGCCAGATCGTCAAGGTGCCACAGTCCCAACGAATCGATATCTTTGACAAATGTGTCGTAACCGCTTCGCTCACAGCAGTTTTTAAGCGCTTCGTACTCCTCGGCACTCAGTGCAAGAAAGGCCGGTGTAACACTGAACCCCTCAAGCTCCTCACCCTCACGCTTCTGTGTCGTCTCGTCGTAGTGGTATATCGACTCCACCTCTTCATCGAAGAGGGAAATACGGTAGGGTTTATCACTTTTGACCGGGAAGATATCAATAATATCACCCCTGAATGAGACCTCCCCGCGCTGTGCGGCAATATCGGTGAAGTGGTACCCCCAGCGGTAGAGCTTCTCTTTCAGCTCGGCGAGCGGCAGGGTCTCGCCAAACTCGATGCTCAGTTCATCATAGAGTTCGGGCTTTGGAAAGGGCAGCAGCACCGTATGCAGAGGCGCGACCAGAAGCCGCTTCTCCCCCGCACGGTAAAAACTGAACAGTTGCGCGAAAAAGAGCTGCAGCTCCTCGGCATAGGGGCGCATATCCTCCCCGACACTGACGCGGATATCAGGCAGTACGAAGGTTTCATACCCCAACAGGTTCGCCACATCGGCTACCTGCTTCGCCTCTTTATCATCGGCGCAGATGAGTAGAGGATTTTGGGCACCTGCTTCGAGGTACTCGTAAATGTTGCTTTGACTGATCATACTCTTCTTTCCTCTTTTTCTCTATACTTCAACGAGGCTAAAGCCTTCGACTCCCAAAAAGATAAAAGCTTTTCGCCAGAAAAGCATACCGAATCCCTTCACTCTTATCTCTTAACCCTTAACTCTCTTCAGAAACGCCTCAACCGTATAGAACGATCCAAAGACCAGATAGTGCTCTTGGGAATCAATATCCCCCTTAAACATACTATACGCAAGCCCTACATTTTCCAATGCTGCCTCGATCGCTTCGATCGTTGTCGCACGCTGCGATGCGATGGGAATGATCTCCACCTGTTTCACTTTGGATTTGAGTATTCGCAGCACCGCTTCGTAATCCTTGTCATCAAGCGAATTGTAGATCAGCACCGTTTCAGGCTCCATCGACTTGACAATCGCCTCGGCCGCAAGAGGATTGTGCCCCACATCGATGCGGACATTCTTGCGAAATGGATAGAAGCGCCCAAAGAGCTCCAGCGTTTGCAGGTCATCGATATTGTATGGGATCTCCAAAATATCCAAAGCTTTCAGCGCCACCATCGCATTCTCCACAAGATAACCGGGCCACCCTTTTTCTTTGGCTATCTCCTCCAATCCGTAGGGGTACCCCTTGTGAGTACCCTCCACATTGAAACCTCTATTGTCTCTGTGGGCAACCACAAGGGTTGCCCCTACATCTTTGGCAATCCGCTCGGCAATCTCCACCACCTCACCATACGGCTGCGGTGCCAGCAGTGCCTTTGGGCCCATACTGCGAAGCTTCGTTGCCGCGATCTCCTCTATGCTCTCCCCCAGAAATGCCTGATGATCGATACCGATAGGGGTAAAGACGCTCAGTACTTTATCACAGACATTCGTCGCATCGAACTCTCCGCCAAGCCCCGCTTCAAGCACCACAAGGTCGCACTTCTCAAACACTACCAACGCCAAAAGTGTCGTATATTCAAAATAGGAGAGTGCATCAGCCATCGCTTCACCCAGAAGAGGAAAGAGCTTTTGGTGCGCCGCCTCCAGCACTACATCGGAAGCATCCTCCCCATCCAGCCAGATACGCTCATTGAACTTCAAAATATGTGGAGAGGAGTAATGTCCTACACTATAACTCCTACCTCCTACCTCCTCACTCCTACTTCCTTGCCGCCAGGCAAGGTACGCCATTATTCTTCCTGTAGAGCCTTTGCCGTTGGTACCGACAATATGCACGGTTTTTGGATGATCGATATGCGGCTTGAGCAGGGCATACGCTTTGTGTACCCGCTCATGGTCTATCTCTTTGTAGTAGAGCGGCTTTTGCTCCAGAAAGGATGCTATCGGCTCGATCCCTGCTTCACTTCTCATCAGAGACAAGCATCCCTTTTGCGCTCGCATACGCCATGAACTCGTCAAGTGCCTTCTCGAGCCCTTTTTTGATCGCTTCGATACGCAGAGCCGAAGAGGTCAGTGAACTCTGGTCAATATCGGCTTCATAGACCGTCGATATGGTTTTGGCAAGCTGCCCTTTAGGAGTGATCATACGAAAACGCGCACGCACATTGGTCCTGTAGCGCGTTACATATCCACCGGTATAGCTAAGCGGCGTAAAACTGCTACCCGCATAGGTGATGTAGATCTGCGTATCGGCTGCCTCTTTGGTAGTGACATGCCCTTTGAAGCGGGTATAGACGATGCGGTTCATCTCATCTTTCACGTAAGGCGCATTCTCCGGCTCTGCACGGTCGACGTTCACTTCGACATAGACCGAGTCGCCAAAGAGCTGTTTGACAGCGTGGGCGGAGGGTTTGTAGCCGCAGGCTGTTACTATCAGCATAGCTGATAGTAAAGTGAAGAGTAAAGAGTGAAGAGTGAAGAGTTTCGGTTTGTTTTGCTTTGCAAAACTTTTATTTACTGTTTTCATACTATTTTTCCTCTATTCAATAAAAGCAAAACCTTGTTTTGCATACATTCACTCCTCATTCCTACCTCCTCACTCTTCACTAACTTGGCTTGACAGCCAAGTTGACCAGCTTGTTGGGCACCACGATCTCTTTGACGATCTGCATTCCCTGCAGCCACTTCTGGCCTGCCTCTTTTGCCAATGCCAGAATCTCCTCCTCGCTTGCAGAGGGGTCGACCTCAATCTGGGTACGTTTCTTCCCGCCTATCATGACGACATAGAGGATGCTCTCCTGTACGAAGACCTCCTCTTTGACTTCTATCTTTCCGCCAAAGTTCTCTCTTGCAAAGAGTGTTTCGCTAAGCTCGGTTGCCACATGGGGGATGATGGGCTCAAGGAGGTTTAGCATAATGTACATCCCCTCTGTCCAGACATCGCCGTCATCCTGCTTATCTAAGGCGTTTAGCGCCTCCATACAGGCGGCAATGAGGGTATTGAAGGCAAAACTCTTCTCGTATACCTCTGTAGACTTCTGCAGCGCTTCATAGACCTTTACACGGGCAAGTTTACTCTCTTTACCAAGCGCACTGTGGTCGATATCGGGAAGCGTACTTCCGGCCACCTTCGACTTTCTGTCGTAAAGCTTCTTGATGAATCTGAACGCACCGTCTACGGCCGAGTCGTTCCACTCCAGCTCCTTTTGCGGCGGTGCGGCAAAGAGGATGAACAGACGCGCCGTATCGGCACCATACTTGGCCACCAGCGCGTCCGGATCGACAGTGTTGCCCTTTGACTTGCTCATCTTCGCACCGTCTTTGAGCACCATCCCCTGTGTCAGCAGGCGCTCGAAAGGCTCGTCGACATCATGGTAGCCAAGATCACGCAGCACTTTGGTGAAGAAGCGCGCATAGAGCAGGTGCAAAATGGCATGTTCGATGCCACCGATGTACTGGTCCACTCCCAGCCAGTAGTCTGCATCGGCTTTGTCGATGCCCACCTCTTCCCACTTTTTGGGATTGGTTGCATAACGGAACTGATACCAGCTTGACTGCACGAAGGTATCGAGCGTATCGGTCTCGCGAAGCGCTTCGCCGCCACACTTGGGACACTTGCACTGTTTCCATGTCGGATGGTTCTCCAGCGGGTTGCCTTCACCGGTGATCTCCACATCATCAGGGAGTGCCACAGGCAGGTTCTCAAACTTCTCAGGCACCAACCCGCAATCTTCACAATGCACAAACGGTATCGGCGCACCCCAGTAGCGCTGACGGCTAACCCCCCAGTTGCGCAGTTTGTAGTTGGTCGTGCCTTTCCCTTTGCCCTCTTCTTCCATATAGTTGATGATGGCAGTTTTTGCCTCATCGTTCTCTACACAGCTGAAACGGCCGCTGTCAATGAGGGTACCGTTTCCGGTATAGGGCAGCGCTTCGCCACCCTCGATAACACGCTTGATCGGCAGGTTGTATGTGGTAGCGAACTCAAAGTCACGCTCATCATGTGCCGGTACCGCCATAACTGCTCCACCGCCGTAGCTTGCCAGTACAAAGTTGGCAGTCCAGACAGGGATCTGTTCGCCTGTAAGCGGATGGATGACACTGATACCCAGAGGATACCCTTCTTTATCCTGCTTGGCACGCTCCACTTCACTCATATTGGCAATGGCTTTAATCTTCTGAGCCACCTCATCTTCAAGCAGGTTGTGTTCAACAAGGTACTTGGTGATAGGGTGTTCAGGGGCAAGTGCCGAGTAG
Source organism: Sulfurovum sp. (assembly GCA_026996325.1). Classification (GTDB taxonomy): domain Bacteria; phylum Campylobacterota; class Campylobacteria; order Campylobacterales; family Sulfurovaceae; genus Sulfurovum. Next base: position 5,101 of record JALWLU010000109.1, read on the forward strand.
GTAACACCGTAGATCGTATCAGGACGCGTGGTAAAGACTTCATAGCGGTCAAACTTGCCGCCAAACTTCGCTTTACTCTCTTCGGTCAGTTCAAAGTCAAACGCCAACCCCTGCGACTTCCCTATCCAGTTACGCTGCATCGTAATGACCTGAGAAGGCCATTTGCCCTCAAGCTGTGCCAAGTCTTCCAGCAGTTCATCGGCATAACGGATGATGTCAAGGTAGTAGCCGGGCATCTCCTTGAGCTCCACAGGGTTGTCACAGCGCCAGCAGCACCCCTCTTCTACCTGCTCGTTGGCAAGCACTGTATGGCAGCTCTCACACCAGTTGACTGTCGTACTCTCGCGGTAGAGCAGTCCCTTTTCAAACATCTCAATGATAAACTTCTGCTCATGCTTGGTATAGAGCGGATCACAGGTAGCAAATTCCCGTGTTTTAGAGAACGAAAGCCCCAGTGTATTCAGTTCTTTTCGCATATAGTCGATGTTGCTGTAGGTCCAATCTTTGGGATGTCTTCCATGCTTGATCGCCGCATTCTCAGCAGGCATTCCGAAGGCATCCCAGCCAATGGGATGCAGTACATTGAACTGCTGCTTTCTGTAGTAGCGTGCCAATGCGTCACCTATGGCGTAGTTGCGCACATGCCCCATATGCAGACGGCCGCTTGGGAACGGGAACATACTCAAAATATACTTTTTGGGATGCGTGTGGGAGTCGCTGGGCTCGAACGCCTGCTCCTCCTCCCACTGTTTTTGCCATTTCGCTTCGATTTCGCTTGGGGTATAGCTCATATTGGTCTCTCTTGAAAGGGGTTTGATTTAAGTGGGAGATTATAGCGCATATGGGGTTATACGCTTCTGTAGCGGCAGAGGCCGCACCTTGGCTACCGGAACGTGTTACACTGACGCACCGTTTTGTACATAAATTTTTCTTATTCGATTATACCAACCGAAAGTAAAATTTGATTACAATGACACCATCAAAAAAAGGAGAGAATGTGTCGTTAGCACTTGCCAGAAAGTACCGTCCTGCCACCTTCAGCGACCTGATCGGGCAGGAGTCCGTCTCCCAGACGCTCTCACTGGCACTCGACAACGGACGCCTCTCCCACGCCTACCTTTTCTCCGGTCTCAGAGGCAGCGGAAAGACCTCCACCGCACGTATTTTCGCCAAAGCACTTCTGTGTGAAAAAGGGACAAGCTCCCACCCCTGCGGCGAGTGTACCCACTGCGTGATGGCGGCGGAGAACCGTCACATGGATATCATCGAAATGGATGCGGCAAGCAACCGCGGGATCGATGACATCAAAGACCTTATCGAACACACCAAATACAAGCCAAGTTCGGCACGCTTCAAGATCTTCATCATCGATGAAGTCCATATGCTGACAAATCAGGCCTTCAACGCCCTGCTCAAGACCCTTGAAGAACCGCCCGATTTCGTAAAGTTCATTCTGGCAACGACCGATCCGCTCAAACTGCCGGCAACCATCCTCTCCAGAACACAACACTTCCGCTTCAAGAAGATCCCGCAGCAGCTGGTACAGAAACACCTCGAGCACATACTGAACCTCGAGGGGATCGGTTTTGACAAAGAGGCTGTAGAGATCATAGCCAGAACCGGTGCAGGCAGCCTCCGAGACTCGCTGACCCTGCTTGACCAGGCCATCGTCTACTCGCAGGGACATGTCGATGTGGGTACCGTTACCGGAATGCTCGGTATCATTGAACCAAGCCTTCTGGAGAACCTGCTTGAGAATATTCTGCAGAAAAACACCGGTGCCGTACTGGAATTCCTCAAACTTGCTTCCGACTATGAGGCGGAGATGATCCTCGATGAGCTTACCCTCTACCTCAAGAGCCTGCTGCTTGAAAACGGCGGGAAGCTGACACCGATGATCATCGAACGCTTCTTCCGTATCATCGCCGAATCAAAAAACCTTCTTTCACTTGGAAGCGACGGCGAATTCGTACTCTCTCTGGCACTCTTCAAAATGATGGAAGCGCTGCAGATCAAAGATATCGATACGATGATCAGGGGGCTCGAGCAGGAGCTCAAAGGGGTAGAGGTAAGCGAGATCGTCGTCACCACACCCGCCCCGGACCTCTCCTCACCCAAAGAGGTAATCACGATCACCGAAGAGGAGATCGTTGCGACCATTCCGGAAATAGCAAAACGGGAAGAGAATAGTGAGCAGGGAGCAGGGAGCAGTGAAGCAAGTATAGAAAAGAGCGTTGCACCTGTTATTCCTGAGGAGAATGTGGAACCTGAGCCCGTTGTGGAAACTGCTCCGGCAGAGCCCGAAGCGGCGAAGCCTGTGGAGAGTGAAGTACCACCGATTCAAAAAGAAGAGGAGACGACAGAAGAAGCTGCACCTCCGACACAGGAGACCGTTTATGAAAAACGCTTCAAAACGCTCCTTTCAAAAATCTACGACCGCGACTACGATCTTGGCAGCTGCTTCGAGCGCAACATCACCTTTGTAAGCTTTGCCGACAACACCCTTACCTGGGAGTCGACTGCCCAAGAGGATGACCGCAAGATGCTCATCAAACACTGGGGTGTCATCAACATGTTCGTCAAAGAGCTCTTTGGCTTTGAGACGAAGATAGACAATATCGCCAAAAAAAAAACACTCAATAACGAGCAGCTAGTAACGAGTAGTGAGCAACCGACGGAGGAGAGGGAGCAGGGAGTAGGGAGTATCGAGAAGCCGAAAGGGGGCGTGGAGTATTCCGATGCTGCTCACAACGATGCCGACAGCGGTTCGATGATAGAAGAGCTGGAGATGAAGAGCTCCTGTATCGCGCCGGATGCAGGCGATACCGAAGCGGCAAAGGAGAAAGACCCTTCTACCCTGCTCGAGGAGCCTATGGTCAAGACCGCACTGGAACTGCTCAACCCCAAAAAGGTGCGTATCAAACGTAATGTATAGCGTTTACTCTGCTATCCATGCGGGGGTAACGATCTTGGGGGCGTCGTCGTAGATTTTGATCTTCTCTGCACCGATGCAGCGCCCCTCGTCATCCAGTTCGAACACTACCATCTGTAAAATCGCCCTGCATCTATCCGGAATGTCGTGGTGGCCACCGATACCGGTAAGAAAACGGCGCAGCGGCACCTCTTTGTCCATCCCTATGACACCGTCATAGCATCCGGTAAGCCCTACGTCGGTGACATAGGCACACCCCTCTACCACCTGCAGATCGTCGGTACCCACATGGGTATGGGTGCCGAAAATCGCGGAGACATCATCTTTCAGCATATGCAACAGCACATTCTTTTCAGAGCTCGCTTCTGCGTGCATATCGATAACAATGTGCTTTATGCCCTCCGCTCTCAGGGATGCCACTACAGGAGTGATAGTCGTAAAGGGGTTGTCCACCATAGGCATCGTGTAGTGACCCATCAGGTTCAGTACAGCAACATTTTGCCCGCCTGCTTTTACACGTATAATCCCTTTCCCCGGAGATGCCTCGGGGTAGTTCATGGGACGAACAAGCGGATAGGTCTCGAAGAGTTCGAAGATCTCTTTTTTGTCGAAGCTGTGGTTGCCTCCGGTCATCACATCAATACCGTAGCCCAAAAGCTCGTCGGCATTCTTTCGCGTAAGTCCGAAACCATGCGAAGCATTTTCGTAGTTAGCGATGACCAGATCCAGAAAGTGCTCCTGCCGTAGTCTGGCAAGGTGCTTTTTGAGCATCAATCGGCCCGGCTTGCCGACAATATCCCCTACAAATCCGATCCGCATAAAGTTTTTCTCAACGCTCAGCACTAAAGGCTAAACGCTCTCCCCTGCAAACGGCAGCAGTGCCGAAGCCCAGGTGAGCCCGCCGCCAAAGGTGTCAAGCAGCATCAGTTCCCCTTTTTTCAGACGTCCCGACTCCCAGATATCGTTGATCGCCATCGGGATGGAGGCTGCGGATGTGTTGCCGTACTTGTGCACAGTCAACACCACCTGGTCTTCACGCATCTTCAGCGCATCGCCTACCGCCTTGATGATGCGGTAGTTGGCCTGATGGGGTACGAAGTGCGGAATCTCCTCTGAAGCGATACCGTTCTTTTCAAGGATCTCCTTGACATCCTTTGTCAGTGTCTTGACCGCCAGCTTGAAGGTCTCGTTCCCCTTCATCTGCACATACTGCAGCCCCTCGTCAAGTACCTTCTGACTGACGGGATTTACCGTTCCTGGTGCGGGTGTGACCAGAAAGTCTGCGTAGGCACCGTCCGCACTGGCGTGTACGTCGATGAAGGCTTCCTCTTTTCTATCGGTTGCCGAAATGACAGCCGCTCCCGCACCGTCTCCAAAGAGAATGCAGGTGCTTCTATCACTGTAGTCTACAATGGAGGAGAACTTCTCCGCACCGATCACCAGCACATTCTTCTTCATTCCCGACTCGATGAAGGCCTTTGCGACAGAGAGACCGTAGACAAAACCGCTGCAGGCAGCGGCAAAGTCAAATGCCTGAACATTTCTGATACCCAGTTTCTCGGAGATAATACACGCCGTTGATGGCATATTGAAGTAATCGGGTGTCACTGTCGCACAGATGACCAGGTCGATCGCTTCAGGGGCCAACCCTGCACGCTCGATGGCAATCTCTGCTGCCTTGGCACCCATATCGCTGGTATATTCATCGTCTGCAGCGATATGTCGCTCCTTGATACCCGTACGCTTGGTAATCCACTCATCACTCGTATCGACCATCTTCTCCAGCATTTCATTGCTGAGGATCTTTTCGGGGACGTAGGCACCGATCGATCTGAACGAGGCGTAGACTGGTTGTGTAGCTGACATTATGGTCCTTCAAACAGGCCGCATACAGCGATGCAGACCCGATAAAATCGTTGTTTATTTTACCATAATATTCTAAGAATAGCGGAGGAGATGGTGCAGGAGAAGCGTGCTTACACCTTCTCGCTCAGGAGTGCTTCGATACGCTCGTTGACATTCGATTCGGTATAGCGGAGTGCCTGGAAGATGGCATTTTTGATCGCCTTGGCATTGGAGGAGCCGTGAGAGATAATGGCACATCCGTTGATACCAAGCAGCGGTGCACCGCCGTATTCAGCCGGGTCCACCTCTTTTTTCATCGAAGTGAAGACCTTCTTTTTCATCATCAATGCACCGATCTTTGCGGGTAGCGACTTTCTGATGTACTGCTTCATCAGTGTAAAGATCGCAGACTGTACCCCTTCGGCTGTCTTAAGCAAAATGTTTCCGGTAAAGCCGTCGGTAACGATCACATCGATCTCACCACTGAAGATATCGCCCCCTTCGACATTACCCACAAATCCATCCAGCCCCTCAAGCAGCTTGAAAGCCTCTTTGGTCAGAGCATTTCCTTTACTGTCCTCTTCACCGTTGCTGAGCAGTCCCACTTTGGGGTGGCTTCTGCCCATAACGCTCTGCACATACGCTTCACCCATATAGCCAAACTCAAAAAGGTTCTGCGGAGTACAGTCAGTGACTGCGCCTACGTCAAGTACCAGAGAACGACTCCCTTTGACTGTAGGCATAAAGGTCGCCAGTGCCGGCTTGCTGATATGCGGAAGACGTCCTATACGCAGAGTCGCCAGCGTCATTGTCGCACCGCTGTGACCGGCAGAGACGACCGCATCGGCCTCTTTGTTGCGTACCAGCTCTACTGCTTTGTATATGGAGGACTCTTTACGCTTGAGCGCATTGGTCGCCTGGTCTGCCATATCGATCACATCGGAAGCGTCGACAATCTTTACTTTGTTGGTGTAGTATTGGGGGAGGAGTGAGAGGATCTCTTCTCTGTCACCTACAAGAATAGGCAGAAACTGTTTGGCTTCAAGTGCCTGTACGACACCTTCAATGACGGGTTCGGGTCCGAAGTCCCCGCCCATTGCATCAATTGCAACTTTTATCATTGCAACTACGCTTTGTTCGTTTTGTACTCACCTGTAGTCATGTTCATGTGGTGAGGCATTCTCCATGTTCCATCGCTATCTTTTACAGGCATTGGAAGTGTCAGCTTGTAGTGAGTTCTTCTCTTTGCCGCTCTTGTTTTACTTACGCGTCGCTTAGGTACTGCCATAATCTATCCTTTGTTCTAAGTTTAATACTCTATCTCCAGCGCCTCTTCACTTCCGTCACAGTCGTCACAGTAGTGGAAAGCCCCTTCAATAGCATTGATCTCGCTCTGGAGGATGTACGTTACATCGATAACGCCGTCCAAAAACTCGATTATATCCAAATCATCTTTATCTTCCGATACCCGGTCACTGAGTGTCAGCTTCAGGGGCATATCTATCTGCCGGCTGTAGGAGGTGCCGCACCGGTCACATACCAGTGCGAGTTCTCCATTCACGACCGCATCGAGAAGTGCGCGATGATAACCGCTCTTTTCCAGTGTTCCCTTTAAAGAGACCCCCTGAACTTCCAGCTCAACGGGTCTTGGTGTGGAACCCACCTTTTCAAAAAAGATCTTCACAAAAAATCTTGATTAGTAGATTTCTCTTTGAGGGAAGAAGAATGCGATCTCGATCGCTGCATTTTCCAGAGAATCACTTCCATGTACCGCATTGGCATCGATGCTGTCTGCAAAATCGGCTCTGATCGTACCGGGTGCCGCCTCTTTTGGGTCGGTTGCACCCATCAGCTCTCTGTTTTTCGCCATTGCGTTCTCGCCTTCAAGCACGGAGACTACAACCGGTCCTGAGATCATGAAGTCAACGAGGTCTTTGAAAAAAGGACGGTCTTTGTGCACAGCATAGAATGCCTCTGCATCGACTCTGGAGAGTCTGATCTTCTTTGTTGCAGCGATTCTGAGACCCGCCTCTTCAAAACGTGCGAGGATCTGTCCTACCACGTTTTTTGCAACTGCGTCTGGTTTGATAATCGATAGTGTCTGTTCCATTGTTGTATTCCTAAGGGGATAATTTACTTCATAGGGAAGTATTCGGGCGGAATTGTACCCAAATGGATATTAAACGTGCATTAAAAAAAGAAATAGGGGAAAAGAAAAAAGTGCAGACCGGAAAATCCGGCCACACTGAGTAAAAGAGATTACTCTTCGATGACAGGCTCGCCTTTGGCACCTCTGTTCTCTGCGCAAGGAAGTCCCTCGACACAGTCGTCCCAAACGATACACCCTTCAGTAGGACACGCTTCGGCACACGCCGGTACTTCGTGATAGTCTACACACTCGACACATTTGTCCGGGTATACGTAGTAGATCTCCTCACCTGTTGGGTTATCATCCTCGTCAACGATCGCTTCTACCGGACACTCGTCGATACAAGCTGCACAGTTGATACAAGTATCTGTAATAAGTACTGCCATTTGTTTTCTCCTTTGTTAAGATGGTCAAACTATATCAAAAGTTATTTAAATTATTCTTTAATCAGATGGACAAAAAGTCGCGTATTGCATCGACCCTGTCCAGTTTTTCCCAACTGAAGCTTTCCTCTTCACGTCCGAAGTGGCCATAAGCCGCTGTTTTACGGTAAATGGGGCGTAACAGGTCGAGTGAATCCATGATCCCTTTTGGAGTCAGGTCGAAGAGCTCACGCACACACGCTACGATCTTTTCCTCCGCTACAGTAGCCGTACCGTGGGTATCGACATGGATAGAGACCGGTTCGGCTACACCAATAGCGTACGCGATCTGCAGCGTCGCCTTTTCACAGACACCTGCAGCTACCAGGTTCTTGGCGACATGCCGCGCCGCATAGGCTGCCGAGCGATCGACTTTGGTCGGATCTTTCCCGGAAAATGCGCCGCCTCCATGCGGGCAGGAGCCGCCGTAGGTATCGACGATGATCTTGCGCCCGGTCAGTCCAGCATCCCCCTGCGGTCCGCCGATTACGAAGCGACCGGTAGGGTTGATATGGTAGGTGATCTCGTCATGCAGCATACCGTAGGCTTCCAGTACCGGATTGATCACCTCTTCACGTACCGCTTTCTGTACCTGCTCCAAAGAGACATTGTCATGGTGCTGTGTGGAGACGACCACCGTATCGACCGATACAGGCTTGCCGTCGACATACTTGACAGACACCTGTGCCTTGCCGTCAGGACGCAGGAACGGTACCGTACCGTTCTTTCTTACCTCTGCCAGTTTGGAGGTCAGACGGTGTGCCAGCGTAATGGGCAGCGGCATCAGTTCGGGTGTCTCTTTGCAGGCGTAGCCGAACATCAGTCCCTGGTCACCTGCACCGATCTCTCCGCTTTTCTGGTCAACACCTTGATTAATGTCAGGTGACTGCTCTCCGATACCATTGAGCACTCCCGCACTGCGATAGTCGAATCCGTACGCCGCGTCGGTATAGCCGATATCACGTACCACCTCTCTTGCAATCTCCTGCATCGGTGCATATGCCGTTGTCTTCAGTTCTCCTGCAATAACACAAAAACCGTTACTCAGCAACGTCTCACATGCCACTCTGGCATTGGGGTCCTCTTTGATGATGTAGTCCAGAATCGCATCGGAGATCTGGTCCGCCATCTTGTCGGGATGCCCTTCGGTTACCGATTCACTGGTAAAAATGTATTCGTTCATCCATACTCCTTCTTCTTGAAGATCGGCAAAGCCTATCTTCAATTCATCTCACTAAAGCTTCGCCTGCGGCTCAGAAGACTTCAATAAGAGATTTTTAATATTCGTCCACTGTCACTGAACTTAAATAAACCACCGACAGGAGATTTATTCAAACCCAGTATCGGTGCGTGACTACGCACCCTACAGCATACCAAGGCAAACGCCCCAAAATTCCTAATTCCTAATTCCTAATTTTTTCTTTACCCGTGCTGCGAGTTGTTCGGGCAGCAGCTTCAAGCTCTCTTCGACCAGTTTCGTATTGCCATGGGTGATGAATGCATCATCATACTCAAAAGAGGTTAATGTCACTTCTCCAATAGCTGCTTCATCCAGATACTCACCAATGGCGGAAGCGACACCGCCCCTTTTGGCTGAATCGGAGAAGACAAACCAGTGGCGGTAGCGCGTGGAGAGTTTCTCCAGCATCACCTCATCGAGCGGTTTTACAAAACGAAGATCAAGCACAGCAGGCTCCGTTTCCATCAACCGTGCTGTCTGAAGCGCCCTGCCCACACCGTTTCCGTAGCCGATGAAAAGCACATCACCCTCACCCTCTTGCAGCAGGTGCGCCTTGCCAAGCTCAAAATCAGGCACATCGAAATCTTCGGCAAGGAACGCACCGCGCGGATAGCGGAAAGCACAGGGGGTGTCAAAATCTCTTGCAAACGCCATCGCTTTTTTCATTCCCGTTTCATTGAAGGGTGCCAAAAGGGTCATGTTTGGAATGGCTCTCAGATAAGAGACATCAAACGCCCCCTGATGCGTCTCCCCGTCCTCTCCGACAATCCCCGCACGGTCGATGGCAAATGCCACCCCCAGATTCATCAGGCAGATGTCGTGAATTACCTGATCGTAGCCACGCTGAAGAAAGGTGGAATAGATGGCACAGAAAGGCTTGAAGCCCTCTTTGGCAAGCGGTCCCATCGAAGCAACGGCATGCTGTTCAGCAATGGCGACATCCCAGAAACGCTCGGGGTACTTCTCCATTGCCGCACTCAGTCCCGTACCGCTTGGCATGGCAGCCGTTACCCCGACGATCTTCTCATCCTCGTCGGCCATTTTTACCAGTGTTTCGGAGAATATCTGCGTAGCGGATTTTGCACTGCTCTTTTTGAAAGGCTCTCCTGTTTTCGTATCGAAAGCCCCTACACCGTGCCAGTGCTCCTTTGTCCCCTCGGCAATCTCATACCCTTTGCCTTTCGTTGTCTGTGCATGAACGATCACCGGTTTGCCAAGACTCTTTGCCACCTCCAGCGTCTCGATGAGCGCGGCGATATCGTGCCCGTCGACCGGACCGATATACTCGATTCCCATCTCTTCAAAGAGTACTCCCGGCGTAATGAGCTTGAAACCCTCTTCGAAGCGCTTTGCCATATAGGTGGCACCTTCCGGGAAGTGTTCCAGCATCTTCTCCACTTTTCCTTTGAACTTCTGGTAAAAGGAGCCTGCCATCGTCTGCGAAAGCAGTTTGGAGATCGCACCTATGGGCTTGGCAATACTCATCTCGTTGTCGTTGAGGATGATTACCACCGGGTATTTTCTGTCCCCAAGCTCGTTGAGCGCCTCATAGACCATCCCTGCACTCATGCTGCCATCCCCGATGAAGGCCACGGGAATACGATCCTCCTTTTTCAGTGCGATCGCCTTTGCCGCACCGACCGCCAGAGAGATGGAGGTCGAACTGTGTCCTGCGACATAGTAATCGTAAGGTGATTCACTGGGCTTGGTGTAGCCGCTGATACCGCCAAAGGTTCTCAATGTATCGAAGCTCTCCCAGCGGTCGGTGAGCAGCTTGTGCGCATATGCCTGGTGGGAGACATCGAAGATGAAAGGGTCTTTGGTCACATCGAAGACCTTGTGCATCGCGACGATCAGATCGGTCGCACCCAGCGTAGAACTGAGGTGCCCGCCGTTTTTACTTACTGTCGCAAGAATGCGCTCTCTGATCTGCTCCGCTACCGCTTCAAGCTCCTGGGTTGTGTACTCTTTGATATTCATCTCTTTACTACTTTGTCAAATAGGCGTTTATCACCGCTTTTGCGAACCGGACATTGGCTTCATCGAAAGGAAGCTTCAGTCTCTGCGCGATCGCTCTGATCTCTTTTTTGCTGATCTTCTCTACACTCTGGCAGCCCTGCTCTCCGACCATAAATTTCTCAAGCTTCAGAGGCTTACTCTTGTATGTACCGGCCTTGGCTACCTGAACGCGTCTCATCCGATCACCTCGGCAAAGTGTTTGAAGAAGATGTCGTTCTGCCGTGCCGTTCCCACCGTGATACGCACCGCATTCATCCCGTAGGAGGCAAGGTTTCGGATGATCACTCCGCGTCTGAGCAGTGCATCGGAAATTGCCGTCGAATCCATCGAATCGGGGAGAAGGTATGTGATGAAATTGGTGTAGCTGTCGATATACTCAAATCCGTGCGTCTGTGCGAACGCTTCGTAACGTACGATCTGCTCCTGGTGCAGCGCGATAGAGGTCTCCACGAACGCATTGTCTCCTGCCGCTTCGATGGCCGCTGCAAGCGAAAGCGTCGTGATGTTGAAGGGCGGACGCATCTTGTAGAGCTCTTTGATGAGGCTGCTTTGCGCGATACCGTACCCCACACGCATCCCGCCAAGGCCGTAGGCTTTGGAGAAGGTACCAAGATAGATGACATTCTCATACCCCATCAGATCATTGGGGATAATGGCATACCTCGGGTCTTTGGCAGCGGCATACTCCATATAGGCACCGTCCACCACAACCAAGGTGTCGCTCTCGACCGCCTCGATGATGCGCAGCACCTCCTCTTTGGCTGTCGCATCGCCGGTGGGGTTGTTCGGTGTACAGATGTAGACGATCTTTGGCTTGTGCGCTTTATAGGCACTAATGAACTCTTCAGCCCTGTGCTCGTAACTTGACGTTCGCACGATCTTCGCCCCCATCTGTCTGGCGTAGATCTCGTACATCGCGAAGGTTACCGCCGACATCAGCACCAACTCATTCTCATTAAGAAGGGCTCGCGAGATGAACTCGAGTACCTGGTCGCTTCCCGCTCCGATGATGATATTCTCATCCTGCACATCGAACTTCGCCGCCAGTGCCGCTTTGAGTTCGAACATACTGTCATCGGGGTAGAGATGCGCCTTTTCGGCATTGTTTCGGATCACTTCAGCCACCTTCGGAGAGGTGCCGATGGGGTTTTCGTTGGAAGCGAGCTTCACTACATCTTCGGGCTTTACACCGAACTCCCGTACAACCAGCTCGATGGGCTTGCCCGCTTCATAGGTCTTGATATCTTCCAGTACTTTGTTAAATCTCATACGTTCTCCAACTTTTGGTCGTTTTCTTGGTGCGTGGATACGCACCCTACGCTCTTCTCACCGCTACCTACTACCTGCTCACTACTCAAATGTCATCCGTCTCTTTGACGTACGATCCAAGCACCTTGACCGAATCTTTGTGCTTCTCCAGAATCGCTTTGATCTCCGGGTCATCCTTGTGCCCGTTGAATTCGATGAAGAAGATCGACACCCCTTCGACGATATGCGATTTGATCTTGGTCAGGTTGATCTTCGCTTTCTCGAAATCGTTCAGAAACTCGACGAGCGAGCCCGGTTTGTTGGGCAGTCTTACAAGCAGCGACGTTTTGTCGTTGCCGCTTGGCGCATTCTCGAAATCGCTGATGACAAAGAAGCGGGTACGGTTGTTTTGATCATCTTCGATATTCTCGAAGAGTACAGGCAGGTTGTATATCTTCGCCGCGACAACCGAACAGATCGCCGCGCTCTCGGGATCTTCTGCAGCGAGCTTCGCCGCTTTGGCCGTCGACTCCACGGGGATCTGCTCCACGTCGTCCAGTCCGAAATCGCTCAAAAAGTTCTGACACTGCCCGAAAGCGATATCTTTGGAGTAGATGCGCTTGATATTTTCGATCTTCTCCGCCTGCGTGGCGAGCACGTGGTGGATATCCACCACCACTTCGGCGATGATCTTCAGATCGTAGTCGTTAAGGCAGTTGATCGTATCGCTGACGATACCGTTGGAGCTGTTCTCGATAGGTACGACACCGAACTTCGCCTTGCCGTTGCTCACTTCGCGGAAGACCCCTTTGATGGTCGCCACCGGAAAGTAGGCACTCATCGCACCGAACTTGCTCTCGGCCGCCTGGTGGGTAAAACTCGCCTCCGGCCCAAGGTAGGCGACCGCTTCAGGACGCTCGAGATTGCGCGCTACGGCAAAGAGCTCAAGAAAGAGCGCATCGATCGCCTCATCGGTCAGTTTGCCGTCGTTCTTCGCTTTGAGACGCTGCAGAATCGCCTGCTCCCGCTCCGGACGGTAGATGGGCGCACCGGTCGTATTTTTAAGCTCCCCCACTTGATGGACAAGCTCCATCCGCTCATTGTAGAGCTTCAGCAGAGTATCGTCGATATGGTCTATCTTTTCGCGCAGTTGATCCAGTGTCATCACCTCTCCTTTGTTGCTTAGAGCAGGTACTCTCTCTCCAGTCTCACCTGGTCCTCATAAGTCTCACGGCGTCTGATCAGACGGTCCTTGCCGCCCTGAAGCGCCACTTCGGCAGGCTTGGGGCGGGTATTGTAGTTGCTTGCCATCGTAAAGCCGTAAGCGCCTGTGGAGTGTACCACCAGAATGTCGTTGTGCTGCAGCGGGGGCAGCGGTACGTTCTTGCCGAAGAAGTCGCCGCTCTCACACACAGGCCCCACGACATCGGCAGGCGTTGGCTCGCCTTCCACACCCGGTGCCTCTATGCGGTGATAGGCGTTGTAGAGACTTGGGCGAATCAGATCGTTCATCCCTCCGTCCACAATAACAAAACGCTTTCCGTCATTGCTCTTCTCGTAAAGCACACGGGTGAAGAACGCCCCCGCATTGGCGACCATATAACGCCCCGGTTCACAGGCTATGGTCACATCAAGCCCCTTGACCGCTTTGGCGATCGCTTCGGTATATGCCGTCTCGGAAATGGTCGTCTCATCATCATAGACCACGCCGATACCCCCACCCACGTCGAAGAATTTGATATCGATCTTGATCGCTTTGAGCGAACGCACCAGATCGGCAACGATCATCGCCGACTCTTTTATCGGATCGAGGTTGGTCAGCTGTGAACCGATATGGAAGTGGATACCCACCGGATTGAGGTGTTCGGACTTGTTGGCGTAGATGTACATACGCTTTGCCATATCGATCTCGACACCGAACTTGTTCTCGTGCAGCCCCGTAGAGATGTAAGGGTGTGTCTGCGGGTCGATGTTGGGATTGACACGGATGGAGATGCGCGCCTCTTTACCAAGCTGCTTCGCGACCATCTCGACACGCTTCATCTCCGCTTCACTCTCGAGGTTGAGCATAAGAATGTCACGCTCGAGCGCCTCTTTGATCTCATCGTCACGCTTGCCTACGCCCGAAAAGATGATCTTGTACTTCTCCACTCCCGCATCGAGTGCCCGGCGTACTTCACCGATACTCACACAGTCCGCTCCTGCCCCAAGCTTTGCCAGGTGCTGAATGACCGAAAGGTTGGAGTTAGCTTTGACTGCATAGTTGATGAGCGATTTTTTGCCGGCAAACGCCTCTTTGAGCGTCTTGTAACGGTTCTCGATATAGTCGAAATCGTACATATACAGCGGTGTATCGTACTTTTCTACCAGTGCTTTGTAGTCTATGGACATAGAGGATCCTCTCTGTGATTTGGAGTGATTTTATCCAAAAATCGCTAAGAGGGGAGTTAGGGAGTCTGCAGGGCCGCTGCTTAGGCGATCTTGCGCTCATCCGTTACAAAGACATAGAGCGCATAGAGCCATAGCAGCATAATGGGTACCACCGCTGCCGCTTCGGGCGAAATAACACCGTTGGCACCCATCTGATAAAGCCAGAAGAGCACGCCCCAGGTGATGAAAGTACCCCCGAGTGCCGCAGCGATCACCAGTCCAAATCGCATCATGCGGGCATGGAACGGCAGCTTGAAAAAGAGAATGATCACCAGGGCAATCGCAAAGAGCGGCATTACCGTCTTCTCGTAGAGTGCCGCCCGGATCTTGTCGGAGTTGAGATGCTGCTTCTCAAGCAGTCTCCAAGTGTTGTATGCATCGACTATATTGAGTGCCTTGCCTTCATAGAGCGACTCGATGATCTTCGGTTTGTAACCATCAAGCGTCTTGATACTCTCTTTTTTTTCTATCTGGTAGCGCATCAGCCTTCCGTTTTCATAGATATGGCGCTTTATCGTTGCCTGTTTTGCCTCCCACTCTTTACCATCAAAGAGAGCATAGGGAGCATGAAGGGTATAGAGCACCCGGTTGTCTTTTACCTTGAATATCGTGACATTTTCAAGCTTTTTGTGTACAGGATCGAGCTTTTTCATATAGACGAATGTATCGTTGTATTTGAAAAAGAGATCGTTGACATTGTAGGCACCAAGCTGTCTCTCAAGCAGCATTGCTGCCTTATCCTTGGCGTAGGAGAAAGAGGTTGTATGGAGTCCGACAAAGACCGTATAGGTGAGGGTTGCAATGAGCAGGAAAGGAACGATCAAGCGCCGTTTACTGAAGCCGAATGCGTGCAGTATCGTCATCGTATTCTGTTTGACAAGCATCAGCTTGGTCATAATCAGCGCCAGTACGATCGCAAGCGGATAGAGCAAACCAAGCGCCTCCTGCCACATATAGTAGATGTAGAGGACTTTGTAGCTTCCCGAAACTTCCAGTTTCGGAATATGCTGAAAGTAGTCGATAGCTGCAAATGCGAATGAGAGACCAAAGAGAACGGCAAGAAGATTCTTGGTGTAGTGCCATGCCAGATAGCGAAAATAAAGAGGTGGCTGCAGTGTCATGGACAGAGCGCCTCGATGGATTTAAGTGAATAGTGTGACTTCACCTCATTGAGCTCATGCTTTTGCAGCGCCAGACACGCCTCTTTGACATGAGAAATGAGCTTTGGCAAGCACGCCATCTCCATTTCGCTGAAGTCATGCAGTACATAGTCTGCCACCTGCGATTTGCGTTCTGGCTTGCCCACCCCGACACGTACGCGCAGATACTCCCTGCCTACCATCGCATCGATGGACTTCAAGCCGTTATGGCCGCCATGCCCGCCCCCTCTTTTGAAACGCAGCGCCCCAAAGGGAAGGTCGATGTCGTCATGGATTACAATAGTCTCTTCAAGCTCGATTTTGAAAAACTGCTTGACAGGAAGCACGCTTTTACCGGATAAGTTCATATAGGTTGCAGGTTTGAGAAAAAGGGTGGATGCGGTACGGTAGAGTTCACCGTGGAATGTACTTTTGGAGATATTACGGGCAGCAAAGTGCTCGACAAGTGCGTCGATAACTTTGAAGCCGATATTGTGTCGTGTGTTTTCGTATTGCGATCCCGGATTACCCAGACCGACAAAAAGTGTCACGACAGCACTTTCGTTACTTGGACTTGATCACACCACAAACAGCGACATCAGGTCTGTCCATCATTTTGCACCCTTCAGGTACTTCGATATCTCTGATGAGGATAGAGTCGTCTCTGTTGAGTGGCTCGACATTGAGGTCGAACTTCGCTGGCATATTCTCGATCGCGCCTCTGACCTTCACTCTTCTTTTGGACATGACAAGAACACCTTTGTTCTTGAGACCAACCGGTGTACCGTGTGTTACAACCGGTACGAGGTAGTCTGTTACCTGTCCCGGAACGGCAATTCTGAGGTCTACGTGTACCACTTCACCGTGAACCGGGTGCAGTTGGTACTCCTGAATGACAACGTTAAGTTCCTTGTCTCCTACCTTTACGGGGAACGCAAGGTTCTCTTTGGCTCTTACTGCTCTTACAAACTCACCGCGCTTAAACGCAGCCTGAATGTTCTCTACACCCTTGGCGTAAAGGTTTGCAGTTAGATAACCATCTCTTCTAAGCTTCTTTGCAGTAGTCTTTCCGATACTCTCTCTAACGATACCTTCTAACATCTGTATGTCCTTCATTTAAAATAGAAGCGGATTATATCGAAACAATTTTAAGAGGAGTTGAAAAGGTCGGTACAAACCTGAAGCTATTCAGGCTTGTTTACTCTTCCTCATCTTTAAATCCAAAGACATCCATCTCTTTGTTCATCGCATTCTCATCGACAATGGCACCTTTTCCGACACCTTGCATCTTCAGCTTCATATCGGCCGGGTTGGTAGCGTATTCAAGTGCTGTCTTACCGTCGATCTCCCCTTTCCTGAGCAGGTCGAGCAGTGCCTGATCGAAGGTCTGCGTACCGTAGATCTCCTTTCCCTCAAAGAGTGCATCGGGGATCTCACTGTCACGGTTTTCGGCAATCAGCTGTTCGATACGCGCCGTCTTTTTCAAAATCTCTATCGCCGCAACACGGCCGCCTTTTACTGTCGGAATAAGACGCAGGGAGAGTACTCCCTCAAGCACAGAGGCCAGAGACATCCTGATACGGTTCTGCTCGTCGTTGGGGAACATCCCCACAATACGGTCGATCGTCTCCTTTGCATCGAGTGTGTGCAGCGTCGAGAATACCAGGTGACCGGTGTTGGCTGCGTGCATCGCAATGTCGATCGTCTCAAGGTCCCGCATCTCCCCAACCAGAATGATGTCGGGATCTTCACGCAGGGCCGCACGCAGCGCATCAGAGAATGAATGGGCATCCTGCCCGATACTTCGCTGGTTGATCAGGCAACCCCTGTCCTTGTGCACAAATTCGATAGGATCTTCAACAGTAATGATGTGCTTCTTCTGCTCACGGTTGATCTTGTCCAGGATCGCGGCAAGCGTCGTCGACTTACCCGAACCGGTCACACCAGTGACCAGTACCAGTCCACGCTGTATATTGGCAAACTCGTTCACGACCGGTGGAAGCTTTAGCTGCTCGATACTGAGGATCTCAACGGGAATGATACGAAAGACGGCACTGAGCCCATCCATTTGGTAGAAGAAGTTCACCCTGAACCGGTGTTCTGTCCCAATAGCGTAGGAGAAGTCAAGGTTCCGCTCCTTTTTAAGCTTATCGAACTGGTCCGCTGTGGTGATCTCTCTGGCAAGTTCCTCCATCTGTGCTGCGCTCAGAACATCCTTTCCAAGCAGTTTCAGTACGCCGTGTATCCGTACACGTACGTTCGAACCAGATTTAAGATGGAGGTCACTTCCGCTGTTGCTGATCATTGTACGCAGATATAGTTTGAGTTTCTCTTCCATTCCCGCTCCTTACATCCTTTTACTTCAGACTCTCGAGCATTTGGCCAAAGGCCTTTTCAAACGCTTCAAGTCCCTCTTTAAGAAGTGTATCATAAACTTCATCCATTGCAAAGCCGCTGTCGGCAAGTCTAGTGAAGTAGCCGTTGACAACAGCATCATCCATCGGCAGCTGCGGCGGTGTCGGTTTGACCGCCAGCCACGACTCGATGGTCGCAAGCGGTGCAGTATTGACCGAATGGGGTGCCAGAAGCTGACGCATATAGTAGTAGGAAGGCAGATCATCTCCCTTCACACCGGTACTTGCAAAGAGCGTGCGGATACGCGCGTTGCCGTTTCTCTCGATAAGGTTGTAGATCTTTGCCGCATTGTAAATACCCGTCAACCCCGTATCGATACCGCTTTGTGCCAGCTCATCGTCAAGCATACGGTCAAACCGGCTGACGAATACGGAGATGACACCATCTACCTTCGCTTCGGTCTGCTCCATTCCTCTCTCCATCGCTTTGACACAGCGCTGCGCCTGTGTCGGGGAGAAGATGAGTGTCGCATTGACAGAGATACCCCCGGCCAGCAGTGCCGTCATCGCGTTATACCCGGCATTTGTTGCAGGCACCTTGATCATCACGTTGGGCTCACCGATCGCTTCAAAAAGGCGTTTACCCTCCGCAATGGTACCCTCGGTATCGTTGGAGAGGAAAGGGTCCACTTCAATGGAGATGTAACCGTCGTTATCTTCATCATAAAGTGGTCTAAGCGCCTGTGCAGCGGTTCTGATATCTTCGATCGCCAGTGCTTCATACTTCTCTTTGGGGCTCTTGCCCTCCAGCGCTGCAAGCTGCGCTTTGTATGCCGGTGAGGTGGTGATCGCCGAAGCGAAGATTGCAGGGTTGCTTGTCGCGCCGTTGATGATACCCTTCTCTATCAGTTTGCCAAATTCGTTCTTGAGGTAATCACGCTCCACAAAATCCAGCCAGAGTGAAAACCCTATCTCTCTATCTACCATCAATCTTCCTTGTATGTCCATTCAAAATT
The DNA here is from genome assembly GCA_026996325.1 of Sulfurovum sp. Classification (GTDB taxonomy): domain Bacteria; phylum Campylobacterota; class Campylobacteria; order Campylobacterales; family Sulfurovaceae; genus Sulfurovum. Next base: position 23,895 of record JALWLU010000109.1, read on the forward strand.
CTGCCAGCTCCCAAGATCACTGGGCTTCTGAAGCGTCGCTTCAAGCTCGTTCAAAAAGCGCTCTCTTGGCACTGTCTGCGCACCCAGACCCACCATGTGGTCAGTACGCATCTGGCAGTCGATAAAATCATAGCCTCTTTGTCCTAAAACATCACTAAGCGCTTTGAAAGCCACCTTCGACGCGTTCGAGACCAGGGAGAACATCGACTCACCAAAAAAGGCTTTCCCCATCGCAAGTCCGTACAGGCCGCCAACAAGTTCTCCCTCCTTGTAGACCTCCACACTGTGCGCAAACCCCTCCTCATGCAGCCTGATATATGCCTCCTGCATCTCGGGCAGAATCCACGACCCGCGTTGTCCCTCCCTAGGTACCGTCGCACAGTGGCGTATGACATCGGCAAAACGTGTATCGAACCTTACCTCGAACCCTGCGTTGCGAAGTACCCTGCGAAACGATTTGCGTACGATGAAATCACCGGGGTAGAGCAGCAGCCGCGGGTCGGGCGACCACCACAGAATCGGGTCACCTTCGGCATACCAGGGGAAGATACCGTTTCGGTATGCGGTCAACAGCCGGTTGGTTGAGAGGTCTCCGCCATACGCCAACAGCCCCTCATCGGATGCGAAGCGTGGGTTCGGGAAGTTGTAGGAGTAGTCGCTCAGGGGCGCAATGAGGTAGTGGTCTTCGTCGAACATGGAACCCATTTACAAACTCCTTTTGAGTTTGTAAATGAGGAATGAGGAATGAGGAATGAGGAGTTTTGGTATGCATTGCTGCGCAATGCTTGTATTATTAATCTTCACTATTTTTTTCCAAAATCGAACGTAAGTTTGCCCTCTTCAAATCCTACTTTGACTTTCCCGCCTTTTTTGAGGCTACCGAAGAGTATCTCGTCTGTGAGGGCCTCTTTGATCTTCTCATCGATCACGCGGGCGATGTGGCGTGCGCCGTAACGTTCGTCGTAGCCCTCCTGGGCAAGGTAGCGTTTGGCTTTTTTGTTCAGCTTGACGATGATCTCTTTGGTTTTGAGCAGGAGATTCAGCTTTTCGATCTCGCGGTCAACAATCTCCATCAGTGCATCGATGCCAAGCGGGTTGAACTCCACGACGGCATTGAGACGGTTTCTGAACTCCGGTGCAAAGAAGGCATTGATCGCCTTGTCTGTCTTCATCGAGGTATCTTTGTTGAAGCCCATCACGTTGGGCTCTTTGGTGCCCAGGTTGGATGTCATGATGAGAACAACATTTTTGAAGTCACTTACCACACCGTTGTTGTCCGTCAGTTGCGCACCATCCATGATCTGCAGCAGAATGTTCATAATGTCCGGATGCGCTTTTTCTATCTCATCGAGCAGCAGTACCGTATGCGGATGCTTCTTGATCATCTCCGTCAGCAGTCCGCCCTGTTCGTAGCCGACATATCCCGGAGGGGCACCCACCAGACGACTTACGGTATGCGCCTCCATGTACTCACTCATATCGATGCGTTCGAAATGTACATGCATGGTTTGGGCAAGCTGTGTCGCCAATGCCGTTTTCCCTACCCCGGTAGGTCCTACAAAAAGGAAGGAACCGATGGGCCTGTTCTCACCGTTGAGTCCGGCATAGGAGCGTTTGATCGCCGTTGCCAGTACGCCGATGGCTTCATCCTGCCCGATGATGTGACGCTTGAGATCCTTTTCAAGATTTTTAAGCTTCTTCGTATCGTCCGTACCCACCACCGTAGAGGGCAGCTTCATCATCTTGGCAACACTCTCTTCGATATCTTTTGGCTCGACCGTGACATTCTCTCTGCCGCGCAACATGAAGTGTGCGCCTACCTCATCGACAATGTCCATCGCCTTGTCCGGCAGGAAACGGTCGTGCAGGTACTTCACTGAAAGATCGATCGCGCTCTGGAGCGCTTCGTCGGTGAACTTGATCTTGTGGAAGTTCTCGTACTTGTGCTGTACCCCTTTGAGGATGGTAAAGGTATCCTCGATGCTCGGCTCCTCGACATCTATCTTGGCAAAACGGCGGCTGAGCGCCTTGTCCTTGTCGAAGAAGTTTCGAAACTCCTGATAGGTCGTCGCACCGATACACTTGATCTCCCCGCGCGCAAGTGCAGGTTTGAGCAGGTTGCTTGCATCCATGCTCCCGCCGCTTGTCGCACCCGCACCCACCATTGTGTGGATCTCGTCGATGAAGAGAATCGCATCCTTCTCCTGCTTGAGCTCCTTGAGGATCCCCTTGAGACGCTTTTCAAAATCACCACGATACTTCGTTCCGGCAATCAACGCACCCATGTCAAGGGCGAAGACCTTCGCATTTTTGAGAATATCGGGTACGTCCCCTTCGCTGATCTTCAGTGCCAGCCCTTCGGCAATAGCGGTTTTTCCCACGCCCGGTTCACCCACCAGCAGCGGGTTGTTCTTCTTGCGGCGGCAGAGTGTCTGCATCACACGGTCGATCTCGTCGGCACGTCCTATGACAGGGTCGATCTTTCCCGTTTTGGCAAGCGATACCAGCTCCATCGTGAACTGCTCAAGCAGCGTCTCCTCTTTCTCGCTCTTTTGCACAGGTGACACTGTCTCCGTCTGCGCATGGGAGATCACTTCAAGAATGTCCACCCGCGCGATCCCCTCTTTTTTCATCAGATAGACGGCATAGGAGTGCTCCTGCATAAAAATGGCTGCCAGCATATCGCCCACCTTCGCTTCGCTGCGTCCGGCGGAGTGGATGTGCGTCATCATGTCGTTGATCGCACGCGAAAGTGCAACGGTCTCAAAGGGCTCGACCGCCTCTTTGAGCGTAGGAATCGTTTTGTGGATGTGGGAGACGATCCCCTCTTCAAGGCGTTTTGTATCTGCACCGAGCGTCTCGAAGATCTCCTCTCCCTTTTGGGAGCGGACAATGGCCAAAAAGACATGCTCTACAGTCAGATACTCATGGCGGTTCTCCTTGGCGTAGGTGACCGCATCCTTAAATACATCGTTTAGTGCTACACTGATCATTATGCATCCTCTTCCATTGTGGCAAGCAGGGGAAACTCACTCTTTTTTGCAAGCTGTCGCACCTGCTCCACTTTCATCTGGGCGATCTCATAGGTGTAAACCCCGCAGACAGCCTTGCCCTTTTCGTGAATGAGCAGCATGATCTGCTCAGCCTGCTGATGGGTCTTGTGAAAGATATCCATCAGCACCTCCACTACAAAATCCATACTCGTATAGTCGTCGTTGTGCAGCAGCACTTTGAACATCTGCGGCTCCTGAAGTTCTATCTCCAGGTCCAGTTCCTCTTCATACTTTGGCATTTATGTTAAAATTCCTCTTGTAAAAATAGTTTGTTTCTTTGAAATCGTCTATATTATACAAAAAATCAGGAGAAATGCAAGTGCGATCACTTTTCATCACCGCCACGGGCACCAATGTCGGAAAAACCTACACAACACTTCAGCTTGTAGACGCCATCGCCGGGCGCGGCCTGCGTCCGGGGGTCTACAAACCCATCGAAACGGGAGTAACAGACGAAGCTCCCGATGCTACGGCACTGCTGCAGGCGTGTCAACGTGTCAACCCCGCCTTTGAAACATTAACAACGGATGATGTCACCGCCTACACCTTCGAACTCCCCGCAGCCCCCTACTGTGCCGATACGAAGCAGCAGATCGACCTGCAGTATCTTGTTGACAAACACGACATGCTCTTAAAGAAATGTGACATTCTCCTTGTCGAAGGGGCCGGCGGGCTGATGGTACCCATCACCGAAACCTACATGATGGTTCACCTCATCAAAGAGATCGAAGCCAAAGCGCTGCTGGTAACCCCAAGCCGTCTTGGGTGCATCAACGACACACTCCTCTCCATGATGGCACTACGCAACTTCGCTATCAGCTTTGAATGGTGTGTCAACCTCCATGAAGAAAAAGAGATGTACAAACAGGTTACGCAGCCCTACTACGATGCAGTATTCCCAGGATGGTGGAGTGTGCAGGAGGGCCTGGAGGAGTTTGTCGATACACTGGTATAGACACGCCGCTTTTACCACTACTTCGCTATAATCTCACAGATTATCTCCAGGGAAGGATGCCGCATGCAACACCTCATCGACACCAACAACCTCTCCGATGCTCAGATAGAGAATCTGCTTTCGGATGCTGCCCGCTTCAAAGCACAGCGTCCACCGCAGCTGCTCAAAGACAAACTGCTCATTACCCTCTTTTTCGAGCCCTCTACCCGTACGCGAAGCTCCTTTGAAGTTGCCGCCAAACGGCTTGGGGCTTCCGTCGTGCACCTGGACCCCTCACGTTCTTCGACCAAAAAAGGAGAGAGCCTGGAGGATACTTTCGCCAACCTCTGTGCGATGGGGCCTGACGGCGTCATCATCCGTCATGAGAAGAATGAAGCACCCGGTCAGCTTGCCAATATGCAGATGACAACCGTCATCAACGCGGGAGCAGGCAACTATGCGCACCCTACACAGGCACTGCTGGACCTCTTTACCATCAAAGAGCACTTTGGCGGCGACATCGAGGGAAAGACCATCGCAATTGTCGGTGATATTGTCAACTCCCGTGTTGCAAGTTCGGGTATCAGGCTGCTCTCACGCATGGGGGTGAAAGTCCTCCTCGTTGCCCCCAAACCCTTTTTGCCGCAAAACAGTGACCTACCCCAATACGAGAACCTCGAAACCGTACTGGACAAGGTCGATGTCATCATGAGCCTGCGTGCACAGCTTGAACGCCACAAGAAACCGATCTTCGATGACTACGAAGCCTATGCCGAGCACTACTGCATCACCAAAGAGCGCCTTGGCAGCCGCAACGTTCTTGTACTGCATCCCGGTCCAGTAATGCGCAACATCGACATCAGCGACGAAGTGCTTGAAGACCCCCGCTGCAAGGTTCTCGAACAGGTCAAGAACGGGGTATTCATGCGTATGGCCATCCTCAAACTCCTCCTGCTCGACAGTTAGACAAAGAGGGCAACAGGTGGCTAAGAAAAACATACCTCTACCTGCTCCCTGCTCGCTGCTACCTGATGAAACCCTCTGGCTTTCTCCAAAAGAGGGCTTTGCCCTGATGAACCGCCTGGGCAAAGAGGGTACTCCCTTTCTCTTCATCCTCTCCTACGACAAGACAAAACTCTTCGTTCAGCCACTTGACGATCTCGATGACGGTATCTTCTACAAACTCGAAACGTGGCGTAACTATCCGGTCACAAAACGCCAAAAGCCCTACCGATTCAGCGTAAACCCTGTCGATTTTGACACATACAAAAGAGCCTTCGATGCGATCATCGAAGAGATACGTTCAGGCAATACCTACCTGCTCAACCTCACCTTCGAAACTCCCATTGAAACCGACCTTACGCTCAAAGAGATATTCTGTTACGCAAGGGCCAAATTCAAACTCTGTTTCAAAGATGAATTTATCTGTTTTTCTCCCGAACGCTTCATCGAAATTGAAGAGGACACCATCGCCACCTACCCGATGAAAGGGACGATAGACGCAAACCTGCCAAACGCTGAAGAGAGTATCCTTGCAGACCAGAAAGAGACGGCAGAGCATGTGATGATCGTCGATCTGATGCGAAACGACCTTGGCATTGTCGGTACCGAAGTCACGGTAGAGCAGTTTCGCTATATCGACCGTATCAAGGCGGGCAGCAAGGAGCTGCTGCAGGTAAGCTCCAAAATCACTGCCAAACTTCCCAAAAACTGGGCATCACAGCTTGGAGAGATCTTCGACAGACTCACCCCTGCAGGCTCAATTACCGGTACACCCAAGCGCAGTACCGTATCCATCATAGAGCGTGTCGAAAATTACGAACGCGGTTTCTATACAGGTGTTTTCGGTATATTTGACGGCAAGGCAGTCAAGTCTGGGGTAATGATACGCTTCATCGAGCAGAGAGAGAGAAGGCTCTACTACAAAAGCGGTGGAGGCATCACCATCGATTCGGATGCCAAAAGCGAATATGAAGAGCTTATCGACAAGGTCTACCTGCCACTTTAAGAGGTTATGAACTCCGAGGGAAAGCTGACCGCCTTTGGTGCAAAAAGCTTTGCATGCACCGCCTCCTCACCTACCAGCCGCTGCAGCCGGTAGGGAACATAGATGTACCTGCCCGCTATCTTTTTATGCTGCTGCAAGCGCTCCTCCAGATGGACGCGGATCGCACTCTCAGTCCCCTCTTCGCCAAGTTCGGCAGGCAGTGTCGTATCGGCCAGCAGCACGACAATATCTGCCGCCTTCGCCTCGATACAGAGTTTGATCTCCTCGTAGAGTGCCGTATATGCATTTTTGGGGTCTTCAATATGGTTTGCCAGCCGCTCTATCTCACCATCTTCGTACCGTATCAGCGCAAAGGGAGAGAAGCGCTGTTCTCTCTCAAGCATCTCCTGCGCTTCGTAGATACCTTTCTCCAGCATCATCATCGCACGGTCATCATCGTTCATCATTCCCTCTCCTTTTTTCATTTGCATCCGCGCTCAGGCCGGTGTCGCCATCGATACACTCTGTCTTCGGAAATTTTCGATGCATACACACTGCCTGCCTGCCGCCATGGGTCAATCACAATGCCACTAAGCACCGGTTGTCCCGCTGCACTCACGGCAAGCGCATTGTGCTCCTGCCAGTACTCCCCGACATGGGTACCGAGCAGATGAAATTCAAAGTGCGGGTAGTGCTGCTGGGCAAAGTGTCGGTAGAGCGCGTCACTGTAGTGGTAGCAGAGCCCTTTTTGCTTCAACCCGGCATTGACCAGAAAGTTGTGCCAGTAAGGGTTGCTTTGACGCCCGAACTGCTTTTCGAGTCTGGCCGACTCCTGAATGATATCTTCCGCCAACCTTTTCGCTTCTGCCTTAGGCGCATCTTCATTCACCTGCATAAGCAACTGTGTCAAACCTGCCACATCCGTTCTCTTTTGCGGCTGAGGTACCGGCGCACATCCGGAAAAGAGAAAGGAGACCAGTATTGCACTACAGAGCAAGCGAAGCATTGTAGTAGGAGGGGAGCATATACATCATCGCCGCTGAAACAACTGTCATCAGCAGGCTGTAGACAAAGAGGTATGCGGGCTTTTTTGAGAGGAGTGTACCGCCAACCAGACCAACTACCAAACCTGCAATGTGCGCGCTCATATCGATGGAGGCAACACTCATACCAAGCAGAAAGTTCAAACCCAAAATAACAGCAAAATCCTTCATAAACATACGGCTGTGTTCAGCAAGTACTTTACGGTGGACAATAAAAAATCCCGCAAGCGCCCCGAAAATACCAAAGATCGCCCCCGACGCACCTATCCCGACACTGAGCGGATGGATGGCTGAAGAGACCAGTCCGCCTATAATGCCTGAAAAGAGATAGACTGCCAGGTAGGCAGTTTTGCTGAAGTAGAGCTCCACACCTCTGCCGACAATATAGAGCGAAACCATATTCATCAGAAGGTGCATCATGCCGCCATGAAGGAACATCGCGCTCAGCAGCCGCCACCACTCTCCATGAAGCACCGTCAAGGGGCCGTAGAGTGCACCCATTTCCACAAGCGCACGAAGATCGATATCGATGAAGCTTCCACTTACAAGCGCACTCAGCAGATACGCTACTGTACAGATGGCGATAATGCCGTAGGTTAACGGAAAACGGCGAAACTCCTGCATCGAAGTTTAGCAGATCGCCCCTGCGAAGATAACACCGTCGATGCCCCCGCGTGCGATCTTGGCGATCTCCTTTTCACTCTGAATGAGTACAAGTACTTTGGTATCAAACAGGTAGTTCTCGGCCACAGGCTGGATCATCAGTGCCATATCCTCATCACAGATCATGTAGCCTGCCCCCAGCGCATTGGCATAGATCGCTTCATCAAGCGAATTGACAACGACGGCATAAGGGATCTGGTTCTGCTGACAGTGCTGTGCCAGCGTATGGGAGTCAACGAGCGGCTCAAGCAGTACAACCTGGTCGGGACTGCTCTTCTCAATATCCTCTTTGGAGTAGACCCTGCAAAATTCGGGGCTCTCTATCCATGTATGTCCTATCACTATCATTGTTCTCTCCTTCTATACACACTCTTCACAATAGTATTTGCCATTGATCAGCGTCGCCTCTTTAATGCTGACATAGGTGCCACACTTGCTGCATTCTACCAGTGTATCGCCATCGGGTTGTTGCGTTTTTGGCTTGCTTCTTTTTTTGGGAATGCTTGGCAGTTTGCCACCCATCAGTTTATAGATGAAAATGCCGATGGCGGCAAAGACGATCAGCTTCAAGATCATGCACGGCCTTTGATGTAAAGATAGTTTCGTTGGTGTTTTTGTACTATATCATAATCTAACTGATGTTGCACATCCCCGATCTCGTCGAAGACCCGGGAACCTTTGTAGAAAAGATAGCAGGTATGCGCATCACTTACTTTCTTTGTCAGTTCAAGCAGCAGTGCCGTATTGGTTACCGCACGGGAAGAGATCAGGTCAAACGGTGCATGCACCACCTGCTCGACCCGCTTCGCTTCCACCCTTACATTGGGAATATCTACATCGATACAGGCATACTTTAAAAACGACACACGCTTCTTCAACGGTTCTGCAAGCACCACTTCACACTCTGGCAGCACTATGGCAAGCACCAGTCCCGGAAAACCGGCACCGGTACCCACATCCAGCAGTGCTTTAGGCTTCTCAATAAATGTCAACGGATAGAGTGAATCGACAATGTTGGTATAGATCGCCTCGATACTCTTCGCACCCGTAAGATTGTGCACCCCGTTCCACTCATGCAGCAGTACAGCAAACCGCTCCAGTTTTCCGATAACTTCTTCGGAAAGGGCTATCCCCTCCTCATCCAAATGTACTTTCAAATCCATCAAGTATCAACCACCTGTACCAGTCCACTCTCAACCAACTTTTCCACAAAAACCATCAGATCCGCTTTAAGGAGATCCTCTTCCACATCATACTCCTCCAGCAGTACTTCCAGAACTCTATCGAGTGCACCATTCTCTGCTTCAATCGCCTGCCAGATGGAACTTCCCACTTTATCGAGCCCGAAATAGTTCTCGCTGTTCATATCCAGCAGCACCATTTCACCATCCACTTCCTGAGCGAAGACCGTGTCGGAAAATTTCACTTTTTGTTGTAACTTCATATATTTTCTTTGCTATTTTCGATTGTTAAACTGTGTGACACGATTTTATCGTAAACTTCCGGCAGTCTCGCTTTATTCCACGGAATCTGCACCTGGTAGACCGGTACCGCTTGGGCCATCTGGGTAAAAAATGCAAAACGCTCCTGCTTCATAAAGTCAAAATCGACAAAGGAACTGTAGTGAAACGCTTTGAACTTCTCGATGCCCTTGAGTTCCGTAATACAAACCGATGCATCCGGTGCAGCCTTTTCCAGTCTGTAAACGGCATGGACCGGCTTTGGAGTGGTTGAAAAGTTCTCGGTGTAGTAGCCCAGTGTTTCAAGCTGACGAAACGGTCTATGATAAGGATAGGAGGGAATGGCATAGTAGCCATCTTCACGCTTCTCTATACCAAGAGAATCATCGGAGAGCAGTCTGTGCCCCTGTTTTAGAAAGTAATCAGTCAGCGTGGACTTCCCGCCAAAGGAGAAAGCGGAGAAGAGAATGGGTTTTCCCTCTACCTCTACCGAGCCGACATGGAGGATGCGGTACGTCCTCTCCAGTTCCAGCACAAGCGGGAGAAAGGTATGAAGTATCCAAAAACGAAGACGTTCCGGAGTATATTGCTTACCTTTACGATAGTATATCTTCCTCTCTTTGGCATTCCAAGCAAGGGTTAGTACATTTACAATCTCAACCCCCCATGAAAAACCTCTCTCCGTATTATTAAAGTCTTTTGTACTTATATAGTGGACTTTTTGTCCTGACATAGGTATCAAATCGCTTTTCTTTGTAAGCCTAAGGTTTTCGATGCATGTTGAACTCTCTTCAACTCTAATTGTTTCCAGAGAATCATTAATCGGCCTTTTTGTATTGAGTTGAGCTTCATGTATAAAAATAATGTTTTTATGAAAAACGACCACCAATGACCTTTAGAAAACACCTACTCCATTAACCCCATACAGGAGGTCCGGGGACTGAGTTCTGTGCTTGCACATCCGTAGGCTTGACTAGTTGTCCCAATGCCATCAAAACCGGTGCAGAATATACAGATTTCTTTAAAAAACGGCGTCTTGAAGGTGGTTCCTTATCTTTTTCTGCAGCAGGTAGAGTACTTTCCGGTTCTACCTTTTTATGCATATTCGAACTTTGTACTTTCTTCATTATTTACTCCCGGATGAAGCAAGTATACTGTCGGGTAAAACTACCCACTCAAATGTCTTTTCTGTTTTACCGTTCATGTTGAAATAATAGATTTTAGCCTGATTCCCGGATAAAACATTCATAGCATTGCCGGTATCAACATCGATTAGTTGCATATTTTTTATAATCGGATTAGACATGGATTTTGTCTCTTTATATCGCTGTCTTCCCTCTGTATCGATGTAGGGGGTAAGTACATAGACACCTCTCCAAGTCAATGCGATCTGGGCATTGCTATCATCTGTTCTTACGGTAAAGCGCCACCGGTACTCACTGTTTTCGGCAAACTGCTGAAAATATGTTTTGTAATCTCCGGCATCGACACCTGCGGGATTTCGGAAAACGATATCAATGTAACCAGACCCCATCGGAGGGAAAGCACTCAATGTATGCTTTACGGTAGCCTCCTCTTCATCGAGCACTCCCAACTGCGCACTTGAAGACAAAGTATGCCTTGCAGTATCTTCTGCCTGTAAACGAATATACCAGTTGACTGCCTTCTCTTCAGACACAGCACTTCTTTTTAGGGATAAACTACTCTTCCCATCACTGTTATCAGTGGTGTCAGCATTGCTGATCGTACTTGAATCTACGATATCATTCGGAATCTCACACCCCACAAAGAGAGTCGAAAGCATTACAAAATAAAACCACTTTTTTAGTTTTAACATCATCTACTCCTCTGGTATAAGCAGCTTGACTACTTTCCCTTTTGTAGGACCATGCAACTCCATCCAGAAACCTTTGTATGGTATGAGTTGACACCCACCTGGAGTGACATCATTGCATGTTGTATACCCTTTGCCGTCTGCACTGCTGCTGGAAGGGTTATACTGCCATATCTGATTCTTTATATACCCTGCAGTCTCAGCTTCACTCGGGGTATAGGGTACACCGTCTATCAAAATACGGCAATCTGCCCAATCAACAGGTTTTTTGCCCACGGCACCTGTTAAATTATATCTGTACGGACCGGTACCAAGAAGGTCGTCGACTCCATCCTCCAAGGCCACAGACCGTATATCTATCTCGACACATCTTGCCGCAGGGCAAGCGGCACTCGTAGAGTTGTAGTCAACCGCCTCTATATCATTAACGTCCCATGTGGCATCTGCAAGACTTTTTAACCAATACCCTTTTCCAAACTCCAAAGGAGTAGTCAGGTCAAGGAGGTTATACCAACTGCTGTTGTTGACATCACTGTATCCTCTGCCAACAACTATCCAGTCCGTTCCATACGTTGTTGTAATATCATCACCTATCAGATCAGCCACTGTATATGTTCCGGTTCTAAGATCTGCAGGGATACCAATGAGTTCCCATACACCGGCATTTACAGTTGCGCTGCAAGTATTGCAGGTTCGTGGTGTACCGTCATAATTGTTTCCTGCCGATTCATTGTTGTAAATGTCTTGTACTTCTGTAGCAGTTAAAGCATAGTTCCAAACCTTTACTTCATCAATACTTCCTAGCCACTTATCATCATATTGATCACCTAAATCATTTCCAATAAAGAGTGTGTTATTCACTGCTGTAATTGTATTTGAATAAGGTGTATTCTGAATTTCTACACCATTTTTATAAATTCTTAGGTTTGCTCCATCATATACACCTACAATATGGTTCCATGTATCCATATCCAAAGCTGTACTCACACTATTTCCTATACCATTAACAAAAAACTTGATACTTGTATTATCAGCAGCATTATTTGCTAATCCAAAACCATCATCCCAATTTTCTGTACTTGTTTTCATAACGGCTGCTACCCAATCAACAACAGATGATCCCGTAACGGGTAAAAGCCACACTGAGATTGTAAGTTCTGTCGATACTTCATTTAAAACTGTTGTATCTTCTACCTGTACTCTATCTCCCGTAGCTCCAAAGGTTCCGTAATTACATAAAGGGGGGGTCAAAGTATTGGTAGTCACAGCAACAGCGCCTTCAGAAGTTGCGTTACTTCCAAATGGTGAGCTGTCCCGTACATCTCCGACAATGGCACTGCTGTTGAACCAGAAGCACTCGTCCATATGGTAGTCTACCCTGGGTACTTCTGGGTATGTTCTAACAAGAAAGTCCTGACCTTGCGACTCTCCATCTTTATCCGTAGCGTACAAAGTGACAGCTTGGGTTTCAACTGCGGTAGGTGTCCCCGATATAATACCTGTTGCAGTATCAAAGGCAAGTCCTGCGGGGAGTGTTCCGTCTAAACGATAACTAGAAATGGGGTCACCGTCTGTTTCCAAAACATAGCTTGACAAGTCCGAAGAAAAAGCGTGATTAATAATTGCAATCTGACTCGGCACAGCAGTGACAATAGGAGGAGAAACAGGGTCAGCATTGTAAATAGTCAGTGTTGCATAGTTATAGGTACCGGTATCTCCACCGGCATCATCACAAACAGTCAAGGTCCATATACCGGAAGAGTCTTCCCCGTCAAATGTACTCAAAGGCTGTTCAGGCTGCCTTGAAACAACTGAATTCTGATTAGCATTGTCATCTACGATGGAGGTGGCTGCCGAATCATCAAATATTGTATATAGATTATTACGGCTTCCTCCATTATCACTGGTCAGATCAACTACCGTTCCCAGTGGCGACGTCAAACTCACATCAAGGTCAGCACGCCATGTATGGTCTATATTCACCTCTATGATCACATCCGTAATCGTTGAAGATACGGGAATATCGAATGTCCTGTCAAAGCAGGTATTGTCATTTACAGAAGTTGCTACCGAGTCTGTGACAGTAAAGCTTCCAGCTTCCAGAAGAAACGGTACAAGCAGCCAAAAAATATAACGTACCATCTTTCTATGTACTCCTCTTTCTTTAGCGCACACCCATGCTCCAAATACAGCATGAGAAATGTTCCGGCACCTGAGCATCGTGCATCAGCTGCATAATCTCTATATTTTACCACTAAAGTATTAGCAGTTTATTACCAAAATACATTTGGACAAGTTTTTTACCCTAACTTTTAACAGGTATTTATATCCATAATACCATAAATTTGTAAACAACCATTGACATTTGTGTGACAAAAGCAGTTGAGATAACTGCATATCTCTCCTCTTGAATCAATAAATCAATTTTTTTTGCATAATATTTTTCTAAATTGATAAGCCAACTTTATAATCTATTAAGTCTATCTTTTTTATCATACTTTTCAGAATTTCTATATGCTTGGAGTTGCTATGTTCAAAAAACCAAAAAGAAAAGTGCATCGTGTCTTCATTCACTGCTCCGCTTCGGACAGGCCTGAACACGACAACATCGAAACCATACGACAATGGCATCTGGCACGTGGATTTTCAGATGTGGGGTACCACTACTTCATCCGTAAAGACGGTACGTTGCAAATGGGAAGATCACTTGAAAAGATACCCGCAGCACAGAAGGGGCACAACCGTCATACCATTGCCATCTGTCTGCATGGACTGAAAATAGAAAAATTCACCGATGCCCAGAAAAAGACGCTTCTAGAACTCTGCCGAACCATTGATGCCGCCTACGACAGCATCAGCTTTCACGGTCACTGCGAAGTCTCGGCCAAAGCCTGCCCTGTCATCGATTACAGAACCGTGCTCGATCTCGATATGTACGGGTCGTTAGGAAGAAAAACAGATGCGCTTGAAAACATCACGCAAAAGAGGCCCGAAGCCCTCCCTGAACTCAGGCTCGGCAGCCGCGGTGAAGCCGTTGCCTACCTGCAACAGCTGCTCTTCATCCGTACCGACGGCATCTTCGGCCCCCAAACCAGCCGTGCCGTCAAAGCCTTCAAGAAGGCCCACGACCTCTACCCAAGTGACATTGTTAAAAGCTATGTGTGGCGGCTTTTGATGGAAAATGAGACACACTCCCCTTAAATCTTAGCCCTTAACCCTCAGCGCTACAGAAGATGCCCCATCTGCTCCTTCTTCGTCTTCAGATAGGCTTCATTATGCGGATTTGGCTCCATTTTAATAGGCAGGCGCTCGATGATCTCGATGTCCGGCAGACTCTCCATCTTGGCAGGGTTGTTGGTCAGCAGCTTGAGCTTTTTGATGTCCAGATGGTGCAGGATGAACTCAACGATCTCATAGGTACGCTCGTCGGCACGGAAACCCAGCTGGTGGTTTGCCGCGACTGTATCGAGCCCCTGATCCTGCAGTGCGTAGGCGTTGACCTTGTTAAGAAGTCCAATATTGCGCCCCTCCTGACGGTGATAAATGACCAGTCCCCCCTCTTTGGCAATAAGGTCAAGCGCGTAGTCAAGCTGTTCTCCACAGTCGCACTTGACAGAACCAATGGCATCGCCGGTCAAGCATTCCGAGTGCACGCGCACAATGGGCGCTTCAAGCGTGGAGAGATTTTCGGTAAAGATAGCCAGATGCTCTTTTCCAAGATCATCCTTAAAGGCTTGTATCTTGAAGGTGCCGTGTCTGGTCGGTAAAGTAGCAATTTGTGAGATCTCTATGTTTTTCATGGGGGAATTATACTTAAAGAATTGGGAATTAGGAATTAGGAATTAGGATTTTTTGGTAAAATGGCACAAAATCACTTACGAAGGCCTACATAATGTTCACCCGTTTCAGACGAAAAAGAATCCACCCTGTACTACGCGACCTACTGCAGGAAACAACACTGAGTGTCAACGACTTCATCTATCCGCTCTTTGCAAAAAGCGGCGAGGGGATCAAAGAGGAGGTCGCCTCCATGCCCGGTGTCTATCAGATGAGCATCGATGAGATCGTTAAAGAGTGTGAAGCACTTAAAGCGCTTGGCATCAAGTCGGTCATTCTCTTTGGCATTCCCGATGTCAAGGACTCTGTCGGCAGCGATGCGATGTGTGAGCACGGCATCATCGCAGAGACGGTCAGGGCCGTCAAAGCGGCACATCCGGATATGTTCGTCGTCACCGATCTCTGCTTCTGCGAATATACCGACCACGGCCACTGCGGCGTGCTCGATCCGGTACTTGAAACGGTTGACAACGACATCACGCTTGACAACCTTGCCAAGCAGGCGGTCATCCATGCCAAGGCAGGCGTTGATATGATCGCACCAAGCGGTATGATGGACGGTATGATCCAGGCTATACGTAAAGGGCTTGACGGTGCGGGGTTTGTCAACCTCCCCGTCATGAGCTACTCCACCAAATTCGCCTCCGCCTACTACGGCCCTTTCCGTGATGTGGCCGAG
Source organism: Sulfurovum sp. (assembly GCA_026996325.1). Classification (GTDB taxonomy): domain Bacteria; phylum Campylobacterota; class Campylobacteria; order Campylobacterales; family Sulfurovaceae; genus Sulfurovum. The sequence goes on from JALWLU010000109.1 coordinate 39,385, forward strand.
AGTGCACCAAGCTTCGGAGACCGAAGAAGCTACCAGATGAACCCCGCCAACCGCCGCGAAGCCATTGCAGAATCTGTAGCCGACGAAATAGAAGGTGCGGACATTCTGATGGTCAAACCCGCCCTTGCCTACATGGATGTCATTCGGGACGTAAGAGAAAACACCACCCTCCCCCTTGCAGTCTACAACGTCAGCGGCGAGTACTCCATGCTCAAAATGGCAGCAAAAGCCGGTGTCATAGACTACGACAGAGTCATGATGGAGACACTGCTTGGCTTCAAACGTGCAGGCGCTGACATCATCATTACCTACCATGCGAAAGAGGCAGCGGAAATATTGGCAGGTAGAAGGTAGAAGGTAGAAGGTAGAAGGTAGAAGGTAGAAGGTAGAAGGTAGAAGGTAGAAGGTAGAAGGTAGAAGGTAGAAGGTAGAAGGTAGAAGGTAGAAATTTTGCATGGATTGATTAAAGTGAAACTTAAAATTCCGTCATTCCTGCGAAAGCAGGAATCTTGACTTCAAGCAAAGGCGACGCGTCCATTCAAATATCAAGATCCCACATCGAGTGCGGGATGACAGAGAAAAAGGAACCGAAAGCTTTATTGAAGTGTATGCCCCTGGGTATAGCTTCTGCCAGACACTGAAGTGTTAAAAATCATCTGGCGGGGCTGAAGCCTCCGATTCCAAAAGAAACTGAAAATTCACTCAAACCTACAACCGCTCCGCAGCTTTGGCATAGACTGCCATATCTTCCCGTTTTCCGACAACGATCACCTCGACGACAATGTGCGTTTCAATGATTTGATAGACGATGCGGATCTTTTTTCTGTCAACATAGAGTTTTCGAAGGCCGCTTAGATTGTATCCTGCTTTATTACCAAGATAGTCACCAAGTTCAGAAGCATCTTTTAGCTTCTCAAACTGTTTGAAAACCAAAACCTGCTGTGTCTTGGAAAGTTTTTTAAAATCTTTTTCTATATCGGGATGCAGAATAAGTTCATATTTCATCCAGCGGTATCTCCAGTTTGGCCGCAAGCTCTTCCATTGTCAAGTAGGTGTCTTTCGGTGTTTTACTTCGCTCCTCAATAATCTTGGCTATCTCGATATGCTCCATCAACTCGTAGGCTTCTTTGAGCCGTTCATACTCTTCTATGTCAAGCAGTACCGCTTCGAGTTTGTTGTTTTTGGAAATGGCGACTTTCTCTTTTGTCTTGACGCTATTGATGGTCCCCGACACGTTACGCGCCAGATCAGTGGCGGAGATGATCTCGTCTCTTGCATAGGCTACCATAATTTTTCCTTCAATTAAGCATATAATTTTATGTATAATACTGCATTTATCTCTTTTTGTCAACACTTTTGGCTATAATCGCACCATGTATCTCAAACACAAAACCGCCGCTTTTTTTGCACTGCTTATCTTCCTGCTGCTTGGCTACATCTTCTACGAAGCACTCAAGCCGCCCATTCCCGTTGTCATCCAGGCAGGTCATGAGGGGCGTACCTGCGGCAATACAGGAGCGGTGTGCAAAAACTACAAAGAAGTGGAGTGGAACATTTATGTCGCCGATGAAGCAGCAAAAACGCTTCGAAAATGGGGCATAAAAGTCAAACGTGTTCCCGCCGATACCGCTCCTGTACGTGCCGTCATCGCAGTGGCCATCCACTTCGACTCGGCAAAACGCATCTGCCGCTCCGGTGCCTCGGTGGGCTACCCCGATACCAACGCTTCACGTACCTTTGCCGAACACTGGAAAGCAATCTACAAACCCTACTTTCCTTTTCACTGGCACAAGGACAACTTTACCGACAACCTCAGACACTACTACGCCTACCGCACCATTCATGCAGAGAAATTTCTGGTACTGGAGCTTGGTGAGATCACCTGCGAAAAGCAGACACGCTGGCTCAAACCGAGGCTGAAGAGTATTGCGCATCTGGTGGCGTATACAATCGCGAAGGAACTTGGAGTGAAGGTAGGAGGTAGAAGGTAGAAGGTAGAAGGTAGAAGGTAGAAGGTAGAAGGTAGAAATTTTTCATATACTCACTTATGCCGATCTTAACTTCTCCCTTCTCTCTATCACCTACTCCCTCCATTTGGAACCGAAAACCACCAATAACCAATACACCAGTTACCAATAACAATATATACAGATACCGCTTCAAACCGAAACAAGCACAACTATGGTAAAATATTCTCTTTTAAATTTGCACCGTTGTGTACGGTGTGCAAGGACAGTCCGATGAGACACTTTTTGACACTGGCAGACTTCACCAAAGAGGAGCTGCTGGAGATGATCGCTTTGGCACAGAAGATCAAAGCGCAGACCAAACGCAAAGAGTTCGTACCCTACATGGAGCGCCAGACGCTGGGAATGATCTTCGAGAAGAGCTCCACGCGTACCCGTGTGAGTTTCGAGACAGGCATCTACCAGCTTGGCGGCGTGGGGCTCTTTCTTTCGGCAAACGACATTCAACTGGGCCGCGGTGAGCCGATGAAAGATACCGCCCGCGTCATCAGCCGAATGGTCGATATGGTGATGATACGTACTTTTGAGCATAGTAAACTCGAAGAGTTCGCAGCCTACTCCAAAGTTCCTGTCATCAATGGTCTTACCGACAGCTACCACCCTGTGCAGCTTATGACAGACTACTTGACGATGCTCGAGTTTGGCAAAGCCGATAATCCCGTCTGTGCCTATGTCGGAGACGGCAACAATATGGCGCACTCCTGGCTGATGCTCGCAAGCAAACTCGGATTCGAACTACGCATCGCCACCCCGAAAGGGTACGAGTGTGACCCGCAGGTGGTCGCAATGGCCGGCAAGTTCGCCGCAGAGAGCGGCGCGAAGCTTATCTTCGGCAACGACCCCAAAGCTGCCGTGTCTAACTGTGACGTAGTGACCACCGACACATGGGTCAGCATGGGTCAGGAGGACGAGAAAGAGATCCGCCTCAAAGCCTTTGAAGGCTACATGGTCGATGAAGCGATGATGTCGCTTGCCAAGAAAGATGCCATCTTCCTCCACTGCCTGCCCGCCTACCGCGGCTACGAAGTGAGTGAAGAGACCTTCGAAAAGCACGCCGAAGAGATCTTCACCGAAGCAGAGAACCGTCTGCATGCGCAGAAGGGGATTATGGTATGGCTGAATTCTCATCGTAATGATGAGAATCCAGAGTTAAGAGTTAAGAGTTAAGAGTTTTTGTATGCATTGCGCTGCAATGCTTTTATTAAAAATATATAACCCAAAAAGAGAGCGGTAGCGAATGTGAAAATGAATAGAAGCTTTGCGAAGCAAAGCATACCGACACTATTCACTCTTCACCCTTCACTATTCACTCTCAAAAGGATACCTTTTGAGCACCATTGATTTAGAAAAATTCGCCAAATACTCCAAACCGGGACCACGTTACACCTCCTACCCGACCGCGCTGGAGTTCAGTGACGCGTTCAAGTATGACGACTACATCGACTACCTTGAAAAGGGTGACGAAAAACTCTCGCTCTACGTACACCTGCCGTTCTGTCGAAGTGCCTGCTACTTCTGCGGCTGTAACGTCGTCTTCACCTCCAAAGAGGAGAAACTGAGCCAATACATCGAGTATCTCAAAAAAGAGATCGATATTCTCGCACAGCACCTCGATACTACCAGAGAGGTGATCCAGTTTCACTTTGGGGGCGGCACACCCACCTTTTACAAAGCCTTCGAGCTGGACGAGATCGTCAGCTACATCAAGTCGAAGTTCCCCAACTGGAGTAACGATGCCGAGATCAGCGTCGAGATAGACCCACGCTTCTTCAATGAAGAGCAGATGAAAGTCTTCGCCAAACACGGCTTCAACCGCATCAGCTTCGGGGTGCAGGATTTCGACCCCAAGGTGCAGCAGGAGATCCACCGCATCCAGCCCTACGACCTGACCAAGGCCGCCGTCGACCTGGCACGCAGATACGGCATAAACTCGATCAATGTAGACCTCATCTACGGTCTGCCCTATCAGACCTTCGAGAGCTTCAAAGCCACCCTACAAAAGGCCTTCTCGCTTGAGCCGGACAGACTGGCAGTCTTCAACTACGCCCATGTGCCCTGGCTGAAGAAAACAATGCGAAAGTTTGACGAAACCACGCTGCCAAGTCCGGATGTGAAGCTGCAGATCTTCCAGTACACCATCGACTTCTTTGAGAACAACGGTTATAAAATGGTCGGCATGGACCACTTCGCAAAG
>JALWLU010000110.1 GCA_026996325.1 Sulfurovum sp.
AAATCTTACTTTAACTCAAAAAAGAATACGATTTATATCTAATGCGTTTAAAATACTTTACGCCTGCAACGCCTCATACATCTCCAACACCTCAAGATAGCGTTCACTCTTTGCTTCATACTCTTTTTCAAGTGCTGCCAACTCATCACTCAGTGAGGCAAGTCCTTTTTGTCCGTAACACTCCGGATCGGCAAGGCAGGCGTTTAGCTCGTCTATTTTGGCCTCCAGCATTTCGATCTCATCGGGTAGCCTATCCAGATCGCGCTGGTCTTTGTAGCTGAGCTTTGTGGGTTTTTTCTTCTCCTGTACGGCAACTGCTTTGCTCTCTTTTGCTGCACTGTTCTCAACTTCATGTGCCAACGCCTCTATCTCTTTGATCTCTTTTTCGATATCGAGGTACTCCGAGTAGCTCTGGTAGGACTCTTCGATGAGGCCGTTGCCTTTGAAGATGAAAAGTTTGGAGGCGATCTTGTCGACGAAGTAGCGGTCGTGTGAGACGAACAGAATGGCACCGGGGAAGTTGAGCAGCTGCTCTTCGAGGATGTTGATGGTCTGGATGTCCAGGTCGTTGGTAGGCTCATCGAGAATGAGACAGTCGACATTCTTGGTAAAGAGCAGTGCCAGCGCGACACGATTCTTCTCTCCGCCACTGAGCTGGCCTATCTTTTTGGTCAGAAACTCTTCGGGGAAGAGAAACTGCTTGAGGTAGGCGTAGACATGCATATTGCCGCTGCGTACCTGGATGTGATCGCCGCCGTTGGGGCAAAAGGTACCGATGAGCGTCTCTTCGTCGTTGAGCATCTCTCTGTGCTGGTCGAAGTAGCCGATGGAGAAATCACCTTTTTTGATGGTGCCGCTGTCGGGTTGAAGTCTGCCAAGCAGCAGCCGAAGCAGGGTCGATTTGCCTGCGCCGTTGACACCCACAATGGCGATCTTGTCGCGCTGGAGAATGCGGGTAGAGAAATCCTTGATGAGCTCCTTATCGGCAATAGAGTAGTGCAGGTGCTCTATCTCAAAGAGCATCTTCTTCTTGCCCACACTCTTTTCACGGTTGAAGTGCTTCTTTTCGCGCTCCAGCTCCAGCTGCATCTTGCGGATGAGTGTGGGGTTCTTTTTTGCCTCCTCTCTCAGCTTGAAAACGCGTGCCTTGCGCCCCTGGTTGCGCTTTTCCCGGGCGCGTACGCTTTTTCCGAGCCACTCCTCTTCGTGTTTGAGGAGTTTGAGCAGATTCTCGTGCTGCTTGGCAAGCGCCTGCATGCGCGCCTCTTTCTGTTCGAGGTAGTCCCTGTAGCCCCCTTTGTAGGAGACCAGCTTATGGTTCTCCACCTCCACGACACGGGTGGCGATGGTGTCGATGAAGTGCCGGTCGTGCGAAATGAAGAGCAGGGTGAATTTCTCTTTGAGCAGGATCTCTTCAAGAAACTCCACCATATAGACATCAAGGTGGTTGGTTGGCTCATCGAGCAGCAGTACTTCGGGCTTTTTGAGGATGAGTGATGCCAGTGCCACACGGCGCTGTTCACCCCCCGAAAGGGAGATGACAAGCCTCTCCTCATACTCCTTGAGCTTGAACTCCTGCAGAACGCGCTCTATCTTGTCATCGAGACTCCAGGCGTTATGGTGATCGAGGTACGCCGTTACCTCCTCAAGCTGTGCGAGCAGCTGCCTGTTTTCGAAATCTTCGGCTACCTGTGCGGTAAGCGTGTCGTAGCGCTCCTTGGCCGCCTTGAGTTCGGTCAGCTCGTTCTCGATGGCTTCACGGACATTGAGGTTTGCATCGAAGGTGGGCTGCTGTGAGAGCATCTCGATCTGGATGGAGCGGTCGATGACCCGTTTGCCGTCGGTGGGCTCCTCTTCGCCGAGTGCTATCTTCATCAGTGTCGATTTGCCGCAGCCGTTCTTGCCGACAATGGCGACCCGTTCACCCTCATTGAGGTGAAAGTCGACCCCGTCAAGCAGGAGTTTTACATCGTACTGCTTTTTGATATCGAAGAGGTCGATGAGTGCCATGGGTTAGCCTTTGTTCGGGGATCTTTTTGTGAAATTATACTCTTTTAAGGCTTGCGTAAGTCGGTCATGCTATATTGCACGTTATTGCTCTTTGTCTTACAGCACAATAGAGAAAAGCGTACTTAAAAAGGAAAGCCATGTTGGAATGGATTGTCGGGCTCTATTCGCTCTATACCTTTATGCGAATCTACATCTCTGTAATGCAGATCGGATATATCAACCAGGAGAAGCGCAAAGCGCCGGTACTGATGCCTGCGGGTAAATATATGGTCGCGGCAAACTATGCGGTTGCCAAAGAGAAGCTGGCGATCGTGGAGCACTTTGTGGACTACCTGATGTTTGTCTGGTGGGTATTCAAAGGATTTGCATGGCTCTCTTCGCTGGTACATGTGGAGGGAGCACTGCTGCAGGCGGTGCTCTTCCTCTACGGATTCGTTGTCATCAACTACATTGTGGGACTGCCCTTTGAGCTTTACCAGAAGTTCAAGATAGACGAGGATTTCGGTTTCAACAAGATGACGACAAAGATGTTCGTTGTCGATACGCTCAAGAGTGCGGCGATGTTCTTTGTGCTTGGCGGTATCCTCTTTGTCCTGCTTGCATGGATCATCGGTAATTACGAGATGTGGTGGCTGTGGGGATTCGTGCTGCTCTTTGCCGTCGCCGTGCTGGTCAATGTACTCTATCCGACCCTCATCGCTCCCATTTTCAACAAGTTCAAGCCGCTTGAGGAGGGGGAGCTCAAAGATGCCATTACCGATATAATGCAAAAGGTCGGTCTCAAGAGCGACGGTATCTTCGTTATGGATGCCAGCAAGCGCGACAGCCGCCTGAACGCCTACTTTGGCGGGCTTGGCAAGAGTAAGCGTGTGGTGCTCTTCGATACGCTGCTTGACAAACTGAACAAAGATGAACTGCTGGCTGTCCTTGGCCATGAACTGGGGCACTATAGCCACGGGGATATCTGGAAGAACATCGCACTGATGGGTGGATTGCTCTTTGTGGTCTTCTTTCTCTTCGGACACCTGCCCGATTCGCTCTTTACCCAGATGGGTGTCATTCCCCATGCGGGTGTGAAGATCGCGATGCTGATGCTACTGTTGCCGCTGGTAAGCTTTGTCTTTACGCCGTTTATGAGCTATGTCAGCCGCCACAATGAATATGCCGCAGACCGCTTTGGCTCCCAAATGGGCGGACAGGAGAATCTCATCTCGGCACTGCTGAAACTGGTGACGGAAAACAAAGCGTTCCCAAAATCCCATCCGTTGGTGATCTTTTTTTATCACACCCACCCTCCGGTCATCGAGCGTCTTAAAGCGATGGGCTATGATGCGAGCAATACGGTTGTTGGAGAAGAAAAAAAACCGGAGGAACCTACGCTCCCTAATGATGGGATCTTT
>JALWLU010000111.1 GCA_026996325.1 Sulfurovum sp.
GCATTGCTCCGACCATTTCGGTTCCGAAGCTACGAAAGACAAGCAGTTGTCTTTCGCTTACGCTTCTCATGTTCACGACTGCCAGAGCTATCGAGTGAAACCGGTAATTTTTTAGAGAACTCTCCTGTCTTTACAGTAGAAAAATTGATCTCTATTTGATCCCTGTTTTTACAAGAGCGTCAACCTGCTCCTGACTGCCTGCCACACTCCACTGAACCCCATCAACACCAAAATCACGCTCATACTGGGTAATGCCTGCCTGTTTTAACTGATAGAGTGTTTTATCAACATCTGAATAACTGGTCTCAAACATATACTTCACCTGCTTCTCATAAGGCACCAAATTGGCAACCCCCAATACATCTTTCACCGCCTGCGCATAGGCACGTGCCATACCGCCTGTACCCAGTTTGATCCCGCCAAAATAGCGCACGATAAATACCGCAACATTGACAAGCTCCTCTCCGCGCAGTACATTGAGCGCAGGCACTCCGGCACACCCCTTTGGCTCTCCGTCATCTGTACTTTGTTCTACAATTTGTTCAAACTCATTTAAATACCTTAAAGCATACACCACATGATTGGCTTTGGGGTGCTCTTTTTTGAGCTTCTTCTGTAAGCCGTCAAACTCTGCATACGATACCAGAAAACTTAAAAATTTAGAACGGTTTACCACCGTTTCTGCACTGTAGGAGCTTAGAACTGTTTTCATCTGTCAGCAATTTGTGACACCCGTTTTGTGATCAAGTCCACAAACCTGTCATCATCGTTGAAGCAGCCGGCGACACGGTAGTCTGCATATTTCAGTTTCTCGGCGATCTCGCGGTGTTCTATGTTAAGTTCGAATACCGTTTCGGAGTTGTCTATCGTAAATGCAAGAGGATAGATGAGCACCTTTCGATTTGTCGGGTTTCGCAGCACATCGGCAAGATTGGGCTCCAGCCACGCTGCTTTGCCCACTTTTGACTGATAGACCAGCTTGATGTCGTGAAAGGCAATACCCTTTGAAGCAAACCAGGTTTTAAGGGCAGAAACATTCCCCTCTACCTGCTTTTCGTAAGGATCTCCTGCCTTGATGATACTCATAGGCAGACCATGGGCAGAGAGCAGCAGGTCATACTCCTCTGTCTTTTCATCTTCCATAGCTTCAAGGATCTTTTCAGCACATATCTCGATGTAGTCATAGTCGTCATAATAGGGATCGATCACAGTAAGCTTGGGTGCATACCCCATCGCTTCGCAACGCTCCTGAATATCCTCCACCGAAGAGAGGGTTGTTGTCGTTGAGTACTGCGGATACATCGGAAAGAGCACCAGCTCCTCCACACCTGCCTCCTTGCAGGCATAAAGCGCTCTGTCGGCAAAGGGTGGCACGTAGCGCATCGCAGCATAGACAGGCATCTCAAGCTGCTTCTCAAGTTTTTCAACAAGCTTTTGTGTCAGCTCCGGAAGCGGTGACTTTCCACCCAACAGCCGGTAGTTCTCCTTAACCTCTTCCAGACGCTTGGAGATAATAATGTTCGCAACGAACTTTCGCATATAGGGATTCATTGAAAGAATGTGCTTATCTGCGAACATATTGCGCAAAAAGAGCTCTACCTCGTCAATACTGTTTGGGCCGCCCATATTGAGCAGCAGAAGTGCCTGTTTCATTCGCTTCCCGTCTGTTTAAAGTGCTGTATTTTAGCATAGAGAGTGTAAAATCGTACCTAATACCACAAAAAAGGGTTTATCATGATTATTATCCCCGCACGTATCGGCTCCACCCGCTTTCCGAACAAGGTCCTGGCAGACATCGGAGGGGTTCCGATGGTCGTACGAACAGCCATGACCGTCAGCGATGTAGACGATGTCATCATCGCAACAGATGCACAGGAGGTAGTCGATATCGCTGCCAAACACGATATCAAAGCCGTTCTCACCTCGGATACACACCAGAGCGGTACAGACCGCATCTACGAAGCGGCAAAAAAAGCAGCATTGAATGAAGATTCTATCATTATCAATGTCCAGGGAGACGAACCCTTTTTGGAAAGCGAAGTGGTTCGTGCCGTCTATGACCTGACCGTCAAAAACAGGGAGAATGAAAAGATACTGATGAACTCATGCTACAAGTACATCAGCAACCCAGAAGCCGACGATCCCAATATCGTAAAAGTGGTCACCGACACGGAAGGTATCGCCCTCTACTTCTCCCGTGCCAAAATCCCCTACCCCAGAGACCACCACTTCGACCGTTACAAAGGCCACCTTGGCATCTACGGATTTACCCTTCGATCACTGGAGCGTTTCTGTGCCCTTTCTCCTGCATCACTTGAGGAGATCGAAAAGCTCGAGCAGTTACGTGCTCTTTACCACGGTTATGAAGTTGCAATGACGGAAGTAGAAACAGAGAGTTTCGGCATCGATACGCCTGAAGACTTGGAGAGAGCCATAAGACACCATAAACTATAGTCCAAATGACAGTAACAAATAGAGGAAAAGGTTATATAACCTCACCTCAAAACGTACAACTTTTAACCTTTAACCGCTTTACCAAGATCCCACATCGGCATAAAAATTCCAAGAGCCATAAGCAGTACAAGCGCAGCGATGAAGAAAAGCATGATAGGCTCAATATAGGCAGCCAGGTTATCGATAAGATCCTGGAATTGCATATTGTAGTATTCCGTTACCTTCTCGAGCATCGCATCGAGCTGACCACCGGCTTCACCCGCCTTGATCATTTGCAAAAGCATATTCTCATAAAGACCTGTGATTTCAAATGCTTCAGCAAGACTCATACCCCGTCCGATATTCGCATTGACCGTTAACAACTGCTCCTTAATTGCAAGGTTGTCTACCATACCCACCGCCGTCTCCAATGCTTCAGAAACCGGAATACCCGATCTGACAAGCTCACCGAAGACCAGGTTGTATTTGTGCATTGTAGAGAGGAAGATCGCTTTGTTAATCAGGTAAAACTTTGGATGAATAAGCAGTTTGTCCACCTGATATTTGAACTCCTGATTATTCTGATAAAAGAACTTCAGTAGAAAAACACCCCCAACTAAGGCTATCAGTATATAAAGACCATAGTTGCTGAATGCCCACTCAAGCTTCAGGAGGATCTGTGTAGGCAACGGCAGTTCTGTCTTGAATTTCGCAAAAATATCCTTGAATTTGGGAACAACAACCATAATCAAAATAGTAAATGCGATTGCCATTGCAACCAAAGTAATCAAAGGTGTACGAATTGCCTTTTTGAATTTAGCCGTGTTGTCCCTGATATCCTCCAGTATTCTGGCAAGCTTGAAGTATGATTCGGCAAGGTTACCTGTTCTTTCGCCAAGTTTCGTCATGGCAAGTGCCACGTGTCCAAACTCTTCGGAGTAGGGTTCAAGTGCATCAGACATGCTGTGACCGGCATTAATGTCGCTGTTCATTTTGCTATAGATCTCTTTAAGTCTGGGATTGTGTGTATTCTCCGCCACATCTTCAAGCGTATCGTTGATTGCAATTCCGGCATCTGTCATAACAGCAATCTGACGAATGGTAGAAATTTTATCATTAATCGGAATTTTTGATTTCATTGACTTTTTTAAACTTGCAAAAAAGTTCGAAATCGTCTCTTCAAGCGGCACGGATGTCTCCTCTGCCTTTATAACCATAACATCGGTCGGGAACTTGTGCTTTGCAAGCTTAATGGCAGCAATCTTCGACTCAGCCTTCAGTGTCAAGTTCTCTTTCTTCCCCTGTCTCATTACTGTTACGTTAAAATATTTCATTATAATCTCGCTACTCTGTAAATTTCTTCAATGGTTGTTTTCCCATCGAGTGCCTTGTGCACACCATCTTCGAACATGCTGATGAATCCTTCTTCTATCGCCTGTTTGGTCAGCTCCTCTTTGGAAGCGTTTCGTGCAATCATTCTGGACATTGTTTCACTAACCACCAAAACTTCCGAGATCATTTCTCGCCCTTTGTACCCGGTCATACCGCACTCCTTGCACCCTTCTCCTTTATAAAAGGTAGGGTTCTCAGGCAAATACTGCTTGACATCCCTCAGCAATCGTTCAGGCAGCACTGTCTCCCGCTTGCAGTGTGTACATATTTTACGTACCAGTCGCTGTGCCTGTATTGCCACCAGTGCACCACTGACAAGATACTCCTCGATACCCATATCCAGAATCCTTGTCACCGCTGAGATAGAGTCATTGGTGTGCAGTGTAGAGAGTACAAGGTGTCCTGTCAGTGCCGCCTGAATCGCAATGCGCAGTGTCTCTTTATCACGGATCTCCCCAATCATGATCTTGTCAGGATCCTGCCGAAGAATGGATCGGAGCGCGTCAGCAAATCCAAGCCCAACATGGGGACGTACCTGTACCTGCTGTAGTCCAGCCATCTGATACTCCACCGGGTCTTCAACGGTAATAATCTTGTCTTTGACATCTTTAATGGCATTCAGGGCACCATACAGTGTCGTCGTCTTACCTGAACCAGTCGGCCCGGTTACCAGGACAATGCCGTAAGGCACCTTGATCGCATTGGAGAAGCGCTCGTAACAGAACTGACTCATACCTGCATCTTCGAGCCGTATCATCGCCTTTGACTTGTCAAGAATCCTCAATACGATCGACTCTCCGTAAATCGTAGGAAGTGTCGAAACCCTGAAGTCAAACTCTTTGCCTGAAACAGTCGCAGAGAAACGTCCATCCTGCGGCTTTCTTTTTTCAGCGATATCAAGGTTTGAGAGGAGTTTCATACGTGAAGAGAGCGGGTTGAAGATATCTTTGTCAAAGGTAAAGCTCTGTCTTAAAATACCGTCAACACGCTCCCTTACCACACAGCTCTTCTCTGTCGCTTCTATATGAATATCTGAGGCCCCGATGTAGATTGCAGACTTCAAAATAATATCGATCAGTTTCAATACAGCTGACGAGCCTTCGTCATCCTCATCCAGAGTAGGTGTCCCCTCCTGGCTCAGGTCTTTTCGTATATCCGCAATCAGACCCTTTACACTCTCATTGATCTCGAGTCTTTGCAACTGTTGTGCAATCTGGCTCGGTTTGGCAAGCGCTATCTTTATAGGTTTTTTGGGGAACAGACGCTGTATCGCATCTTGAGCACCCATATCGAGAGGATCTGCAAAAGCGATCAGTACATGCAGGTCACCCTCCTCAATTGGTATGACATTGTATTTGATAAGCTGCTTGTAAGGAAGTTCTGAGAAGAGCTTCATATCGATCTCTTCTTCCTCCAGATCCACATACTCTACATGCAGCTCTTTTGCCACTTCCTTCAAAATGGGAACAATATCGATACCCTCGATTTTTTCAAGATGGGAAAGTGTAATAACCCCCTGGCGTATCTTTTTTACCAGAAAGTTATTGACAACTGAAGGGTCTACCATCTTTTCTGCGATCAGGTTGGCAAAAGATATCTTCTTGGGAGGTCTGCTTTTTACCAGTTTAGAGATCGATTCCTTCGTTACCAACCCCTCATCCAGCATCATCTCAATCAATTTAACCATACACTCACCTTCCTTTCTGCCTCATTCATAAAGTATACCATTCAAACTTTCCAAAAAAGCTAAATAGTCATACTATATTTTCCCTTTCTTTATTTTATCAAGTAATACTTTTGCTTCAATGGAGTTTGTACGCTTTATATAAGCGTTTAAAATACGGATTGCCTCATTTTTATGTCCCTGTTTTGCCTTAGCCTTCGCAAAGATCAGCCAACTCTCTTCAATATTTTCATTAACCTTGTTGGTTTGCAGTGCCCAATACTCCGCTTTTTTGTAATTTTTACGTTGATAATAGCTTTTTGCGAGGAAAAGAGAGTCGTCAATATCGTGTCCCATTCGAAAGCGTTTCTCTATCTCTTTAAAAGAGGATTTTTTTTTCGATACGTCGATCACTTCAATGTGAAGCTTTTTCTTTCCACCACTCGTGTCTTTTTCTGCTTCTTCATTATCTTCCACGTTTGCGATTTCAATGGGTGTATCAATCAGCGCTTCATTGCTTTTTTCTGCAATATCTGCAATACCTCTGTCGATATAGATATCAATATCTGACTTGGCTGTTTCCGGTTTTGGAGAAGCGTGCTCCTTTAAAATATAGCTTTTGTTTTGCATAAAGAAAACAATACCGCCTGTTGCTAATACAATTGCCGTGACTCCTACGATTATAGGAATTCTCTTTTTTCGTCTGTAGCGTTTCCACTCCTCTTCCAGTGCTTTGATATTATACATGGATATACCCCAGCTTCAGTGCCGCCATCTCTATAATGCGTTTTGGAATACGATCGTAACGTATTTTGGCAGGTTCGTTCTTGTCATAATATTCACAAATTTCAAATATCGTGAACATCATTTTATTGCATTCCCTGTAGTTACCTTTGGTAAACTTATGAATAAGTTTAAAGTTTTTCTCTTTGATACTGTTGGCAATTTCAAAAAGATTCTTTTTCAAAAGCTTTTTATGGATGTAGGTTGTCTGGTCTTTCAATGATGCATTGTGCAATTCGACTACTTCCCAGATTCTTGACTGAAAGTGCTCTTTGGCGACCAGGTCCTCATCTTCGGTTTTATGAAGGGAAACAATGAACTTGACAGCTCGGCTGTCTGAGAGCAGCCTTATTTTTTCCATCATCTCCGGACCATACATTTGTGCTTCATCCAGCATAATGATGATTTCTCGCTTGCCACGCATATTTTTACAGTAATTGACAAGTGCCGAAAAGTTCACTTCTGTATTTTGTGGAAGCGTTTTTTTTGTCAAGACTTTGAAAATTTTATGAAAAAACTCTTTTTCATTGATGGCAGGTGTATCGAAATAGTAGATCTCTTTTTGATACTTCAGCCTGTCGTGGAGTCTATTCAGAAGAATACTCTTTCCTGTACCTGGTCGCCCAAACAGAAGAATCATCTTCAACGGCTTATTGATGCTGTGCTCCAACTGCTGATAAGCTGTTAAGGAGGATTCTAATTCAATATAGTCGTCCAGGTCGACAGAGTCGACGAAGACCTCTTTTGCAGATTCATATCTACTTTTCATTGACTTTGGTGTATCCCAGATCTTTCAGGGAAACAGACTTGCTGTTCTTTATAATATGCGGTGTGATGATCAGCACCAGTTCTTCAACGGTTTCAATCTTCTCTTCATACTTAAAGGCATATTCAAGAATTGGAATATCACCAAGAATCGGTACCTTATTGGATGTAAATCCACTTTTAGAAGTAATTAAACCTCCAAGAATTGCATGCTCGCCATCTTTTACCTTGACAACCGAAGCAATCTGTCTTCGTATAAGATCAGGCGGGATTTGTCTAAGCGCATTGTCTGAGGCAATAGGATTGACCGTTTCAGAAATGGATGGGTTGATCTTCAGTGTAATCATACCATTTGCATCGATTTCAGGCGTAATATCTAGCAGGATTCCTGCAAAAACAGAGTCGACAAGCTCTCCCTGAGCCGCAACGGCACCGCCGCCACCCGATGCAGTACTGGCAGACTGAATCTTGTAGAAGAGTTCACGCCCAACACTGATAAGTGCAGGCTGGTTGTTCAGTGTCATCACTCTTGGGCTTGAAATCGATTTCACATCTCCCTGTGTTCCAAGGAACTTAATCACTTCCTGTAGCTGTGCAGTTCCAGTGATGGAAACGACACCTGCATTTGACGGACTGGCACCTGACGCAAACGTAGCATCGGTTATACCCTGAATTGCATCAAACGTATAGGACGCTACATTACTTTGTGCCATTTGTAGGGAGTTGATGGTAAAGTTTTGAAGACCATAAAGCTGTGACCAATCTACTCCTGTTGTACGACTGTTATCAAACTGTACTGTTAATATACGTACATCAATAAGTACCTGCTGCTTGATCTGCTTCGAAAGTGAGTGAATATAGCGTGCCACACGATTGATCTGTCTCTGTGTACCTGTAACCGTAATCATTCCCGCTTCAGGATTTACAATCGGTGCAAGAGGGTTATACTCCCACACCTTTCCGTCCGGGCCTGTCCATGTATCACCCGTACGCGTATAGTGTGTAGAACCGTCTGCCGCACCGATCAGGATACGCTGAATCTCATTCTCGACGGTTTTCCAGAACTGAAACTCGTCGTTACTTTCGATGGAAATACCTGTTTTAGCTATATTTGAACCGGCTCCACCTGATGCTCCGCCGGTACCACCGCCGCCGACACCACCGGTCGATGTTGCAGAGTTCTGTGAATTGGCAATTGTAACATTGGCCGTACTCTTTCCGATACGCTGTCCTGAAATGTAGTGTATTTTGAATGTTCTGGTGATCAGGTACGATATTGTCAGCTTGTTTCCGTTGAGTGTATAGTGAAGATCGTTGTCTTTGAGAATCGTGTTCAAAAAGCCCTTGAGCGTACTGTTTTTCAGTTTCACATAGTAGAGCTTTTTGTTCATTCTCTTTCTTGCTGCTTCATCCTTCACAGAGACCGTCAACCCGCATGTGTCTGCGAGATTCTCAATCACATCCCCAATCGAGAGCTGACTGTCAATCGTTACGGAGAAGAGTTTCGTCGAACAGCTTTCGGACGCGACACTGTGTGTCGCTCCAAATGCCAATAGCAGTGCTGCGGCAACCTGAATTCCCTTGTTTTTTATTCTTTTCATCCTATTCCCTTTCATCTAGTATGAGCAACTGCTCTTTTGGTTTACCCACAAAGAGTTTTTTGATCGTAGTACCATTCTGCAGTACAACACCTCTTTTCCCTATGTATTTGACAGTGTACCCCATCACTACATCATCCACCTTTTTCCATCCATCGTTAATGTAGGCTTTGCCGCCCATGATAGCGTGCAAAGAGAGTTTAACATCCTCTTCCATTTGGCTTGGAAGCTCTACAACCACCGGTTTGTTTTCTTCTTTTTTGATACGGATAAACGGCTCTTTTGTCTGCTCAAGTGTCTCCAGAGCAATTCCCTCTCGCTTGAGGTGTATTTTCTGAACCATTGTCTCTATCTGCTTTACGGAGAGATCAGCTACAGCCAATGTCAGTGACAATGGTACAAATATTAACACTTTTTTCATCATCTGTTGATCCCCCATACTGAGATATTGATGTCTGCAATGACTTTCGAACTGTTTTCGTCCATCTGCATTTTAGTACCATAGATATCGGTTACAAGTACATTCTGTTCCATCTCATTCATGAACTTCACAATATTTTTATAGTCTCCCCGACATCCGATACCTACTTCCAATACATGTCCAAAGCTACCTTTGTTATCTACATATTTGTTTGAAATATACTGAATATCGACATCCTGTACAGCGGCCCTGTCCGTAATAGAGTTAAGGAAGATAGACCAGTTCTTCTGATTGAAAAGCATATCAGAGAGCTTATTGAGGTTCATATCAATAAAGGCTATCTTCTCTTTCGTTTTCACAATTCGTTTCTTCTTGTTGGCAATATCCTGTGTATACTTTTTAACATAATAGTCACGATCGCCATTTACCGTAATACTGTTAAGGTATATCGTGTTGTCTTTGATGCTTTTCTGGACCGCCTTCAGTGCAACTTCACTCTTTTTATGCATCTGCTCTGTATAGGGAAGAAGGTAGTCATAGGCCAGATATGTGATAAATCCGGCAATACCAAGAATGATCAGCCACTTTTCGCTCTCTTTCTTGGGAGCAAAATACGCATCCAGTTCTTCTAATTTATCTTCTATAAACTTCATCTGAATTCAACCTTTAATAGTCCTCTATAGTGCTTGCTTTCAGGATCTTTCTCAATCATCTCGATATCGATCTCTTTGATATCGTTGTAATGTTTGTCCGAAATATACTTGATCAACTCTGTCAGCTTTCTGTCATCCGAGCTTACCAATGACATCCATACTGTGTTTTCATGCGTAAAGATTCTGTCGACATAAACCCCAAACTTGTTCAACTCTTCCGCAATCGTATAGAAGATGCCTGACTTGAGGCGATAGTTAACCTTCTCTTTGTAGATTGATTCCAGCGTTTTTGTTTTCCCGCCATAAATCTGTGTCAACCTATTCAGCTCTTTATCCAGTGCGCTGATCTCTTTCTTTTTAGCAGCGATAATCTGCTTATACTTGCTTGCTTCCGCTTTGAGCTGTGCATCCTGTGTACTGAGTGCAAGGCGCTTCGCGTCATTGGCATACGAACTTACAAGGTGAAAAAGCGGATAGGCAAGACCAATAGAAATGGCAGCAAACATTGCAATGATGAACTGCCCGCTTGCACGGTTGACAAAACTCGGAGGTCTTGGGAAAATCGTCATATTCAAGATGAAGTCCGGATTTTCCATATACTCCATAGAGGTCAGAAGCATCAGATAGTGCAGCTGGTCTGTGTACCACTCATCATTCTCAATATTGTAATCGAAGTTCAGGTCAGCAGACGGAAGCCCGAGGTAGTTATGGCTGTACTCATCCAGTCCTACAATAGGCCCCTGTACACTTCCGATATACATATAATCGATACTCTCAAGCTGATAGGCTCTTTTGGTATAGATAATGATATCATTGATCGTAATAAAAACTTCACCAAATATCTTCATGAAATTCTGTTGATATTTGGTGTCGGTTGCCTTCAGTCCCTCTGTCTCCAGTACGGAGAAGAACTCATCCTTGTCAACCTGCTCTCCCTCTATTTCACAGAACTTTTCATACATCTGCTCCAGAGAGAACCCAATCGATTTTGAGTAGAGGTAATTGCCATTATGGTAAAAAGAGATAAAGGCATCGACTTTTGTGAAGTAAACAAAGCAGTGTGTTCCAACCGGAGAGAGAATCTCTTTTGCATACAGTACCTGATAGAGCAGAGGTGCAGGAACGATCAGGTCTATATACTTCGTCTCCTGCTTGATTGGGCTGTAAAGCTTATTCAGAACTTCCGTCTCTGCAACGAAAAGGTTAAACTCGCGCTCTTCTCCTTCATTGCGCATCTCAATATAGGAGATCGTATACTCAATAGCCTGATCGAGCCCCAACTCCTCATAGGCTTTTACCTCCAGGACATCAGCAATATCCTCATCAGGAACACTGCGGCTTACCGTAGTAGTCGCTGTGATGATATCTTTATTACCAAGATAGGATGCAATAAAGTTCGCTTTGTTGTAGGTAAGCTTTTTGAGAGGTTGGAACTTATCACCTTTGAAGATGTAGTTCTTGCCTGTATACGCGTTTAGGGTGACGATATTCTTTATCGGAGACTGTGCCTCTTTTGATCCATCTTTTTTCAAAAACATTTCTAAACTTCCTTGTTTGTTGAACAATTATATATGTTATAATATTAAAAGATTCTTACATAAGCTTAAAAAATTGGGAAAATATAAATTTTTTTAATTGGAAACTATTCAGAAGAGACTGATAAAGAGAGGAAAGCGCCTGGCAGCGTTCTGTTTAGACGATATAGCCAAACTCTTCGAGACTCTCTTTGTTCTTGCTCCACCCTTTCTTGACAGAAACGTGCAGATCCAAAAAGATCTTCTTGCCGGCAAACTTCTCCATCAGTTCTCTGGCACTCTTTCCGATTCGCTTAATTCCCGAACCCTTCTGTCCGACGATCATCCCCTTTTGGGTCTCTTTCTCTACAACGATCGTTGCATAGACATGGTCTATGTGGTCCTCTTCGTAGATCTTTTCAATAAGTACATCACTCTCGTAGGGAATCTCGTCACTCATATTCTCAAAGATCGCTTCGCGGATGAGTTCCTTGTAGATATCTCTGATGTTATCCGTTGTCAAGATTTCGGGATCGAACAGCCACGGAGAATCAGGTAAATGTTTGGCAATCTCGTCAAGCAGCTGCTCCTTGCCTACCTTTTTATTGACTGAGAACGGAATAATCGCTTCGAATCTGTCCTGGTACTTCTGGTACTCTCCAAGCTTTTTGAGGATATCCCCCGGCTTGGCGTGGTCAATCTTTGTAAGTACGATGATGTGCTTGACAGCTTTGGCTTCGGTCAGGGCCAAAAACTTTTCATACTCTTTGATCTTGTCCGTTACCGGTGCCAGAAACAAAATCAGATCGCTGTCCCCCATCGCCTTGAGTGCTTCGTCCAGCATAAACTGGTTCAGCAAGCGCTCCTTTTCGTGAATACCCGGCGTATCCACAAAGATGATCTGCGCATTCTTGTGCATCACGATGATATTCATACGCTTGCGTGTTGCCTGCGCCTTTTTTGAAACCATCGCCAGCTTTTCACCTACCAGGTGGTTCAGCAGTGTACTCTTTCCCGCATTGGGGCGTCCTACGACCGCGACAAATCCCGCCTTGGTATCTTCTCTTCCTTCGTTAAACATTCTACTCCATTACTTCTGTTTTAATTGGGCAACCACAAGGGATTGCCCCTACGTTCGGTTACTCGTTGCTCATTACTCATTTATAGAATATATCTCGTCATATCCTCATCTTCGACCACATTGCCGACCTTCTCGTCAACCAGCGCCTTGGTGATCGTCACCGTCTCACCGCTGTGTGTGTCCGCTTCGAAGCTTATCTCTTCAAGCAGCTTCTCCATCACCGTATGCAGCCGTCTGGCACCGATATCTTCAGTCTTCTCGTTTGCAAGCAGCGAATAGTGGGCAATGGCACGCAGTGCCTCCTCCTCAAACTCCAGTGTTACCCCTTCAACTGCAAGCAATGCCTGGTACTGCTTGACAAGCGAATGTTTTGGCTCTGTCAAAATGCGGTAGAGGGTCTCTTCGTTGAGGCTCTCAAGCTCCACACGCAGCGGAAAGCGCCCCTGCAGCTCCGGGATCAGATCGCTTGGCTTGCTCAGATGAAACGCACCTGCGGCAATAAAGAGAATGTGGTCGGTGTTGACGACACCCAGCTTCGTACTCACAGCTGACCCCTCTACGATAGGAAGGAGGTCTCTTTGAACCCCCTCCTTGCTTGGGTCCTGTCTGCTCTGAGTACTTGAAGAGACGGCAATCTTGTCCACCTCGTCGAGAAAGACGATACCGCCTTTTTCCACCTTTTCGCGTGCCAGCTCTTTGAGTTTCTCCTCATCAAGCAGTACTTCGCTCGCTTCCTGCTCGAGGATCTTCTTCGCTTCGGCAACGCTCACCTCTTTTTCAGGCCCCTTCTTGCCAAAACCGCCAAGCACCTTGACGATAGACTCCTGCACCTGTATCATCTGCGGCGGCAGTCCGTCTTCGGGCAGTTCGGCTTTGTTTGGCATGTTGACCTTGACCATCAGGTGGTCAAGCTCACCGCGCGCGAACTTCTCCTGCATCTTTGCAAAGGAGGCGTCATACTCCCTTTGCTTCTGCTCGCTCGCACCCTTTGGCAGCGGCGGCAGCAGCTTTTCGATGATCTTGTTCTCGATGTAGTTGGCGATCTTCTCGCGGTTCTTTTCATTCTCCTCTTCACGCACCAGTGCAAGCGAGGTAGCGGCAAGGTCGCGT
This sequence comes from Sulfurovum sp., assembly GCA_026996325.1. Lineage (GTDB taxonomy): Bacteria > Campylobacterota > Campylobacteria > Campylobacterales > Sulfurovaceae > Sulfurovum. The sequence goes on from JALWLU010000111.1 coordinate 13,414, forward strand.
ATCATCGACTCCACATCGCGCCCGACAAACCCTACTTCTGTATATTTACTGGCTTCGACCTTGATGAAAGGCAGGTTCATCATCTTCGCCAGACGCCTGGCGATCTCCGTCTTCCCCACCCCGGTACTTCCGATCATCAGAATGTTCTTGGGTGTAACATCCTGCTGCATCTCCTCACTCAGCTGCATCCGTCTGTAACGGTTTCGCAGTGCCACAGCAATCGTCCGCTTGGCATCATCCTGCCCGATCACATACTTGTCCAGATGTGTCACAATCTCTTTTGGTGTCAAGTTATCCAAACTATCTCCTATAAAATCTCATTATTTTCCAAAGGCACGTATTCTGTCCTTCCAACGCTTTTGCAGAGGAAGGTTGTTGACA
>JALWLU010000112.1 GCA_026996325.1 Sulfurovum sp.
AACAGTATCCAGAAAGAGGAGCCCATCTCCTGTGTCTACTGCCACACCATAGAGCGTATTCAGCAAAACGATACCGCGAATACCAACATTACAACAGGAAAAACGCGCGAATTCTTTACCGCCGAAGCATCAAAAAAGGGCTCTGGCGTCGCACACTTCCAGACCCATACCTCCTGGTTCGGGCTCAACAGGAGTGTTGAAAACTCCCCCTACCACAAGATCAACTACGACAACGAGAACTACTACAACGGCAATGTCTGCATGGGTTGCCATGCCCAATCCGACAACGGGCACGGTTTTGACATCCTCATGCTCGATGCACTCATCGACAAAAACGACAAGGAGACCTGCATCAGCTGCCATATGCCGCAGATCCCCGGTACGAAAGCCACACTGAAACACACGGCGACCCATGCCTACCACGGTATTGCCGGCATACACAATATGACAGAAGCACTGGGCAAATACATCGACTTCAACGTCAGCCGCACTGCAGACGGATTTGATATCACCATTGTAAACCATGCCAACCATGCACTCTTTGGACAGGCCTATCGCGAGGGGGTACTCAAAGTCACTCTCGAACGCGAAGGCAAAGAGAGAGCTCTGCCGCCTGCCGTCTTTACGCGGATATTTGGCAAAGAGGGGAAAGAGACCCTGCCGTGGGAGGCGACCGAAACACTCAAAGACTCTCTCATCTACGGCAAAAAGAGGCTACACTATGCAGTGAAACTGCAAAAGGGTGATACCCTTACACTCGTGCTTGGTGTCAAAAGGGTCAGCGAAGCCGGCCTCAAAGCGCTGCACCTGCAAAACCGCAGTGAACTCTCCCGCTTCAAACCCCTGAAGTACGAAACTTACCGCTTTTAACGCTGCACACCCGGTACCATTGCAGTGGCATATCAAAAAGGTAACACTGCAGCGTATGAGAACGGTCTATCTTTGCTATTTAACCGTTCAAAGCGCAGAGTAGGCTATAATGAACTCCATGAAAACAAGCCTGAAGATATTCGCCGGTGACCTGAAAAATTCTTTCACCGACCTGCTTCCCATCATCGTTGTCGTGGCACTCTTCCAGGGTGCGGTCATACGCTCCATGCCCGACAACCTCTTCTCCATCGTAGCGGGACTCACCATTGTCGCCGTAGGGCTTGCGCTTTTCATTCGCGGCCTGGAACTTGGCATCTTTCCCATCGGTGAGGGACTGGCTGTCGACTTTGCCCGCAAAGGGTCAGTCTTCTGGCTCCTGCTCTTCGCCTTTACCGTCGGCTTTGCCACCACGGTTGCCGAACCGGCACTTATCGCCATCTCCCAGAAAGCCGCCTCCATCAGCAACGGTCTCATCGATGCCTTCTGGCTTCGGATGACCGTGGCATTCTCCGTGGGCTTTGCCATTTTGCTCGGTGTACTGCGCATTCTGCTGGGGCACCCTGTCGCCTACTACATCATCGGCGGCTACATTCTTGTCGTACTCATCACCTTCTTTGCGCCAAAGGAGATCATCGGGCTGGCGTACGACAGCGGCGGAGTAACCACTTCGACAGTAACCGTACCACTTGTGGCCGCCCTCGGCATCGGGCTTGCCTCCTCCATCAAGGGGCGCAACCCCGTCATCGACGGCTTCGGACTCATCGCCTTTGCCTCGCTGACACCGATGATCTTCGTGCAGGTCTACGGCATCATCGTCTACGCTATGGGAGAGAGCAGCAGCCTGCCCATACTTGCACAGGCGGTCATCGAAACCGAAAAGGCTGCACAGCACTTCCAATGGCAGGATATCTTCTGGGACCTGATCGCAACGGTAAAGGATGTCCTGCCCATACTGGCGGTCATCTTCTTCTTTCAGTATGTCATTATCAAAAAACCGGTCGCACACCTGCACAGGATACTCATCGGTATCGCCATGGTCATCGTCGGGCTCTATGCCTTTATCGTCGGGCTTGAGATGGGACTCTTCCCCATTGGGGAGACCATCGCCTTCGACCTGACAGCAATGAAGAACAACCTGCTCATCTACCTCTTCGCCTTTCTGATCGGCTTTTCGACAACCATGGCAGAGCCCAGCCTGCTTGCCATCGCCATAAAGGCTGAAGAGATCAGTGCGGGCAGCATCAAGCAGACACGCCTGCGTGCCGTGGTCGCCATGGGGGTGGCGGTGGGCATCGCACTGGGTGCATACCGTATCGTCGTGGGCGATCCCATTCACTACTATATCATCGCAGGCTACCTGCTTGTCATCGCCTTTACCTACTTTGCGCCCGACTACATCATCCCCATCGCCTACGACAGCGGCGGAGTGACCACTTCAACGGTGACCGTACCGCTTGTGGCCGCTCTGGGGCTGGGGCTGGCGGAGAACATCGAGGGGCGTAACCCGCTCATCGACGGCTTCGGGCTGATCGCCTTTGCATCGCTCTTTCCCATGCTCACGGTCATGGGCTACGGCATCTATGCAGAGTACTACAGAAAACAGACACTTTCACAGGAGGAAGAAGCATGAAATTCACCGCACTTGTCGTCGTCATACCCGACAAAGAGGAAGAGGCCGCCATCGAAACTGCCAAAGAGGCCGGTGCCGGCTCGGTCACCATACTGCATGGGAAGAACATAGGGCTCAAAGAGAAGAAGGTATTCTTCGGCCTTACACTCGAAGAGAATGTCTCGGTCCTGCTCTTTGTACTGCCGCGCAAACTGAGCATGCAGGTGATGCGCACCCTTAGAGAGAGATTCGACCTCGACAGCAAAGAGAACAGCGGCTTTACCTTCACCTTCCCGCTCAGCCACGTAACGGGACTGGACAATGAAGAGCTGCACACGTTCGAAGAGAATATCAAAAGTATGATTTAAAGGAGAATACGATGTTAGTCAAAGAAGTGATGACCCCAAAAGAGAAGCTCATAACCGTCTCCCCCATGGCGACCGTCCGCGAAGCGCTACAGCTGATGCGCGAACACAAGGTACGCTCCGTCGTCGTAGAGAAGACTTCCCCTTCAGGTGCCTACGGCCTGGTGACCTTCAAGAATATTCTGCAGAGCATCGTTGCCGAAGACGGTGACATCGACCTGCTCAATGTCTACGACATCGCCAACACACCCGCCATCTCCGTCTCTGCCGGGCTGGAGATGAAGTATGCTGCGCGCATGATGGTCACAAGCTCCATCAAACGCCTGCTGGTCATCGACAACAACGAACTGCAGGGCATTCTCACGATGACCGACATCATCGGTATTCTTATGGAGCAGATGGATTAATACCCCACCCTCCTCCATTAGGATTTTAGAGTTAAAGTAAAGAAACGGGTTGCTAAAAACCTAAGCAAAGCCCGGTACTATGGGAGTTAAAAAGGGATTATCTACAGATGGGTTGTAAAAAAGATGTCCAAATTGTAATTCTACACACATAA
>JALWLU010000113.1 GCA_026996325.1 Sulfurovum sp.
TTCTTTCTGCAACCGACGGTGTGGGCACGAAGCTGAAAATAGCCATCGAGAGCGGCAAGCTCGATACGGTGGGCATCGACCTTGTGGCGATGTGTGTCAACGACCTCATCTGCAACAACGGTGTGCCTATGTTCTTCCTTGACTACTACGCAACGGGCAAGCTGCTGCCTGAGAACGCCAAGGATGTCGTAGCGGGTATCGCCGAAGGGTGCAGAAGAGCGGAGTGTGCACTCGTTGGCGGCGAGACGGCGGAGATGCCGGGGATGTACAGTGAGAATGACTTCGACCTTGCAGGTTTTGCCGTGGGTATCGCTGAAAGAAGCGAGATGGATACCGTCTCCAATGTAAGAGCGGGACAGGTGCTGGTAGCGATGCCAAGCTCGGGGGTCCACTCCAACGGCTACTCGCTGGTACGCAAGCTCTTCTTCGACAAACTGGGCATGGGGCTCGATACGGAGTTTGAGGGCAGACCGCTGCTTGAGACACTGCTCGAGCCTACACGCATCTACGTCAAAGAGTACAAGGCCAACAAAGCCAACATCAAAGCGCTGGCGCATATCACAGGCGGAGGGATCGTCGAGAACCTGCCGCGTGTATTGCCAGAGGGTATCAAGGCGGTAGTAAGAAAAGATGACATCAGAGTGCTTCCCATCTTCGAGTTCATGCGCCAGTATGTCGACGAAGAGGAGATGTTCCGTGCCTTCAATATGGGTGTGGGCATGGTCTGGGTTGTCGAACCTGAAAATGTCGATGCTATCCTTGCCAATACCGACGGTTATGTCATTGGAGAGCTCGTCTCCGGCCAAAAGGGCGTGGAGCTGGTCTAAACATCGCTTTCTGTTGGGGCGCCTTCTGCTCCTTGATTGTTTTCTATACAAATACTTCTTTTTATCCGTCATTATACTATGCTATAATCAGACTGAAAACTCCACTAAAGAAACGGCATGAAACAGGCATCGGCTCAAAACACTTCCAGTACCACCCTGCATAAGCTGCGTCTGCTCGTGGCACTTCCGATGCTCATTATTGTTCTGGGATTTGGCTATATCATCAACGATGCCTACACACAGCTGCGTGATTTCGAACACCTCAAGCAGAGTGTCAATACTGTAAAACTTGTCTCGAAGCTTGTTGACAGGCTACAGCTTGAGCGAGGAGTAAGCAACGGCTATCTCAGCAGTGAAGGTGAGCATTTCAAAAAAGAGATGGCCCAAAAAAGGGAAGCGGTGGACCGCGTGCTTGCAACGCTGAAAAAAAAGGGTACACTCTCCAAACATTCTATCGAAGCGATAGAGAAGAGACTGCAGACGCTTCGTGACGGTGTAACGAAACGGACACTCTCTCCAAGCAGTGCCTTTGAAGATTATATACACATTATACGAGAGTTTCAGGTGGACTATTTGAAGCTGCTCACTTCCGTAAACGATACCGATATCAAGACCAAACTGATGGCCTACACCAATCTGACCTATCTCAAAGAGGCGCTGGGACAGATGCGTGGTGCGGTCAACGGTCTGCTCTCTCTGGGACGCCCTGACAGCGATCTGATGAAGATGGTGATGTCTGCAAGAGGGGAGTACATCGCTTCACTCGAACGGGCAAGATCGCTGCAGGAGCCCTACTATACGAAAAAACTCGATGCTATCGTTGGCTCTCCCCAGTTCCACTATCTTGCGTCGCTCTTTGAGGAGATGCAGAAGCGACAGTTCAACGTTCAGGCTATCGAGCCAAAAGAGTGGTTTGAGAAAAGTACAGCACTGATCGACCGTATCTATGAGATAGAGCAGGAGTATCTGCATCAGATAGATGCTGCCATTATGGAGAGATCCAAAGAGATCTACCTCAAGCTTGCTTTCAATATAGCCGCTTTTGTATTGACGACCATATTGACACTTTTGCTGGCATTCAGGCTTAAAAACGATGTGGGAAGAACGCTCAAACTGCTTGAGGAGTACAGGGATGCCGTAGACCGCAGCAACATCGTCTCCAAGACCGACAGAAGCGGAAGGATCACCTACGTCAACGACAAGTTCTGTGAGATCTCCGGCTTCAGTCCCGAAGAGCTCATCGGCAAGCCGCACAGGGTCATACGACATGCCGATACGCCAAAGGAAGTCTTCGATGACATGTGGAAGACGATTCTGGACAAACGTCCCTGGAGAGGGGTGGTAAAGAACAGGAAGAAAGACGGCAGCGACTATGTTGTCGAAGTGACGGTAAACCCCATTGTCAACAATGAGGGCGAGATTGAGGAGTTCATCTCCATTCGTCACGACATTACCGAGATCCTTCGTGTGCACGAGACCATCGAGCAGACACAGCAGGACCTCATCTACCGGCTTTCGGAAATCAGCGAGGCGCGCTCCAAGGAGACGGGTTTCCATGTACGCCGTGTGGCGGAGTACTCCAGACTGCTTGGCAGATACAGCGGATTGAGCGAAGAGGAGATCAAGTACCTTGTCACCGCTTCACCTATGCACGACATCGGCAAGGTGGCCATTCCCGATGCGATCTTGAACAAAGAGGGGCCGCTTGATGAGGAGGAGCGTGAAGTGATGAAGCGGCACGCTCTCATCGGCTATGACCTCTTCAAGGACTCCGACAAGCCATTGCTCAAAGCTGCAGCGGTCATCGCCCACGAGCACCACGAACGCTATGACGGAAAGGGGTACCCCTGTGGTCTCAAAGGTGAAGAGATACACATCTACGGGCGTATCACCGCACTGGCCGATGTATTCGATGCGCTTGGAAGCGAGCGCTGCTACAAAGAGGCGTGGCCAGACGAGGCGGTCTTTGCCTACCTCAGGGCAGAGCGCGGCAAGCAGTTCGACCCGAAACTCATCGATATCTTCTTTGAACACCTCGATGAGTTCCTTGCCATACGTGACCGTTACCGTGACAGCTGCATATAGAAAAGTCGGTACAGATACGTCCAAAGGATTTGCCAGGATGAACGGAGGCTGAAAAGGAGGCTCAGGCTATGAGTGGACATCACCATCATGAAGTAAGCGGCAGAAATCTCTTCTGGACGATTGTACTCAATGTTATCATTACTCTCTTGCAGATCGTGGGAGGGATCATCTCCGGGTCGCTGGCGCTGCTGAGTGATGCGATGCACAACTTCAGTGACGTGCTCGCACTCGTCATCGCCTATGCGGCAAACCGTATGGCGACGCGCCCCAACGATGCGCAGCGGACATTTGGCTACAAGCGCGCGGAGATCCTTGCCACACTCTTCAATGCGTCGGTGCTCATCGGTATTGGCGTTTTTCTGATTGTCGAAGCGTTTCACAAGTTCTACCACCCGGAGCCTGTCAATTCGGTATGGGTCATCGGGCTTGGCCTGCTTAGCATTCTGCTTAATACAGCCAGTGTGCTGCTGGTCAAGGAGGACT
>JALWLU010000114.1 GCA_026996325.1 Sulfurovum sp.
TAAAAGAGGTGATCGTTGGTCTGCGAGACCCTATTGCCGGGCATGGCGGGGGGATCGAAATAGTGCGCAGTGCTTCCAATGCACCTATAGTCAAAACAGGGGTACTTGAAGAGAGCTGCAAGGCACTGCTTGAGCCCTTTGAACTCTGGCAGAAACGCGCCTTTGTCCTCTTCAAGCTGGCACAGACAACCAACGGCCGTATCGGGGGAGGGTATCTGAGCAGCAAGGAGTCACTCAGACATGTGCACAAGTTGCGCACTGTTTGTGACAGACTGCTCATTGGCGGCAATACCGTAAGAGCTGACAGGCCGACACTCGACTGCCGCTTTGTCGATGCCCCGCCGCCAAATGTGACCATTTATTCGAATACAGAAGTATTCGATAGAGAAATACCACTTTTTGGCATCGAGGGAAGAGAGGTGAATATCACAAACAAGCTCGACTTTCTTGACAAACCCTCTTTCGTTCTGGTCGAGGGAGGAGAGGGGATGCTGAATGCGCTGCACGATCATATTGACTGGCTGCTGATCTATCAGACCCCTAAGCTCTCCACCAACGAATTATCCTATAATATCGACATGAATTTGGCATTTCTGCACCAGGAAAAGACTGGTGTGGATCTGATGATATGGAGCAGACACCTTGGGAATTGAAAAACTGACCGACAAAGAGCAGAAACAGCAGAAGATCGTGGAGATGTTCGACGACATTGCCGACACCTATGACTTGGCAAACCGTGTACTGAGTATGGGCATCGATATTCAGTGGCGAAAAAAGGGGTGTGACAAAGCCTTTGAGATACTGGATAAAAAAACGCTTGGACAGGTGACAGACGTTGCGACAGGCACGGGAGATCTACTCATCTACTGGCGCGAACAGGCGCAGAAGAACGGTGTGGAAATCGAAAAGTATGTTGGTGTAGACCCCTCTATCGGCATGCTTGAAGTGGCGCGCAAAAAGGTCAACTTTGCCGAGTTCATCGAAGGCAAGGCACAGGAGCTCCCCATTACCGATGAGAGCAGCGATGTCATCTCCATCAGCTACGGTATCCGAAACGTCGTCGACAGACCTGAAGCACTGAGAGAGTTCCACCGAGCCCTGAAACCCGGCGGTATTGTGGTGATCCTGGAGTTTACCAAGCAGGAGCGCAGCGGCGCACTGGACAAGGTGGTCGACTTTGGTATGAAAAAGGTACTGCCGCGCATTGGCGGGCTCATCTCCAAAAACTATGAAGCCTACAAATACCTGCCCGACTCCATCGAAGAGTTCCTCACTACCGACATGCTAAGCAGGGAGCTTGAAGAGGCGGGCTTCGAGATGAAATACACCAAATCGTTTTCGATGGGAATCAGTACGCTTTTGGTGGCACAAAAGCGGATGGATGATTGATGATGGAAAATGGAGGTTGATCTATTGCTGGCTCAAATACTAATCTTCAATCTTCAATCCTCAATCTTCAATCCATCATTTGCATGGAGAGTGTCTCCATGCAAATGATGAGTGTCTCCTCTCTCAACACCAAAATAAAATCCCTTCTTGAAGCGACCTTCATGCACATCCTTGTAGAGGGTGAGGTCGCTTCGGCAACCTACCACACTTCCGGGCATCTCTACTTTACCATCAAAGATGACAAGAGCTCTATCAAGTGTGTCATGTGGCGCTCATCGGTGGCACGGATGAAGTTTCGCATCGAAAAAGGGATGCGCATTGTTGTCGAAGGTTCGGTGAGTGTCTATGCACCGCGTGGAGAGTACCAGATACAGGTGGTGAAGTTCGAACCCTACGGGCAGGGGGCACTGGCACTGGCATTCGAGCAGCTCAAGGAGAAGCTCAAGGCAAAAGGGTACTTCGATACTGCACGCAAGAAGCCGATACCAAAGCAGATACGCAAAGTAGCACTGGTGACGGCAAAGGAGAGCGCGGCCCTGTACGATATGCTGAAAATCATACAAAAGCGTTGGCCACTGGTAGAGGTAGTTGTCGTCGATACACTGGTGCAGGGAGAACATGCTGCGCGAAGTATCGCGTCTGCCCTGCGTTTTGCGGACAGGCTTGGTGCCGATGTGGTCATTGTCGGGCGTGGGGGTGGCTCGACTGAGGATCTGTGGGCTTTCAATGAAGAGCCTGTTGCCGATGCGATCTTTACAATGCAGACACCGGTTGTGAGTGCCGTAGGACATGAGGTTGATGTGCTTATCAGCGACTACGTAGCGGACCTCCGTGCCCCGACGCCAAGTGCCGCGATTGAAATGGTACTGCCGGATAGGAACGAATTGCTCTTTTTGCTTGACGAACGGCTGGAACGCTTCATTCGGACTTTCGATCAATATTTGATGAGAAAAACGCAGCAGTTGCAGCATATGGAGGCGTTGTTGCTACAGAACGCACCTACACGCAAACTACAGGAGATTGCGCAGGTATTCGAGCGAATACGTCAGGAGTATGAGCGCACCATGCGGTATAAACTTGATCAGTATACGGCACAACTGCTGCCGCTTCATAATCACTTGAAACAGAATATAGAGATGATCCTGCGACAGAAAATTCAGCAGGCAGCTTATCTTGAAGAGAAGCTGAAACTGAGTGATCCGAGGCTTCAGTGCAAAGAGGGGTGGGCACAGGTTTCAAGAGAGGGTAAGCCGGTTTCCCTCCATACAATTGAACCTGGAGAGAAATTTATGCTTGAGGATGCATCTGTCAAAATAGAGGCACAATGCTTAAGTAAAAAAAGATATGATAATAGATTATAACAGGCGAATGCTCCTGAATGTTTTTGGCAAGGAAGAGGAAATATGACTTTTTCGCAGGAAATCTCTTTAATCTGTGCACTTCTTGTTGTCGCAGTTATTGTGTTTGGTTTGCTTTATCGCAGCCGAAACCGTATGAAACAAGAGATTGAAGCAAGAATGGAAATGTTCAAAAAAGCATTCAACGTTACCGAAGAGGCGGTTATTGTACTTGATCGCAAAGGGCTTGTTGGCTATGCAAACCCGTCTGCATTAAAACTGCTTGGACTTCCGAACGAGTTTGCAGACAAACCGCTCTCACCCATGCCAAAAGTGAAAATCAAAAACGAGTGGATTCCCCTTGATCGTTTTCTCGAAGAGTTGCCTCATAAGGGAGAGGGGAAAATGTATACCTTCCCCAGATCTAGTCTGCTTTCAGATGCTGAAAAAGAGCACAGCATTCCGGTAAACCTCTTTATTGATACTCTTGCAGAGAGAAAGAATGTGAAGTGCTGTACAGTGATTCTGATCCATGACCTACGCAAAGAGCAGGAGCGCAGCAAGGTTGCCTACTCCAATACATTGACCGATCTTCCCAATCAACTTCAGGCCAAAGAAGACCTTCACAAACTCTTTTCCAAAATTCACCTGCATAACAAGAAGCTTG
>JALWLU010000115.1 GCA_026996325.1 Sulfurovum sp.
GTTTTGGGAGCCGGAGCCTCTTCTTTGGCTTTCTTCTTGGTGACTGTGATCTTTCGTTTCTTCTCTTCTGGCTTTTTGAAGCCTTTTGGAAGCGTTCCACTGATAGCATAATCTACGAGAATACCCGCATCGTCAAGACTGATGGCACTGTTGGCCGCCTTGACATCGAAACCGAGCTCCTTGGCTTTTTCTATGAGTTCGCCGTTAGACAATCCCGCTTCTTCTGCTACTTCCTGGATTCTTACTTTATCCATTATTGATTTGCTCCTTCATTTGGCTGCGAGGGTTCGCATTCGCCCACCTTGGGGCGTGTTTCCGTCAACAGCTTAATGAAACGCTCTTCGTCGAGACGAAAACGTTTCACTAAACCTTTGAGCTTCTTGTTGTTTTGGCTGCATGTGTTACACAGGTAGATACTTCTGCCATACCCGTTGTATGCAATAATCTCTTTACCTTCGAGCTTCAGTCTGATCAAAGTGTGTTGAGGGTGTCTGCTTCGGCACGCGATGCACATTCGTATAGGCTGTGATTTTTTCATAGGTATTATACCCAAAATATTAAGCACGCGGCTTAACTTCCGGTAATGACTCCGTTGTTGTCCAGCCCCAGCGTAAAGACTCTGAACTGGGGAAAGCGCGTCTGCAGCGCACTGTGGATCTTCTGTGCATCCTTCTCATACACAAGGTTGAAGAATGTCGAGCCCGACCCCGAGAGCGTGCTCATCAGCGCACCGTGCCGGAGCGCGAGCTTCTGTACTTCGAAGAGTTCAGGCATCATCTTCATGCGTCGTGCCTGGTGGAGTTTGTCTTTGGAGGCGATACGCAGCAGGTCCCACGATTCGCTCATAAAGAGTGCAGTCATATAGGCAGCGCGTGAAAGAGAATAGACCGTCTCCTCTTTACGGTACATCTTCGGCAGCACGGTACGCGAACGTGCCGTGGAAATGGTACGGTTTGGAACGACCACTACGGCGCGCAGGTAGTCGGGCAGGCGGCGTTTCTTGCTGTAGACACGGTCTCCCTCGACACAGGCGACGTTGAATCCGCCCATCACCGCAGGGGTGATATTGTCGGGATGGTGTTCATAGCGCAGTGCCTGGTTGAGGATTTCGCGCTTGTTGTAGCGTACACCCGCCGCAGTATAGGCAGCGCTGAGTGCTGCGACAATGACGGCCGACGAGCTTCCCAGCCCGCGTGAGATGGGGATACGGTTATGAAACTCGAAACGGAAACTGTCGGTACGGTTGCTCAATCGGGTGTAGTTTTCGTTGAAGATATTCAAAAAAAGTGTGTTCTTTTTGATTTTTGGATTGTCAGACCCCTCGCCGTGGGTAGAGAGACTGAGAAACTTGGAGGGCTTGATGATGATTTCGTTACGCAGATCGACAGCCAGTCCGAGGGTATCGAATCCTGGTCCAAGGTTTGCCGAAGTGGCGGGTACGCTTACAAACATGGCAACTTCTTCCGTCAAACAGCCGGCAGCAGGTATGCTGGTGTCGATTCTTCATCTACTTCGAGATCCTGAATACTGTGTGGCAATACAAACGAGGTATCGACCGGCTCTTCAAATTTTTTTGTAATTATAGTCTCTTTTTCCTTGATAAAGTAGAGGTTGCCGATGGCCTTGACCGGTTTGCCGCCGTTGAGGGCGAACGTACTGCATCCAAGACACGCTATCCCACGCACGATCTCTATGGTCTTGAGGGTAATGTAGGTGAGTTTGATGGCCATATAGGAGCCGGGGCTTCGGGTGTAGATGATTTGCTTGACATCATAGATTTCCATCAGCTCTTCAAGCAACGGTAGCAGCACCTGGGAGGTCTTCTCTTCACTGCTTCGCTCATCGATGAGCAGCCCCGCTTCGTAAACACCGACGCGAAGCGGTGTCGTCGTCGCAAGTACCAGCAGGGTGATCTCATGCGAAACTTTTTGCAAATGCCCTGCTTTCAAGTGTTTTGACTGCTACAAGCTCGTAGTTTTTGCTGTCGGAGAGGAGTTTGGAGGTCAGCTGATAGTTGAGGTTGTGGCTTCCGGCAAACGATTCGTAGCGCCCCAGAATGTTGCGCCCGGAGACCATCATATCGCCGAGTGCATCGAGGATCTTGTGGCGGGCGAACTCGTTCTCGAAACGCAGCCCTTCAGGGTTAAGCACCTTGTGGTCATCCAATCCGATGGCGTTTTGCAGACTTGCACCCAGTGCGAGATTCTGGCTCTGCAGATACTGGATATCTTTTGCAAATCCGAACGTTCGCGCCCTGGCGATCTCTTCGATGAAGCTGTGTGTGCCAAAGGTAAATGTATGTGACTGCTCACCGATGACAGGGTGATCGAAGCGGATGGTAAAGTCAAACGATGCCTGGTCTGCAGGCGAGAGGCGTACGAACTTCTCCCCCTCTTTGACTTCGATAGTACGCTTGATGCGTATGATCTTCTTGGAAGCCTCCTGTTCGGCAATACCGGCTTCATCAAGAAGCAGACAGAAGGAGATGGCAGAACCGTCCATAATAGGCATCTCGTTACCGTTGACGACGACTCTTAGGTTGTCGATACCATAGGCATAGACTGCGGAGAGAAAGTGCTCGATGGTGGAGATGAACCCCTTTTCGCTTCCGATCACCGTCGCCATGCGCGTATCGATGACCGAAGCGGGAGAGAGAGGAATGGAGAGCGCAAGGTCTTCACGGTAGAAGACGATACCGGCATCCACATCGAGCGGCTCAAGACGAAGCTTGATCGGTTCACCCTTGTGCAGCCCGATACCGATCACTTCAACCGGTTTATGTATCGTTCGTTGGCGCATTGGCTCTCCTTTCTAAAAATAGATAAAATTACACCATTATACTATAAAATATAGCCAATTACAAATTTTTGGAAAATCTTCGGTTTCATTCAATGGCGACAAAGGTGCACTCAGCCCGAAGAGTGGCGCCTCCATGGCTACGCTTCACTCCGATCATTCCGGTTCCGAAGCTACGAAAGACAAGCAGTTGTCTTTCGTTTACGCTTTTCATATTTGCACCTGCCAGAGCTATCGAATGAAACCGCTGCCGCCACGTATCAACTCTTTTAAAAGGGTCTATTGCTTCTTTCTTGAAAGCTTTTGGGACCCCGGTTCAATGATCGCATCCGCTTCCTTAAATACATTGTCAATGAATTTTTTGATCCACTTCTGGTCAAACCATTCGATGGGACGCACTTCGACTCCCTGTACCAGCATACCAAAGTGCAGGTGGTCTCCCAGTGCAAGTCCGGTCATCCCTGTCTTGGCGATCACCTGCCCTGCGTGCACCTCATCGCCCTCCTGGACCAGAAGCTGCGAACAGTGGCCGTAGAGTGTGTAGAGGCCAAGACCATGGTCGATCAGCGGCATATTCCCATAAATACCGTT
>JALWLU010000116.1 GCA_026996325.1 Sulfurovum sp.
GTGTACCGGCATCATTTCACCGAATGTCACACTGATGTCACGGCTTCGCTTCCGCTTGAGCTTCTGTGAAGCGTGGGAGAAATCCCCCTCCCAGAGGCCGCGCAGGTAGAACGGCACGATCACCGTCTCTTCGTCCGCTTCACGGCAGGCGAGTTCAAACCCCTTTTGAAACGTGCTGAGGTGCCCGTTTCTGGAGAGGTGCCCCTCCGGGAAGATGGCAACCGTATCGCCATTGTTGAGCGCTTCGGTTACAAGCGCGAGTGCCTGCTTGCCGCCCCTGCTTGAGATCGGAATGGCGTTAAAGAAAGAGAAGAATGGCTTGAGGTACCATATCTCATAGTAGCTGCGCTCCATCACAAAGCGGATCTGTTTGGGATAGGCTATCTGCAAAATAGCCCAGTCAAGGAATGAGACGTGGTTGCCAAGCAGCAGCACCCCCTTTTTCGCATCGATGTTGTTGAGCCCCTCCACCTGTATGCGGTAGCGCACACTGACAATGACACGGACGATATAGCGTATCATCGACTGCGGCAGCTTCAGCAGGGTTGCAAATGTCCCGATGAAGGCAACGGCAGCGATGAGGTAGAAGAGTCCGGAAGAAGAGATCTGAAAATAGCCAAAAAGCGCTGTCAGCGCCAGTGCACCGAACATCACCACATTCTGCACGAAGTTGTTGCCCGCAAGCACCATTCCCAAAATGGGTGTCGGGGTTGCAAACTGAATGAGTGCATTGAGCGGTACGACAATGAGTCCGGAGAAGAGACCGAACGCAAAGAGCGCAATCCCCAGAGAGGTGACACTCCCAAGAGAGGGGATTATATAGAGTGCCAGCGTCACCCCCAGAGCACCGATAGGCACAATGCCAGTTTCGATGAAGCGCCGGCTTACCCGCCCGGCGATCATCGAACCGGTTACCAGCCCTACGCCGGTAAGCGCCAAAAGCCCCTGTGCCGTAACCGTATCGGTAATACCAAGCTTGCCTTTAAGATACTCGCCGAAGATCGCCACAAGTATCTGCGATACTCCCCACAGGATACTCAACCCTACGATACTCGCCCACACCACCTTCTCTTTTTTGAGCACAGCCAGATTTTTTCGAAGATACCCAAGGGTGCGGTACTCCTCCAGCTCGAAGTGTTTCTCCTCATCGATAGTTACCTTTTTGAAACGTTTGGCAAGGCGTTTCGCCAGCAGGAACTCGACGATACTCGCCCCAATAAGCAGGAAACCGACCGGGGCAATGTACTGCAGTATCTCGGAGGGGTGCGTACTACGGTCTTGCAGCAGATACTCGAAAAATATGGAGTAGACCACCGCACCCAGCAGAATGGAGACGATCGTCACCGACTGTACCACGGCATTGGCTTCGGCCAGAAGGTCGTTGCCCGTCATCTCTTTGATAAGCCCGTACTTTGCCGGAGAGTAGATGGCACTTTGCGCTGCGAGGATGAAAGTCAGGATGAATGCTGCCCAGAACCATCCCATCATATAGGAGAAGAGTATCAGCGTCGTAATGCCAATCGCCGCAGCGGCTGCATACTCAACCACCTTCACCTTGGGGTATTTGTCGGAGATGAAACCCGCAGGAGAGAAGAGAAAGATAAAAGGCAGCAGGATCATTGCATTGACCAGTGCGGTCAAGACAATCAGTTCCGGCCCCTCATATGCTTTGAAAATCGTGTTTTGCAAAATGATCTTGTGGCCAAGGTCGGTCATCGCATTGAGAAAGACGATCAGAATGTAGGAGCCAAAGCCTGCGATGGAGAAGAGCGATTTCATAACTGCTCCTTTTCGTTCCGGTACTGTCGCTGATACTCTTTTACCGTATGCATATTGCACAGGTAGGGTTTGAGGGTCAGGATGAGGTCGAAGAAGAGTTCGTAGTGTTCCGTCCGTCTGTCAGGATCGGCTTTCATCAGCCTGGCACCCGCTTCGAACTCCTCTTGTGCCAGCCGTTTGGCTGCCGCGATATAGGCATCAAGCAGCCCCTTGTCCAGTCCCATCTCCTCAGCACGCTTGAGGATAGAGACAATCTCCACCTCTTTTGCACTGAAGCCGCCTGCACGCTCAAAGAGCAGCTCCGCTTCGATGTAGGCATCCAGCCGCTCCTCTTCCACCTGTGTCATCTCCAGCAGGTCCTCCCGGCTGTAGCGCCGCTCCTCCCTGCCGCCCGAGAGCATCTGCAAGGCGGCCACCATCATCTCGAAGTTCTCCGCCTTGCCAAAATCATTCTGGGCAAAGATCGTCTTTATCTCTGCAATGGAGTAGTTGAAGTTGTGCTGAAGATACTTTATAAGCCGCAGAATCTCCACAGCCTGCTCATCGTAGAGGTGCACATTGGGTTTGGGTTTTTGGGGTTGGGGCAGCAGCCCCTCCTTGACATAGTAGAGTATCGTCGATTTGCTCTCGCCGCTGCGGCGCATCAACTCTTTCATTTTCAGTGCCATCGGTTCTCCTTTGGTTGAACTGATGACAGTATAGAACAGTTTTCCTTAAAGTGTAAAGTGACACCTTACACTTTTTATTTATTTGTGCTGTTTGGTGGCACCGGTTTCATCGTCTTCAGGTAGGCTTTGATATGTGCAGGCGTCTGCGAATTCTCTTTGTATCCGCTCTTTTTGAGATCATAATAAACAAAGGGCAGATAGTGCTCACGTGTTACAACAACCTTTGTTTTCCCCTTCTTTGCCCAGCTAAACATCGTAGCCGCACCCTTTTTGCCCACATGGATACAGCCGTGCGACATTGCAGCATCGTTACCCATATGGATCGCATGGCCCTGCTGGGTGAACCAGAGAGAGAAGTCCATATTGTTTACTCCATTCGGATCGGGATGCGCCTTGGACATATAAAATCGCTCTTTTCTCCAGACTGTGAAGATACCCGATGGCGTCTCGTGCCCCTTCGCTCCCGAAGAGATCACTGCCGCCCACCAGACCACACCGTCTTTGTCTATTGCGTACGCCGCACCGTCCGCCCCGCGCTCACGCAGTGAGACAACGATGAAGTCCTGACCGGAAAGATCGACTATCTTCTCGTGACCCTTTTTATCCACCACCGCGAACTTTGTCTTGCTCAACGGGAACACCCTGCTTGTAGGATCGCCCGCCTGAAGTGAACTCAGACCAAGCAGCACTGTAACCACCATTATTATATATCTCATTGTCTCTCCTACTAAATTATTTCTTATTATTATATGAAGAATATCTACAATTTGTCATTAAGCTTCACTAAGTTTTGATATACTCCAAAATTTAAATCTGAAATGCAATTTCTAAAAATCTGATAGGAGAAGTTGTAATTTTTGGATTTGAAGAGGTTAAATGCTAAACTCTCTTCTTTATCCGACCAAAGAAAGGAAGAGAATGTCTAA
>JALWLU010000117.1 GCA_026996325.1 Sulfurovum sp.
CGTCACACCCTTTGAGTGAGCGTATCGTCATTAATATCGCCGAAATAGGAGTGTTGAGCTCATGGGTCGTATCGGAGATGAACTGATCCAGCGACTCTATCTGCTCGCGTACCGGCTGCAAAAAAAGCCTGCCCAGGAAATAGCCCACCACACCCATCAGCAAAAAGGAGAGCAGCAGGTAGCCGATAATTTTCAGTCGAAGCTGCTTGAAGCTCTCCATCAGCTCATTTTCCTTGAGCACCACGTAGTGCACCCCAAGATGGTCACTTCTGTCCTCCAGCACCGTATAGCAGCATCCGTTGTCGATGTAGAATTCGCTGTCGAACTTCGGCACCTCATCGATCTCCGTATAGAGTGCGTCCCCCTCTCTGTCATAGTAGCCCACATCGAAACGGCAATGCTTCAGGGAGGCGAGGAAATTGATGGCATCGGCCTCATCCATTCCCTTCTCCTGCATCGCCTTCATGACGATTTTGGAAGAGAGCATACGCCCCTGGTACATCATCTCGAACTTCATCGCACTCTTCATCGCCGTACGGTTGTTCTCAAAAAAGAGGTAGCCTATAATCGCCAGCAGTACGAATACCGAAACCAGATAGAGTGCCAGAAAACGAAAGAGCGACCGGCGTTCATACGATGTTAAAACGATATCCCTCTCCTTTGATGTTTTCAAAATAGGATTTGTCGAACATTCTTCTGAGGTTTTTTATGTAGGTGCGTATCGTCGCGTGCGTGGGAACGTTCTCATCCTCCCAGATATTCTCGATGATCTCGTCACAGGAGACGATTTTCCCCTGGTTTCGGATGAAATACTCAAGCACCTGCGCCTCCTTCTGACGCATCTCGATGGTTCTGTTTCCCACAATGAGCCGGTGCGCTTTGGGAATGAAGCGCATCCCGTCGATCTCGATCTCCTCCTGCAGGTAGTTGGCCTTGGCGATGTGCTCTATGCGCACCTGAAGCTCTTCAAGCTCGAACGGCTTTTTCAGATAGTCGTCCGCACCGAGTGCGAAGCCCTTTTTGAGATCTTCTATGCCTGCAAGAGAAGTAATGTAGATAGCCGGTGTAGTGTTACCGATGTCACGCAGGTAGGCAAGTATCTCGAAGCCATCAATACTTGGTACATTCACATCAAGCAGCAGCAGATCGAAGCGCTCCTGCCCAATGGCATCGAGCGCCTTTTCGCCGTCATAGAAGCTGAGCACCTCATGACCGCACTCCTGCAGGAACTCTTCGATGATCTCCTGCAAAATCACATCGTCTTCAAGCAGCAGTATCTTCACACTCTCCCTCTCTTTAGCAAACTGTGTAGCTCTCTTTTGATACATTATAGCATAGCTGTGTGTAGGCAACTACACAAAGAAGCGAGTGTGTCGAGAAGATTTTAAAAGCTTTTTGCGTTGTTGAACTCCGCAATTTCGCTCTCCACCATCGCATCGATCATCCGAACATAGAGATCATTGATAAGGTTGGGAGAGAGCCCCAAAGCGATCGCCTGCTCTCTGGCACGTGAGATGACGTCGTTTATACGCTCTTCTGCCTTTACCTCGTCCACACTCGTCTTGAAGTGTGCGATCTGCTTGATATAGTCGTTCCGTTTGGCGATAAGCTTGATGATCTCCTCATCCACCTCATCGATCTTTTTTCGTGCCTCTTCGAGTGTCGTACACTTTTGAACTTCCATTGTGATTCATCCTTACTTAAATTTACAAAAAATGCTTTGTCTATGTATCCAAAAATCCGCAATGGGACTGTAATATATTTTAGCCTATAATACCTTTATGATACAGAAAAAACTGATGAACATCTCTTTACTCGCTGCCGCAGCCATCTTTGGCGGAACACTCTGTGCACAGGAGCTTCCTGCCGATGCCAATACGACAAATACCCACGACTGGTTTCACATTACAGACAGCAAGGATATGATTGTACTTCCCTATATCTTTTCGACGGAATCAACCGGTTTCGCCGGCGGTGTCGGTGTAATCAAACAGGGGCTCTTTCAGCCTCAGACAACGGCTATTGCCACAGCTTTCTACGGGACGAAGCAAGACATTGTAACCAATGGAGTCCCTGACACCGCCAACTTCTCCGGCGGCTTGGTGGCATTTTTTGATTACCGTATCCCCAAAACGGAAAGACTCTTCTTCTCCTTTATGGGAATGAAAAGCTACTTTCCAAAAGCACGCCACTTCCTTAACGGCAGCAACGACTCCGACCGCGACAGGGATGTCTTCGAGACTTCCGGCGATACCGATATGCTCTATACCACTTTCCGATACATTCTGCCTATCGGAGAGGGGCTGGACAATCCGGAACGCCTTTACAAACTCAAAGAGGGCTTCCCGGTAGGGCGAGAAGGATATGGGGGCGGCACACCTTTTGTGACCGGCTTTACAGGTATTGGTATAGAGACTTTCTACGAGCATGACTCTTTTGAAAACTATCAACCGCTGCAAAATGCAGGTATCGACCTTAGAGAGTGGGATACGAACGGATTGCGCTTCTTCATAGAGCATGAGAATACCGATTACAACCTCAACCCTACCCGCGGCTACCAGTTCAGGCTGCGCTACTCACGGGATTTTGGGTGGGGTGACTCCAGAGATACCTGGGATGCGCTTGAGTTCAAGTACAACCACTATCTGGAGCTGCCTAACTTCTCATGGACACGCCAGAGCGTGCTTGCCATGAGCCTCTGGACGGCACACTCCTTCAGTTGGGACAAAAAGAGCACAAAGGATGGCATAGATGCGCATAGACCGCCACCTTGGGAGGGTGCGAGACTTGGCGGCTACAACCGTATGCGAGGGTATGAGAATAACCGCTTTTCAGACAAATCCGCACTCTACTTTACTGCAGAATACCGGGCGACGCTACAGTGGAACCCGTTCCGTAAAAACGAATATATCCCTGTCGCGATTGACTGGATACAGATCGTTCCATTCATCGAAGCCGGACGCGTCAACAACACTTACAATGCCGACCTTCTACAAGATATGAAATTCGATGCGGGTATCAGTTTCCGTACTATGGCTGCTCAGGTTCCCGTACGCATCGACATTGCCCGCGGAGATGAGGGAACGAACTTCTGGGTTATGGTCTTCCAGCCGTTCGACTTTTAAACACAAACGTGCGACAACTATCGCACGTTCATCCCCATCCACCTTTCAATTTCTCTTTAAAACACTCTCTCCAAAACTCTCTATCTCTATATGAATCTTATGGGACTATGGAAAAATGAGAGTTAAAGTAAAGAAACGGGTTGCTAAAAACCTAAGCAAAGCCCGGTACTATGGGAGTTAAAAAGGGATTATCTACAGATGGGTTGTAAAAAAGATGTCCAAATTGTAATTCTACACACATAAA
>JALWLU010000118.1 GCA_026996325.1 Sulfurovum sp.
CCCCTGTAAAATGGTACTAATTATAGCCGAATAATATTAACTCGACTGAAGAAAAAGCCCTCCTTATCAGACTTTTAATCTTTTGGCTGTATAATCAGAGATCACTACGCCATTAAAGGATCGCAATGCGTAATATCGCCCTTTTCATGCTTGCCGCACTACCGCTTTTTGCAGGCTTCTTCCCATCCACCGTACATACCTCCGTTACTGCTTCAAACGGTACGACACTACAGCTTGCCAAACCTTTTCCTGTCACCGGTATGAGCGGTATTGTCATTCACAACTATGGCAATGATCTCAAAGCCGCTACCGGCTACATTGCCCAGACCTCCTCTTCTGGCAGTGCGAAACTCATTACAAAAGAGATTATCCGACACGAATCGCTGCCAACCATCAAAACACCCGTCACCAAGGGTGACAGGGTCATTGGCGGTTACCTCTACAGCAATGTGATGCTGCTCGCACCCGATGCCGATACATACGCAAAAATCACCAAATCAACCCGTAAGCACTGGGTACATCCCGACCTCTTTGCCGTTTACCTTTCCGAAATTGGCGACACCTATCCCACAAAAGAGAATCTCGCACGCTTTGCAAAACAGTATCAGGTGGGACTCATCTACATCATCAAGCGTGACAGTGCCGTACTGCTTGACCCAATCTCCGGACAGATCGTCGGCAAACGTGCTTTCAGCGGTGCACCAGCAAAAGCACAGTCACCTTTCTTTATGCGTATCGGTACCATCGAGGGGGGATGGTTCTCCGATGATGCACCGGGCGACTACTACAAAATAATGGGGCAGTTCTGATGCTTGAAGCCAAACATGTCAAAGCACTTGAAGACCTTGTCGGCAAAGAGAATGTCTACAGTGACAAGGCACATATGATCGCCTACAGCTACGATGCCACACGTACCCGCTTCGAACCCGATGCGGTCGTCTTCCCCAGGAATGAAGAGGATGTCAGCCGCATTCTGGTCTACTGCAACCACCATGGCATCGTCATCACGCCACGCGGTGCCGGGAGCGGATTTACCGGCGGGGCACTGCCTACAAAAGGCGGCATCACGCTTGCGATGGAAAAGCATATGAACAAGATCCTGGAGATCGACATGGAGAATATGGTCGCGGTCATACAGCCAGGCGTCATCAACATGGACCTGCAAAAAGCGGTCGAAGCAAAGGGGCTCTTCTATCCGCCCGATCCTGCCAGTGAGGAGTACTCCACCATCGGTGGTAATGTCAGTGAGAATGCAGGCGGCATGCGTGCAGCCAAATACGGCATTACCAAAGACTACGTGATGGCATTGCGTGCCGTACGCGCCAACGGTGACATCATACGCGCAGGAAAGCGTACCATCAAGGATGTAGCCGGATACAACATCGCAGGTATCCTGACAGCTTCGGAGGGAACGCTGGCAGTCATTACCGAAATCACCGTCAAGCTGCTGCCTAAACCAAAGTTCCGTAAGGCATATATGGGTGTTTTCCCCTCTGTCGAGGATGCGATGAATGCCGTCTTCAAATCGCTCGCCGGCGGTGCCAATCCGGTTGCGATGGAGTTCATGGATGCACTGGTCGTTCAGGCGCTTAAAGAGAAACTCGGTGTTCAGCTTCCGGAAGATGCCGGCGCACTGCTCATTGGCGATGTCGACGGCAATGTCATCGAAGAGGTCGACTTCCAGCTGAACATTCTGGAGCAGTCGTTCAAAGAGAACGGTGCACAGGAGTTCGTTGTCGCCAACACCGACGAAGAGCGTGACAAACTCTGGTACGCCAGACGCAACGCATCGCCTTCCATTACTATTTATGGCAGCAAGAAGCTCAACGAGGACATCTCCGTACCCAGAAGCATGCTGCCTGAAGCACTAAGCAAAATTTACGAAATAGGCGACCGTTACGGTTTCAAGGTCCCCTGCTTCGGACATGCAGGAGACGGCAATATTCATGTCAACGTTATGGTGGACGGTTCGGATGAAAAACAGCTTGAAGAGGGGCACAAAGCCATCGAGGAGATCTTCGAGCTGGTTGTCAAGATGGGCGGTACGCTCAGCGGAGAACACGGCATCGGTACCTCCAAGGCCCCCTTTATGAACATAGCCTTCAACGAAGCGGAGCTACAGCTCTTCCGTGACATCAAAAAAGCCTTTGACCCCAACGGTATTCTCAATCCGGGAAAGATGGGACTGTAAAAAATTAAAAGTTAGAAATTAAAAGGGGAGTGGTGAAGAAAAAGGGGATTCTAAAAGAGTATTACATCTTTTTGCGTGACTTCGTCAAGGACCTTTTTGACGACCGTCTTGGATTTTACGCTTCCAGTCTCAGCTGGAACACCATCTTCTCCATCATTCCGCTGCTGGTCATTCTGCTCTACTTGTTCACAACACTGCCCATCTTCGATGAATTTTACGAAAAGGTACGTGAACTTATCTTCTCCAACCTGATGCCCACACAGTCTGAAGAGATAATGGCCCGTATCAACACCTTTGTACACAACTCCGACAAACTGGGTCTGATGGGGGTCTTCTACGTCACATTCGCAGCGATCATGTTCTTTAAAAGTTACGACTACATTGTCAACGACATTTTCGAACTGCCGCCACGAAGCATTCTCTCAAGCATTCGTATCTATCTTCTGCTTATCCTGTTGATTCCTCTGATGATGGGAGCCTCATTCTTTTTAAGCAGCTTTATCCAGAGCTATCTTGACAAAACAAGTGTAACAAGTTTCATACACCTCTACTTCTTTCTGCCCTATCTCGTTGTCTGGGGTGCATTTTACATCACCTACCAGCTCTCTGCCAAAACCCCCATCAAACCAAAGGCTGCTGCAGCGAGCTCCTTCATCGCATCGCTTATCTGGTATCTTTCCAAGAGCGGCTTTGTCTTTTACGTCATGCACAACAAAACCTACAGTTCCGTCTACGGCAGCATCAGCACCCTGCTCTTCTTTTTCCTCTGGATCTACATCTCATGGGCTATTTTCCTGCATGGATTGCGTTTTTGCTACCTCCTCAACAAAGGGAAGGAGATAGAGAAGATTTAGTGATTGGTGTATTGGACAGTTATCTATAGAAAGCCAAAAAGGTAGACAGCATAAGCCCCTGCACTGCCAAGGGTTGCATAAAATGCTTTTCTGCAGCGTATCGCCAAAAGAGCAAGTGCCATATATCCCATACCAAGCCACCATGCCAGCTGATGCTCCATCACTGTCGTATCGATCTCAAAAAGCCATAGCAGCGCCGTATCGAACAGCTCCCCAGCTCTAATCATATGCAGCAGTATCGCTGCGGGATAGAATGGGATAAAAAGCAGTGACAGCAGTGGAGAGAAGAGCTGCATCGGTGTCGTGACAGGAAAAACCATATGCACCACCGGTAGCATCAGCAGAAAGATACCTACAGGAATGACTGCCAGTGTAATAACCCTGCCATCCCACCCCTTTGTATAGTGCAGCAGCAGATAGATGAAAAAGACACCCGCGACCGAAAACCAGAAACCGAGCGAGACAAGCAGAGAGGGGAAGAGTACCGGCAGCAGCAGTACTACGGCAGCAAGAAACTCGAAGCTGAGTATCTCCACACCCAGTACCAGCATACTCCACCCAAAAAAGAGCATCGTATACGCCCTTACCAGTGACGGCGGTGCACCCGTAAACCAGACATAGGCACCAAGCAGCAGCATTGTCACTGTACCGACATCAAGCAATGCAAAGCGGTAGGGAAACCACTGTTGCTGCAGCGGGCGATAGAATAGATAGAGCAGAGAGTAGACCACACCCCACAAAATCCCCAGATGAAAACCGCTGAGTGCAATCAGGTGACTGATACCAAACTGCGACACCTTCTGGCGCAGGGTATGTGCAAGCGGCGCTGCAAAAAAGATAGCCTGATAGAAGTTTCCGAGCCTGCCGTCACTGTGTTGGGAGGCAACTCTCTCCATCAAGCTCTTTTTCATTGATTTCTCTTGGGGCAGTACACGTTTTATACGGCTTTTCACATAGAAAGTACCAAGATAATCCAAGTAAGAGATAGTTTCGTTTGGAAAGAGCTGGAGCCGCAGCCTGGAACCGGAAAGATTCTCTTTTCTATGCGTCGTAGTATAGAAGTGCAACCCCTTGTCACTGCGCAGTTTCAATACCTGATAGCTTCGGTTTGCCTTTCTTTTCCTATAAGCATTCTCAACAGATGCAAGGGTAAAATAGAATGGCTTTTCGATGAACGCACGGTAGTCCCGGTACTCCCAGCCAAGACGCAGCAGAAGCAGAAACAGCATTGCAACTGCAAAAAAGAGAAGGGATCGTGCAGACTCAAAAACCTTCGGCTTCTCCATCGCATCCCTCAGCGTCACCTTCAATTATATGGGTGGAAGCTCAATGTTACCCGTATTGGCAGGGATGTCACCCTCCTCATAGACCACTTCAAAGGCCGGAGAGTGGCTTGCATCCACGAAACGGGTGAACTTCTTCTGGAAGATCAGGTCTACCGTGCCCGTCGGACCGTTACGCTGTTTTCCGATAATAAGCTCGGTCGCTTCGTCCGGTTTTCGCTTAAGATCGTTGTAGGCGTTCTCATACTCCCTGATCTTGTCCGCATTCCCTTCTGCCTTGTACTTCTCAAGCTTCTCTTTGATCTGTGACTCACGGTATACATCGTCACGGTATACAAAGAGAATAATGTCGGCATCCTGTTCGATAGCTCCTGACTCCCTAAGGTCAGAGAGCATCGGACGCTTGTTGTCACGTGCTTCGAGCGAGCGGTTCAGCTGTGAAAGTGCGACAATGGGAATCGCCAGCTCACGTGCGAGCTGCTTGAGCCCTCTTGAAATCTCAGAAACCTCCTGCTGCCGCCCCTCTCGTCCCTCACCGCTCATCAGCTGCAGGTAGTCGATAATCGCCATGGAGATCTCCGGATGCTGAGTCTTGAGCTTTCTAAGTTTGCTTCGTACATGGTGGATCGTCGCATACCCACCGTCATCGACGAAAAGTTTCTTCTTTGCCATCTCATCCGTGGCCGATGCAAGTTGCGACCACTGGTCATCATTGAGATCCCCCACGCGCAGCTGCTGCAGCGGAATGGAGGTTTTGGCAGAGAGCAGACGCAGCATCAGCTGCTCTGCAGGCATCTCCAGTGAGAAAAAAGCTACTCCCTCGTCACGCTCTATGGCTTTGAGTGCCATGTTCAGCACAAAGGCTGTGTTGTGTGTCACCGTCATATCTTCGAGCAAAAACAGATGGTTGCCGTCAAGTACGAAACCGTAATAGTCATCCACCTTGTCGAACTCCACCCGAATGCCGGTATGGGAATGGTCCCGCTTCGAGGCAAGCGGACGCGCCTGTTTTCGCATGATACGCGTAGGTATCGTGTCAAGATCACCGACAATACGCACACGGTATACGTCACTCTCATAGCCAATATTACGAATGGTTGCCTTCTTCTGTTTCAGAGAGACCCGGAAACCAAGTGTATCGGCAAGATATTTGATCTGCTCCGCTATCTTTTTTGACTTCTGTACGATCTCAAAGACATGATAGCGGTCATCATAGTAACCATCGCTGTCTATCAGGCCGGCCAGCAGTTGCAGTCTATTCTCCCTGCTGTTTGCAATGTAGTGGTGCGGAATATGTTTGTTCCCCAACACCCCAAGCTGTCTCAGTTTCCCCTGGAGGGAGTCGCTCAAATCTTTGAGTGCTCCCTCTTTCTGTATATTGGTAATACCATACATGGTGCACTTTCCGTCGACGGCATAGCGGTGCAGCTTTTTATCCAATCTGAACGCATAATCCTGCAAATACGTTACAACTTCAGGATCTTCGGTTGCAACCCTCACATCACCGCTTCTTCCGTCGCCAAGCCACAAGCCAAGAAAATAGGGTTCCACCTCCAGCGACTTTTCCTCAAATTCAACGCCCACCTTGTAGCCTTTATAGTTCGACTTGAACTTGTCACTCTTTGTGATATACTCAGAGACTTCAATATTGAGCACATCGCCGTGTTTGTGCTTTCCTTCATTGCGTGAACGCTTCAGTGACAGGATATGTGACTTGTTGACCCTGTAATCGACCCCTTTGTTCTGTCGTACCCAGTACATCTCTTCACGGCCGCGTGCCAGTGAAAGCACCCTTCTGGGGGTGGAGTCATCCCCCATCAGAAGGTCTCCGACTTTGACATCTTCGACATTTTTAAGTGTGCCGTCAAACATGACTACTCGGGTACCCTTGCCAAGACACTTCCCCATCGCCGGCCTCGCTGCGATGATGACCAGGTCCCCCTTGCCAAAGCCCGATGTTTTGTCATTGAGGTTCTTGAAGCCCGTGTCGACACCGATCAGCTTCGAGTTGCCCAGGGCCTTGAGACGATTGATCTCATCGAGCATCGAAAGCGTGATCTCCTTGGAGTCACGAAAGTCATCATTGGTATTGTTCTGCGTAATCTCGTAGAGCTTCTTCTCCACAAGGTTCATCACCTCTTCTGCCGGAAGATCATCCTCGATGGTCACCTTCTTGATCTCGGTCGCCAGTGTCGCCAGTGCCCGCTTGCTTGCCTTGGCTTTTATCTCATTGATATATGCTGACGTATTGGTGATGGGGTTGGCCGAAAGCAGATCGAGCATTGCCACCTCATCGAACTTGCCCATACTTTGCAGCTTGCTTTTGAGAAACTCCTCGTCGATCGGTTTCTCTTCTCTTGAGAGCTCCTCCATCGCCACAAAGACATGCTGGTGAAACGGCAGGTAGAAGTCGCTGGGGTTCAGTTTTGCAGCGATCTCTTCGTAGATTTCAGGGTCGAATATGATAGCCGAAAGGACGGCGCGTTCGATGTTGATGTTATACATATTTTCCATCAAAGTACCTTTGATGGAAAAAGTGAATGGTGCATAGTGAATAGTGAATAGTGTCGGTTTGCATTGCTTTGCAATGCCTTTATATTAAAAATTTTTTTCATTCTCTATCCTCACAAATAAAAGCTTTTCGGAAGAAAAGCATACCAAATCTATTCACTATTCACTCTTAACTATTCACTTCACGCAATGCGTGATTATTCACTCTGAAGTTGAGAAGCCATCTTCTCGACTTCAGTGACGAATCTGTCTACCAACTCCGACTCCGGAAGTCTGGCGACCACTTCTCCTTTGACCATCACAAGCCCAGCGCCTTTGCCGTAGGCGATGGCCACATCGGCATGTTTTGCCTCGCCAATGGCGTTGACCACGCACCCCATGACCGAAACATCCATCGGCGTCTTGATGTGCGCGGTGCGCTTCTCCACTTCAGCTACTGCTGATACCAGGTCAGCTTCGATCCGTCCGCAGGTGGGACAGGAGATGATATTGAGCCCCTCCTGCATCCTGCCGCTGTCTTTGAGGATCGCCTTGCCGACCTTTATCTCCTCTTCCAGCTCTCCGGTAATAGAGACACGCAGTGTATCGCCGATGCCGTCAAGCAACAGCGTGCCAAGCCCGATGGCCGACTTGATCGTTGCATGAAACACCGTACCCGCTTCCGTCACACCAAGATGGAACGGATAGTTGTTCTTCGGACGCAGCATTCGGTACGCCTCTACGGTCCGGTCGACATCGGAAGCCTTGAGCGAAACTTTGATGTCAGTAAAGCCAAGGTCTTCAAGAAACTTGGTGTTGTACTCCGCACTGGCGACCATCCCTTCGGCTGTCGCCCCGTAACGGTCCTCAAACTCCTTCTCCAGACTCCCAGCATTGACACCGATACGGATGGGCAGATTTCGCTCCTGGCACGCCTTGACAATCTCCTTGATGCGCCCCTTCTCTCCAATGTTCCCCGGATTGAAGCGGATACAGTCCACCCATTTGGCAGCTTCAAGTGCGAGCTTGTAGTTGAAGTGAATGTCGGCAATCAGCGGTAGCGATATCTGCTCTTTGATCACCTTGAGCGCCAACGCATCCTCCATTTCGGGTACGGCCACACGCACCATATCTGCCCCTGCAAAGTGCAGCCGGTTGATCTGCTCTACCGTCGCCGCCACATCACGCGTATCGGAGTAGGTCATCGACTGTACCGAAATAGGTGCATCACCGCCTACGGCTACATCACCGACGTAAATTTTTTTGGTTGGGTATCGTTCTTTCATTTGGGTTCCCCCCAAAAGAGTGAATGGTGAATAGTGAATAGTGAATAGTTTCGGATAGCACACTTCGTGTGCTTTCTATTTAAATTCATGTTGTTCTCTCTTTTATAGTATTTATACTGTTTGTAAGCATTTTGATCAATGAATCAATATCTGGAATAATACTCTCAAACATTGCAGGAGTGATATATTCCGTATCATGAAGCAATCTTATCCAATATCTACTTTCATTGGCTTCTTTAAGAGCAATCTGAAGTTTGCTTATAAAGTCTGCCTTGGACTGTGCATACTGTGCTTCAGAAATTAAAGCCCCTATTGCAGTATCTGAACGTAAAAGCTGTTTACTGAGTATAAATTCTTTTTTTCTTTCAAGAAGATAACGATTCATCTTAACAATACGAATAGAAAATTGATAACTTTTTTCAGCAAGGGCACTCATATAAACATTACCTCAAACAATAAAAGCTTTTCTGAAAGAAAAGCATACCATAACTATTCACTATTCACTATTAGTTTTTCACTTCATGCAACGCATGACCGGCATACCACAACTCTTCACTCTTCACTCTTCACTCTTCACTCTTAATTCTTCATTATGGAGTTCAGCTAGCTGAACTCCACCGGGTCCATATCCACCTCTATCTCCCGACAGTCGACGGCATGCAGAGCCCTAAGCAGCGGCAAGCGTTTTTTGGCACGCAGTAGAATGGTAAAACGGTACTTGTTTGCTATGCGCTCCACGGGTGCCTTGCCGTGACCAACGATCTCCACCTCATCAAAGGCTTTGAGTTTCGTCACCGTATCGAGTGTGATCTTCGAGGCTTTGGCTTCATCTTTATGGGCGATGAGAATGCGTGCCAGTGACACGAAAGGCGGATACTCCGCGATCTCCAGAAAGAGTAGCTCATCTCTCAAAAACTGTTCGTAGTCTCCAAGATAGGGTTCAAACTGCGTAGGGTCAGCGGTCTGGATGAGTACTTCCGCCTCCTTTGCACGTCCGCTTCGTCCGGCAATTTGAAAGAGTAGGCTCATCGCACGCTCCCTGGAGCGGTAGTCCGCCATTCCCATGATGTGGTCAAGCCCCATGATGACCGCCAGGGTAATATTGGGGTAGTCGTGCCCCTTGCTTAGCATCTGGGTTCCCAGCAGCAGGTGGCTCTCGCCGCTCTCGAAGCGTCTGAGTGCCTTGACCAGCTTGTTTGCTGTTGTGATGCTGTCACGGTCGAACTGCTCTATTTTGATGCCTTCTATCGCTTCCTGGATGACCTCCATAGCCTCCTGCGTACCGATACGCTCGCTCGAAAGCGGTGTATGGCCGCAGTGGGTACAGCTCTCGCGTATCGCTTCAGTGAAGTTACAGTAGTGACATTTGAGGTGTCGTCTTTTGCGGTGCAGTGCCATCCCCACCGAACAGTAGGGACAGGTATGCGTCTTACCGCAATTCTGGCAGTAGAGATATTTGAAGTTGCCGCGTGTTGGCAGAAAGAGCAGCGACTGGCCGCCCTCTTCATAGTGCTCTCTCAGTGCATAGATGATGGGAGCGCTAATGCCGTCGCCTGGAATGAAGCGGTAGCGCTTCTTTGTCTGTACATAGGGCTTCGGAAGTTTTACCACGTCATATTTGTGATAACTGGTCGTAGAGGGTGTCGCCGAAGCAAGTACCACCTTCGCTCCCAGTTTCTGCCCCATCAGCACTGCAACATCTCTGGCATGATAGCGCGGTCTGGTATGCGCCTTGTAGCTGTCGTCATGCTCCTCGTCGACAATAATCAGTCCTACATCACGCAGTGGCACGAAAAGTGCCGAACGCGCCCCGGCGACAATGCGCACCCTCCCCGACTCGATCCCCTCGAGTATCTCCTCTTTTCTCTTCTTCGTGATCTTCGAGTGCCACATCGCCACCGCATTACCGAAATAGACCTTCAGCCGCTTCTCCATCTGCGGTGTAAGCGAAATCTCCGGCATCAGAAAGATCACCGTCTTCCCCTCCTCCAGCACTTTCGCCATCAAGGCAATGAATATCTCCGTCTTCCCCGCACCCGTCACCCCAAAAAGCAGTGCTTTCTCTTTTCGAAGAAGCGCTTCATAAGCTCCCTGCTGCGCAGTGGACAATTCAGGTCTCTTCTCAACACTGAACGCTGAACGCTGAACACTTTGTTCATTCCTGTACGGAATAAACAACCCAATCGCCTCGCCAAAAGAGGAAAAGTAGTATTCCGAAATGAACTTTGCCGTTTCCGTCTGTACTGTAGAATAGAATATACCGGTAAAAGAGAGAATGGCTTCGGTTTGAAATGAAGGTTTTTCCGTTCTGTAGAGTATCACCGCCTCTTTGGAACTATTTTTCAAAGGCACCGATACAACGCTGCCTCTCTCCAGTTCTATCTCGCTGTGATACGTAAGACAAGGCGCACTGGACCTTGTCAAAGAAACGGTGTAGAAGTACACTTAGTTGGTCAAAAGCAGGCAGTTTGCACTTGTAGGGTTTTTACAGGTAAAGCGGCTTTTGGTCAGGTTGAAGTCGACATTGTTTCCATCGGGCAGAACAAAACTGTAGGTGGGGCCTGCTGTCACCTTCCAGCACTCGGTCGTCTTCCCGAGCGTTGTACAGGTATATACCGGTGTCTCAAGGACACTTGCACTATTTCCGTCCTTATCCGGGTTGAACTTGTCAAATGCGGCACTGCTGTTATTGTAGTTAAGCTGGGTGATCGCGGTAAAATCACCTCTCAGTATGCGTTTCTGCCTCTCTGTATTGACAGAGCTTCTAACCGCTGAAACAACCGTCCGGGCCTTTGTTATGACCGCATCGTCACGTGTTGCCGCAAGCTTTGGTACAGCCACAGCTGCCAGAATTCCGATAACGACAATTACAAAAACCAATTCGATCATCGTAAAAGCTTTTCTATGGAGTTTGGTCATTTATAGCCCCTTTTTATAAAATTATAGCGTAAATTGGAATAAAACACTAAAAAACAGTATGTCTATCCCCAAAGGAGTGATTTCCATCCAACTTTTGCTTTTCCGCAACCTCTCTTGCTCTGATACAATAGGGGTCTGTTGCACTCGAACCTGTCACTGTAATAGTACCATTGCCATCGTTCGTGCTTGCCACCTGGAAACAGTCCAGATGCTTACATGCAACAATCGTATCCGCAGCTGTAGCTGAAAGCTCTCCCGTAGCTGTATACTTTCCGCCCAATACCGATATGCAGGTTGAAAGGTTTGTCACCTCTTCTGCAACCTTCGCATCATCACGTGTAGCGGAGAGTTTGGGAATGGCAACTGCTGCTAAAATACCAATAATTACGATAACAAATATTAATTCTATCATTGTAAATGCTTGTCTCATTATAGGTCTCTTTGATATGTATAAAAAAGGAAGGAAAGGACATACCGCCTCCCTGATGGTCAGGAAGGTCACAGGTATGTCTGCTCTATAGAAGAAGATCAGATTAGAAAGTAACTTTCTGCCCACCAAACTCGTGAACAAGTCCACTACTGTTAGAGAGGTTTTGCTCAAGTGCCTGTGTCTGTGCATTCGCACACCACGTTTCTGTGTTTGATGTTACATCTGTTACAGTAACGTTTCCATCGTTGTTAGTCCCGATAGCAACAGTAAAACATCCTTCATTTGCTACAGCGTTACATGATGCTGTGTTGTTGTCCTCGACACCTCTACCTGTGTAGGCTGCACCGATATCAGAGATACATGTTGCAAGGTTGTGTACTGCTTTTACCTGCTTTGCGTCATCTCTTGTTGCTGCCAGTTTTGGAATGGCAACCGCTGCCAGAATACCGATAATTACGATAACAAAGATCAATTCGATCATTGTAAATCCGCCTCTCATGTTAGTCATGATTAACTCCTGAATATAAAATAGTACCAATTCAATAATTGGTCTACTCTAATTTTAGACTTGTTTGCCTTAAAAAGAAATAAATTAAAATTTCTTATCTTTTAAAGGCCGTCAAGTGTTTCAATAAGAAGTTCTATCTCATTCTCGTAGCTGGTCGCCTGCTTGGCAAGGCGTAGGTAGGCTTTGAGCAGTTTGTCGGGTGGGTTGTCGGTATGCAGGTTCACCCCCGCGTCGGCAAGGTCTCTGTTCACGAAATCGGCGAACGCATCGTCAAGTTTGATATTGTAGCGTTTTCCCGATATGGTCAGTCCAACAGTTTTCACGATTACTCCTTTGGAGGTAAAATTAAAAATTAAAAGGGAAAAATGAAAACCGCATCCTCTTAATTTTTAATTGTTAACTTTTAATTCCCTCAGGCAAGCAGCGACTCTACCTGTGCGATGATCTTCTCTATCTCCGCGTCTTTCTCGTCCAGTTCGCGGCGCAGTGCTTCGATCTGCTGCTCTTTTTCGCTCTGTGATCCCGAAACACTCAAAAGCTCATTTCTAAGCTGTTCATTCTCATGTTTGATCTTCTCGTAATCGATCTTAAGCTGGGTAATCTTCTCTTGTAGTCTCTGCAACGCACTCATAAAAAACTCCGTTTTTTGAAATTAAAAATTAAAAGGTAAAAATTAAATTCCTACACCAATTTAATTGTTTTGGTATAATAGCGTAAGAATTAAAAGGTAAAAATTAAAAATTAAAAATTTTGGGTATTGGGTACAAGTGTAGAGAATTTTTATGCGCAAAGAAAACATTCTTTATAATAAAAGTTATGCATTTGCCATACGGACAGTCAACCTCTCTCGATACTTGAACGATGAAAAGCGAGAATTTATACTCAGTAAACAGATTTTACGTTCCGGTACTGCCATCTGTGCACTTATTAGCGAAGCGGAGTTTGCACAGTCCGATGCTGACTTTATCAACAAACTGATGATAGGCCTCAAAGAAGCTAACGAAACAAAGTACTGGATCAACCTGCTTCATGATACCAACTATCTTTCAAGCAGTATGCATGAAAGTCTTATTGGAGATATCAAAGAGATCATACGCCTGCTTGTCAGCATCGTCAAAAAACTAAAAAGCAAAGTTTCATAGAAGTCCTTTTCCCTTTTAATTTTTAACTTTTAATTTATTTTACGAAGGAAAAATATTGGCCAACTTTCAAGTAAAAAGCAGTTACGCTCCCGCCGGTGACCAACCCACAGCTATTGCGTCGCTTGCAGACTCCATCAAGAAGGGCAACCGCTACCAGACGCTGCTGGGGGTGACGGGATCAGGGAAGACCTACACGATGGCAAAGGTGATCGAAAAGACCAGGAAGCCGACACTCATCATGACGCACAACAAGACGCTTGCTGCACAGCTCTACAGTGAGTTCAAAGCCTTCTTTCCCAACAACCATGTCGAGTATTTCATCAGCTACTACGACTACTATCAGCCCGAAGCCTACCTGCCACGGCAGGATCTCTTCATTGAAAAGGACAGCTCCATCAATCAGGAGCTTGAACGCCTCAGGCTAAGCACCACCGCCAGTCTGCTCAGCCACGACGATGTCATTGTCATCGCCTCGGTTTCGGCAAACTACGGTCTGGGAAGCCCGGAAGACTACCGCTCCATTGTCCAGAAGCTTTCCGTAGGCGAAGAGTACAACCAAAAAGAGCTGCTGCTGCGGCTTGTTGATATGGGGTACAAGCGAAACGACGAGTTCTTCGACATCGGGAACTTCCGTGTCAGCGGCGAAGTCATAGACATCTACCCAGCATACTCGGACGAGTTTGCCGTGCGTATTGAGTTTTTCGGCGACGAGATAGAGGATATCTACACCTTCAACTCACTGACCGGAGAGAAAGAGAAGCATATGGATGAGGTGACCATCTACGCCGCCAACCAGTTCGTGGTAGGCAAAGAGAAGCTTGCACGTGCCATCAAGAGCATCGAAGAGGAGCTCGATGAGCGACTTGCCTTTTTCGAGCGTGAAGGGCGAATGGTGGAGTACAACCGCCTCAAGCAGCGTACCGAGTTCGACCTCGAGATGCTTGAAGCCACCGGCATGTGCAAGGGTATCGAGAACTACTCACGGCATCTGACAGGCAAAAAGCCCGGAGAGACCCCCTACTCGATGATGGACTACTTTGAGGTGATGCATGACGACTACCTTGTCATCGTGGATGAATCTCACGTCTCACTGCCGCAATTTCGGGGAATGTATGCCGGTGACCGCAGCCGCAAAGAGGTGCTGGTCGAACACGGGTTCAGACTGCCAAGCGCACTGGACAACCGTCCGCTCAAATTTGACGAGTACATCAACAAGGCGCCCCACTACCTCTTTGTCTCCGCCACCCCTGCCCAGCTCGAGCTTGACCTCTCCGCCACTGTTGCCGAGCAGGTTGTCAGACCCACCGGACTGCTTGACCCTGAGATCGAAGTCATTGATTCGACCTATCAGGTGGAGAACCTGCATGACCGCATGAAACCGGTTATAGCACGTGGGGAACGGGTGCTTGTCACAGTGTTGACAAAAAAGATGGCGGAGGAGTTGACAACCTACTACAACGACCTTGGGCTTAAGTGTAAATATATGCACTCTGATCTTGACGCCATCGAGCGTAACCAGATCATCCGCTCTTTACGGCTTGGGGAGTTCGACATTCTGGTGGGGATCAACCTGCTAAGAGAGGGGCTTGACCTGCCCGAAGTCAGCCTTGTGGCGATTTTGGATGCGGACAAAGAGGGCTTTTTGCGTTCTGAAACGGCACTTATCCAGACTGCCGGACGTGCCGCACGTAACGCCAACGGCAAGGTACTGATGTATGCCAAAAAGATGACCGACTCGATGAAAGCGACCATCGAGATCACCCAGGCAAGAAGAGAAAAACAGATCGCCTACAACAAGAAGCACGGCATCACCCCAAAAACCACCATCCGCGAACTCGACACCAATCTCAAAGTCGAAGACGGCGGCGAGCTCTACAACAAACGCTCCAAACTCGACAAAATGCCCAAAGCCGAACGCCAGCAGCTTGTCAAAGAGCTCAAAGCAAAGATGCTTGCAGCAGCGAAGAATCTGGAATTCGAAGAGGCGGCAAGATTGCGGGATGAGATAGCGAAGATAAAAAAACTATAGAAAGCACGCGCTGCGTGCAGTTAAGAGTGAAGAGTGAATAATTTTGGTATGCTTTTCTTACGAAAAGCTTTTATTGATGAAGGATAGAGAATGTATTTACAATATTTCAATATAAGGGCATTGCAAAGCAATGCAACCCCCCACTCTTCACTCTTCACTCTTCACTCTTCACTAAATCTACCATTTGGAGCACCCAAATGGTAGATTTAAATGATCCCCACCTCTACTTCAACCGCGAACTAAGCTGGCTGCAGTTCAACTCCCGTGTGCTGGCACAAGCGCTCGATGAGACACTGCCCCCGCTGGAACGTCTGAAGTTTCTTGCCATCTACGGTACGAACCTCGATGAGTTCTACATGATACGTGTCGCAGGCCTCAAAGCGCTCTTCAAAGCACGCGTACAGGAGACCGGTCCAGACCGTCTCACGCCTGCTGAGCAGCTGGCACAGATACGCGCCTATCTGCATAAGGAGCATGACATTCTGGAGTCGTGCTACACCTCCATCATCTCAGAGCTTCACAGCCACGGCGTGCATATCAAGAACTTCGAAGCGCTCTCCGATGCCCAGAAAGAGGAGATAAAAGAGATATTCTTCGAAGAGATCTATCCTGTCATCATCCCCATCGCCATCGACGCCACGCACCCCTTTCCGCACCTGAACAACCTCAGTTTCGCGCTGGCGATTACCCTTGAAGATGAGTCAGGACACATTAAACACGGCCTCATCCGTATTCCACGCATTCTGCCGCGCTTCATTCAGATTGACCACACCTTCATCCCCATCGAAAGCGTTGTCGAGCACTTCACCACGGAGCTCTTCCCCGGCTTCACCCCGCTGGCCTCCACACCGTTCAGGGTAACGCGTAACGCCGATATCGAAATAGAAGAGGAGGAGGCCGACGACTTTCTGGAGATCCTGCAGGAGGGACTGCGCTCACGCAACAAAGGCTCGCTTATCCGTCTTGAACTCCTCGAAGGGGTCGATGAGGACCTGCTGCACTTCCTGC
Source organism: Sulfurovum sp. (assembly GCA_026996325.1). Lineage (GTDB taxonomy): Bacteria > Campylobacterota > Campylobacteria > Campylobacterales > Sulfurovaceae > Sulfurovum. The sequence goes on from JALWLU010000118.1 coordinate 16,141, forward strand.
TGACCCACCTCAACCTCAACGAACACGACATCTACCCCTACAAGAGCCTGCCGCTCAATCTCGGGGCACTCTGGCAGATTGTCGGTGACAAACAGCTCTCTCACCTTGTCCTGCCTACGTTCAGCCCCAAGATCCTGCCGCCTTTTGACAGTGAAAATGTCTTCGAAGCCATCGAAAAGCAGGATATCGTACTGTACCACCCCTTCGACAGTTTCGAGCCGGTAGTACAGTTCATCAAGCAGGCTGCCGCAGACAACGACACCATCGCCATACGGATGACACTCTACCGCGCCGGACAGAAGTCACCCATCGTCAAGGCGCTCATCGATGCGGCGCGTGACGGCAAGCAGGTGACGGTACTGGTCGAACTCAAAGCACGCTTCGATGAAGAGAACAACCTGCGCTGGGCGAAGGCGCTCGAAGATGCCGGTGCGCATGTCGTTTACGGCATCCCGGGGCTCAAAGTCCACGCCAAGATAGCCCAGGTCATCAAGCGCCGCGGCCGCAAACTGCAAAGCTACGTGCACCTTGCCACAGGCAACTACAACCCCAGCACAGCCAAGATCTACACCGACATCTCCTACTTCACCGCAAAAGAGGCCATCTCCACCGATGCGACACATTTTTTCCATTTCCTCACGGGTTTCTCGACCTACACGAAGCTGGATACCCTCTTTATGTCCCCGGTACAGATCAAGCCGAAGCTCATCAAGCTCATCGAAAAGGAGAGCCAGCTTGGCAAAGAGGGGCACATCATTCTCAAAGCCAACTCGCTGGTGGACCAGGACATCATCAAAACCCTCTACAAAGCTTCGCAAAAAGGGTGCCGCGTCGATCTCATCATCCGCGGTATCTGCTGCCTCAAGCCGGGTGTCAAGGGGGTCAGTGAAAACATAAAAGTCTCCTCCATCATCGGAAAATACCTCGAACATCCGCGCATCTACTGGTTCAAGCACCAGAAGGTCAAGACCTACATCTCCAGTGCCGACCTCATGCCGCGCAACCTTGTGCGCCGTGTCGAGCTGATGACACCGATTCTCGAACCTAACCTCTCACAGAAGATCGAACAGATTTTGATGCTGCAGCTGGCGGACAATCAGCTGCGCTGGGAGTTGCAGGAGAGTGGAGAATACGTCAAGGTTCCCGCACTTGGCAAGAAGATCGACAACCACAAGATCCTCGAACAGTACGTTAACCGTATTCATGACAAGACCAAAAAAGAGACGCCTGACTATGTCAGCCGTCTGGCAAACCGTATTTTGAAAGAAGGATAAATATGCTGCTGAAATTCAAAGAGTGGACACCCAAACTGGGTCAAAATGCATGGGTCGCACCCGGTGCCTCGGTCATCGGGCGCACAACGATGGGAGAGGACTCCGCTGTCTGGTTTGGCTGCGTCGTGCGCGGTGATGTACACTTCATCACCATCGGTGACCGCACCAACATTCAGGACCTCAGCATGATCCACGTCACCCACCACAAGCGTGACGATATGACCGACGGGAACCCTACCGTCATCGGCAATGATGTCACCGTAGGGCACCGTGTCATGCTGCACGGCTGCACCATCGAGGATGCCTGCCTGATCGGTATGAGTGCCACCATCCTTGACGGAGCGGTCATCGGCAAAGAGTCCATCGTCGGCGCAGGAAGCCTCGTAACGAAGAACAAAAAGTTCCCGCCACGAAGTCTCATTATGGGAAGCCCCGCAAAAGTGGTACGCGAACTGACCGATGAGGAGGTAGCGGAGCTGTACGCTTCGGCACGGCGGTATATGGAGTTCAAGAACGAGTACCAATAAGTGCTAAGTGCTAAGTGCTAAGTGCTAAGTGCTAAGTGCTAAGTGCTAAGTGCAGATTTTCAGACTTTGGTTAAAGTGAAACTTAAAGGTCGTCATTCCTGACTTGATCAGGAATCTTGACTTCAAACAAAAAAGAGACATTGCATCCCATACATCAAGATCCCGCATCGAGTGCAGGATGACGAAAAGCATTATAAAAGGACACACACCATGAACCAAACCATAACCAAAAGCTTCAGGGACATCTTCTCCAGAACCGTCCTCTTCTTTACGCTGAAGGTCACCCTAATATCTGCAGCTATCACAGCGGTTGTCGTATGGCTCTTTGGAAGCTTTCTGACAGGCTTTGTCAAGGGCTATCTGAGCTGGATTCCATGGGAGTGGCTGCAAACAACCGGTGCGTCCGTTGCGACTGTCGCGATCGCCTATATGCTCTTCATCATCACTATCTCCATCGTTACCTCCCTGATGATCGAACCGCTGCTTATCAAACTGGCAGCCAAACACTACCCAAATCAACCGGTGACAGGATCACCAAGCATTACAAAGTCACTGCTGCTGAGCCTCAAAGCGGGTCTCATCTTCTTGGTCATCTTTCTCTTCACCTTTCCTGTGATGTTCATTCCGCTGGTTGGTGCACTCTGGATGCTCTGGCTCTGGTCACTGCTGATTAAAGAGCCTACCCTCTACGATGTCGGCTCCCTCTTTATCAGCGATAAAGCGGAACTCAAAGCCAAAAAGAAGGGAACCACCCTGCTTTCGATGATCGCTGCGGCATTCAACTACATCCCTGTTGTCAACATCTTTGCTGCGGTCTTTGCGCAGATACTCTTTTTGCACCACGTCTTAAGTAGTGAGGAGGTAGGAAGTAGGAAGTAGGAAGTAGGAAGTAGGAGTTTTTCATACTCCTATTAAATCTTACCTTGAATCTTATCTGGAAGCGAATGCTTTAGCTTCGCCCTTACGTCATACAATCAACTAACGTTCAGCGGGGCTAAAGCCTCCGATTCCAAAACACAAAAATCGAAACTCCTACCTCCTACCTCCTACTTCCTCCCTCTTCATTCTTCTGCTCTTCTTGCTCGACGCCGAAAACTGCAGCAGATCGTCGGTCGTTTTGACATATTCGGGCAGTGTTTCAAAGCTTTTGAGCATCACTTTGGAGGCACACAGGGCATCCGAATAGGCGCGGTGATGGCTGGCCTCCTCCATACCCAGTGATTCGATAAGGTAGGCAAGCCCGTAGCGTTCGCTCTCGAAGGTACGCTTGGCAAGATCGATGGTGCAGAGTTTGGGGTTGCCGATGCCGCCAAGCCCGAAACGCTCGAACGAAGCGTCAAGAAAGGTGTAGTCGAAATTGGCGTTGTGAGCGACAAAAACGGCATCACCCATGAACTGGCGCAGTCCCACAAGCGCTTCACGGCGGCTTGGTGCGCCAATGAGATCTTCAGGCTCGATACCGGTGATCTTTGTGATATACTCAGGCAGAAAGGCACACTCTACAAAGGTTTCGTAGCGGTCGATTACACTCCCCTCTTGCAGCATCACCGCACCGATCTCGATGACCTGCGACGTTCCCGGTTTGCTGCCGTTAGTTTCGATGTCGATGACGCAGTAGCGCTCTTCCTGGTAGGGGGTGAAAAAAGTCTTCAGACGGTAGGTATCCCCCTCCTGCTCGATGGGGTAACCCGATGCCTGCAGAAGCAGAAAAATAGTATCACTCTCTTCAAGCAGTGTTGTATGCTTCTGGACGATACTGCTGTACTGCGCTTCGTTCAAGACCCCTTCGTGTTTGCGAAACGCCTGTGTCAGTTCGTTAAAGACTTTTCGCATTGCGTATGAAGCGCTCCACTTTTTGGGGATCTTTTTTCCCCTTGACAGACTCCACACCGGAACTGACATCGACCCCGTAGAAACCAAAGCGCTTCACCTCATCGACATTCTCCGGTGTCAGACCGCCTGCCAGAATGATCTTCGAGCAGTCCACCTCCTCGAACCACTCCAGATTGAGCCGCTTCCCGCTGCCTCCGTACGCTTCACAGTAGGCATCTACAAGTCTGTATCGGTCCGAAAAACGGTGCACATCTTCAGGAGACTTCGCACGCACCACAGGCAGTGTCTTCGTCTCGATGAGATCGAGTGACTCCTCGTCCACATCGAAATGGATCTGCGCCAGGGAGATACCCGTATAGCGGCAGACCGTATCGATGGTCTCCACACCCTCGTTGACAAAGAGCCCCACCCGCTCGACAAAGGGCGGCAGCTGCTCGATGATATGCTGCGCATTTTTGGGGGTAATATATCGTGGCGACTTATTGTAGAAGACAAATCCAAGCGCATCCGCCCCACACGCTACCGCATGCAGCGCGTCACGAAGATTGGTGATACCGCAGATCTTTACGCGCAAAACATCTCCCTTTTAGGGAGAGTGAATAGTGAATAGTGAATAGTGAATAGTTTTGGTAGGCTTTTCTTTCGAAAAGCTCCTATTATTTTTGCAAAATACACTACTGTTCTCCTTTCAATAAAAGCATTGCGAAGCAATGCATACCGACACTATTCTCTCTTAACTCTTCTCTCTTCACTTCAAAGAGGCGATCGCCTCTTTGACCCCTTTGGGGTGCTTGTAGACATACGACCCGGCAACGACGACATCCACACCGGCTTCGGCAAGCGTTTTGACATTGCCGTCGTTCACCCCACCGTCAACTTCGATGAGACAGTTAGGGTTGCGTTTTTCGATGAGTGCCTTGAGGCGCTGCGCCTTTTCGATGACGGAGGGGATGAACTTCTGTCCGCCAAAACCCGGGTTGACGCTCATCAGCAGCACCATATCGAGATCTTCGAGCAGAAACTCTACCGATTCTGGCAGTGTATGGGGGTTGAGTACGATGGCGGGGCGGATACCCAGAGAGCGGATCTTCTGAATGAGACGGTGGGGGTGCTTCTCCTCTTCGATGTGAAAGGAGATGAACTCCGGATTCATCGGGGCAAAGAGATCGACAAAGAAGCTGTTGTTCTCCACCATCAGATGAATATCAAGCGGTTTTGTCGCCGCTTTGGCGACAGCATCTACCACAACAGGACCGATGGTCAGATTGGGTACGAAGTGACCATCCATCACATCGACATGGACCAGGTCACATCCGCCGTCACAGACAGCTTTGACATCTTCGGCAAGTTTGCCAAAATCTGCAGAAAGAATACTCGGGGCTACCAACATAGAAGATCCTCTGTTTAAAGTGGCGTATTATAGCACACCGCAGGTAAGAGCCATTGGGTCCTACACATCCTCATCCATACCCGGACGCTGAATGAAAACGAGTTCTATACCCTCTTCTTTTATCAGTTCGCCTATCTCCGTAACGATACGGTGGCGCATATCGCTGTAGGCAAGTTCATCCTTCGCCCTGACAAAGAAACGCAGTTCATATAGAGTACCGTGTTCGGTGTAGTCGTTGACCCCGGTAAGCATAATCTTGCTGCTGTCGACATCGGGATGGTTCTGCAGGTACTCCGAAATTTTGATATCGACCGCATCAAGCAGACTTTTTGGCGTATCGAGCGCAAAGAGGAAACGGGTATCCACACGCATCGCTTCACGTTCGGAGTAGTTGTCGATCATCTCCTGGGTAATCTTGTTGTTTGGGATGGTCAGCACCGTATCGCGGGTGGTGCGTATCTTTGTCGAGCGTATCCCCACATTGATGATCTTGCCGACCTCTTCGCCTATTTTGATGCGGTCTCCGGTCTTGAAAGGCCTGTCGGCGATGATGATGGCCGAACCGAAGAAGTTGGCGATAGTGTCCTTGGCCGCGATCGCGAAGGCAAGACCACCGATACCAAGACCGGCAAGTACTGTTTTGTAGGGAATATGCAGCACTTCGGCAACGGCAAAGAGCGCTGCAGTGATCAGCAGTATACGGACGATACTGCCTGAAAGCGACACGATGATCTCATCCACATCGGTGGAGGTGCGGCGCGCATGGATCTGAAGGACTGTGAACATAATGGTGATAAGATTGTAGAGGATCCAGGTTACCCCAATGACGATCAGCAGATAGGAGAAGGTCTTGATCAGAGAGAAGACAAGGTCCGAAAGCCCAAGCTGGTGCGCGCCAAAGAGCACCACCAGCGCGAAGATGATCATCTGCGAAGGGCGCAGAAAGCGCAGGGTGATCATCTCTTCGCTCCAGCGTTTTGTCAGGTAGAAGCGTTTCACAATAGCAAAGGTCAGCCACCTGCTTACATAACTTAGGAAAAAGGCAAACAGTACGATGAGTACCAGAAGAATGATCTGCCACAGGGCCGTATCGTACACTTTTTTAACCAAAACCGGCGAGATAGACTTGGCATAGCGCTTAAGTGTAAAATAGAGAAGGTTTTCATCTCTTACGACTGCATCCTTTTTAACCGGAAGACGCTCCATCGCTTCATAGAGTCTTTCGATATGCGCCAGTGTTTCGGGTGTGAACTGCCACCGAACCTTTCCCTCCTCTTCATAGGGGGCGATGACAATGCTGCCCAGAGGGTGGTAGAAGTAGACATAGGGAATCCTGCTCTTTGGATTGTTTGGGATCTCCTGGTAGACAGGATTGCCAATACGGTTGATGACACCAAGCAGATAGTGTGCAAGCAGCGGCGCCTGCCACTCCCAGATAGCCGGGTCGACCCCGGAGAGGTTCATCGTCTCGATAACATGTTTCTTACCGCCACGCTCCCAGCGTTCGTTCTGCTCGATAAAGGTACGGATCGTATCTCTAGGATTGGTCAGCAAAAGGTTGCGATGGGGATCGAACTCTTTCAGGCCGTAGGCTGCCAAGAGAGTTTTGAGTTTTTCATCGAGCAGCTTCTCTTCGGGCATCACCATACGCCACACCTTCCGCTTCTTCTCTTTGCGGAAGGTCACGTCAACGCTATTGTCCGTCCCCGCCTGATGGAACGTAACCGTTACTTGGCTGCCTTCTATCTTTGGGGGAAAGTCGAACTTGTGAATAGTGCACATATCAAGCGTCTGAAAGAACTTTCGCAGCAGTATCATACGTTTGCCGTAGAAGAGTTTGCGCTGTTGGGGAGTGTAGTAGACCAGTTTCGTACCCGACTCCAGCGCGTCGTACTCTCCGTTTCTAAGCCGGTTTCCCAGCTTCAGAAAGGTATAGAGTGTATCAATGGGGGTAGCGTTGTTTTTAGGAAGTGTCGATAGGTTCGACTCTCCTGTGACCCGAACGGCAGAGACCCACTCGCCGCTTTGCAGCACGCCGAAAAAGGCATTTCCGTCCGGACTCATCGTAAAGGTAAATGGCTGGCTCCACTGGCGGTTTTTGGAGACTCCTTTGAGGGTATTCCCCTCAGCCTTCGCTTCTATGGTTCCATCATTTGGCTGATAGGTACCGTTGACTTCACTACCCTACTGCTGCAGATGTGCGACAAAAACGCCCTCCTGCCAAAAGACGTTCCACTTCCCGCTCCAGTAGTGCTCCGCCGCAACGGCAACTGTCACAAACACTAACCAGACACTTAACGCTGTAAGAAATTTCCGCACACTCTCCACCTGTCGTTCTTTTTACACTATTATAACAAAAGCTTCTGATACAAAATATTTTACCGGGCAGAGCCCTTTTTATGGTGCTTAAGCGTAATTTATGGATTGCTTGTATATAATTCGCCACAAAATATTCGGGGCCGCATAGCATCTATGCCGTCTACATTACATACACAAGGTATCACCATGGCAAGAAAATGTTCAGTAAGTGGCAAAGGTCCACTGGTCGGAAACAACGTGTCTCACGCACACAACAAAACAAAGAGAAGACAGCTTCCAAACCTCAGAACGGTTAGAGTTACTCTCGAAGACGGTACGACAAAGCGCATCAAAGTAGCGGCGTCAACGCTTAGAACAATGAAAAAGAAAGCGGCTGCGGCAGCTGCTGCTAACTAATTTCTCAGATAGGAGAGGGTATACTCTCTTATCATGACCTCACTGGAAAAATTCAAACAGTTTCTCGGCTGGAGAAGCGCACCCAAACCGCACATCACACTCAATGACGAGTACTATGGTCATTTAGCCCCCTTCAGACTCCCCCTTATTCTTACCGTACTGATCATGCTCTTGGGCACCATCGGATATATGGTCATCGACAAATTTCCGCTGATGGATGCCATCTACCAGACAGGAATCACCTTCACAACGGTAGGATTCGGCGAGATACGCCCCATCTCCGATGCCGGACGTATCTTTACGATCACACTTATTATCTTCGGCTTTGTCGTCTTCTCCATCGCGGTGGGGATCATTGCCGAAGTGGTCAAAAAGGGAGAGTTCCAAAAAACCGCCAAGGAGCGTAAAATGCTTTACGAGATCGCCAGGCTCAAGCAGCACTTCGTCGTCTGCTACCACAACGAGTTTACCGTACAGGTAACCAAACAGCTTCGTGCCAACCACATCCCCTTCGTTGTCGTCGACCCGCGTGAAGACCTTGAAGAGATCGCCAAAAAGTACAAGTACCCCTACTACGTCTCGGCAGAACCGCACACCGAAGCGGGAATTCTGAAGTCGCATCTCTCCTCCGCCAAGGGGATGATCACCCTGGCAGACAACGTTGCCGACAACATCGCCACCATCGCCTCGGCACGTCTGTATGAACGCGAAATCGGAAGAATGCGAAAATATCTCATCATCGCCAACGCCAAAAGCTACGAAGATGAGCAGAAGCTGCAGAAACTCGGAGCCGACAAAGTCGTCACCGCTACCAAATTGATGGCGCAGCGTATCAATGCCATGGCGGCACGTCCGGACATGGAGAACCTACTGCAGGAGTTCCTCTACAAAAAAGATACCCCACTCGATATGGAAGAGGCGAAGGTCTCCAAAACCTCCTGGCTGACACTCAAGAAGATCAAAGCCGCACGCTTCAGGGACATCGCCAACGTCACCATTATCGGCATCCGCCAGAAAGACGGCAAGTTCATCCCGATGCCAAAGGGTGATACCATCATTATGCCCGAATCCAAACTGCTGCTGATCGGTACCGGAGACGGCATACGAAAAGCGAAGAAGATCATCAGGAAAAAAGAGAAGCCTGAAGAGCTCAAATACGTCTGACTTTAGATAAGAGTGAAGGGTTTTGGTATGCCGTCACGCGTTGCATGAAGTGAAGAGCTAAGAGTGAATAGTGAATAGTTTTGGTAAGCTTTTCTTTCGAAAAGCTTTTATTGGAAACGAAGGCTTTAGCCTCGTCAGAGAGTGGTGCTAAAATCCACTTCCCCATTTAATTCAAGAAGGTATTGCTATGTCTAACTACACTATTACGCCGCTTGAGGGCGGACTTGCCAATGTCGAAGGGTTCTACTGTGACGCGGTCAATGTCGGGATGCGTCCGGATGCTTCACAGGGGGATGTCGCTTTCATCCGCTCCGAGACACCCTGCCGTGTCAGTGCTGTCTTTACCACCAACCGTTTTCAGGCTGCACCCATCAAACATTATCAGCGCTACCCGGAGGGGTTCGAGACCAACTTCGTGCTCATCAATGCCAAGAACGCCAATGCGATGACCGGAGAGAAGGGTGTCGAAGATATCGACACCATCCTCTCTGCGCTGCCGGAGCACATCAAGCCGCTCAACCCGCTGATGAGCTCGACCGGTGTCATCGGCTACCGGCTGCCTGTTGAGAAAATCACGTCAGCATTTGATAAACTCGATTTCAATGCGAAAAACTCCAATGAAGCCGCCCGTGCCATCATGACCACGGACAGCTTCAAAAAGGAGCTTGCCTGCAGAGTGGAACTCTCTGACGGAAGCTCTTTTCACATTGCTGCTATCTGCAAAGGTGCGGGGATGATCAATCCTGCCATGGCGACAATGCTCTGCTTTGTCACGACCGATGCGGATGTTCCCAAAGCCGATATGGACACACTGCTTGAAAACGGAGCAAACCACTCCTTCAACCGTATCAGCGTCGATGGGGACACCTCCACCAACGATACGGTGATGCTTCTATCTAACGGTAGCAGCGGTAGTTACGACAAGGAAGCCTTTGCCCAGGCGCTCAACAGTATGCTCTTTGAGCTTGCGATGATGATCCTGCGTGACGGAGAGGGAGCAAACAAGCTTGTCGCGTTTGAGGTTACGGGTGCAGCCAGCAACGAAGAGGCGGAGCGCGCTGCAAGGGCGCTCAGCAATTCGCTGCTTGTCAAGACCGCCCTCTTTGGGGAAGACCCAAACTGGGGGCGTATCGCCTCCACCATTGGAGCCAGCGGCATTGCATGTGACGATACGACACTCACCATCCGCTACGACGACCTGCTTATCTACTCCGATGAGCACCGGGAGCTTGACCCGGAACGTGAAGAGCAGGCCTATGCCATAATGAAACAGGAGCAGTTTACCGTCCGCTGCGATCTTGGCCTTGGAGAAGGAAGTTTTACGGCATATGGCTGTGATCTGAGCTATGAGTATGTCAAGATCAATGCCGAGTACAGAACATAAAAATTAGAAATTGGGCTTTCCCAGTCACTGTATGACGAGGTTTCACTCGATGGCGACAAAGGAGCACTCAACCCGTAGGGCGGCTCTGCCGTTTGCGACTGCCAGAGCTATCGAGTGAAACCGACAATTTCGCTAAAGACTCTAATTAAATCTTAAAAGTGACAGCTGGGTTTTCACCACTCTGTTATTGCAAAAAAGTTATAATACGGAAAATATATACAGGAGTGACAGATGTTACACGAATACAGAGACGAAATCCACGAGCTCAAGCAGCAGAACGCACACTTTGCAAAGATCTTCGAAAAGCACAACGAGCTTGACCAGAAAGTCGAAGATGCAGAAGCGGGACGTGTGCCTATGACAGATATCGAGCTTGAAACACTCAAAAAAGAGAAGCTGCGCCTCAAAGACGAAGCGTACAAAATGATCCTTGAGTACAAAAAGAGTAAAGAAGCATAAGTATAGGCGGACATGTTCCGCCTGTGCCCTTTTTACCTATTCTCCCTTTTTACTTTTCCCCCTTTACACCCATAAATGAGCAGATATACCATGACAACACCATTCTCCACCCTCAAGACACTTCCAAAAACACTATTGACCACCCTCAACGAGCAGGGTTTTACAGGGATGACACCTGTTCAGCAGCGCTCCATTCCGCTCATTCTTCAAGGCAAAGATCTTTTGGTGCAATCCAAAACGGGTTCCGGGAAAACGGTAGCGTTCGCTCTCCCCTCGCTTATGTTGACAAAGGTTGAAAACAATATACCGCAGACACTGATCATCACCCCTACCCGTGAACTGGCCGAACAGGTTGCCGAACAGGTGCGCACGCTTGCTTCCGCACTACCGAACTTCAAAACGGTTACACTCTATGGCGGTGTGCCGCTGCGTGCACAGGCAGATTCGCTTGCCAAGGGAGCGCATCTGCTCATAGGCACGCCCGGACGTCTGCTGGACCACCTCTCCAAGGGCACGCTCGATCTTGGCACTGTCGAGCGCATTGTGCTTGATGAAGCCGACCGTATGCTCGAGATGGGCTTTTACGATGACATCCTAAAGATAGTCTCCCATGCCACAAAGACAAAGCAGCGCCTGCTCTTCTCGGCTACCTTTCCCGAAAAAATCAGAACATTGGCCCAAGAACTTCTGAAAGCACCTGAGATCATCTCCATTACCCCCGAACATACCGAGGGACAGATAGAGACATTCGTCCTCTCCACACACAACAAGGGCAAAGCACTGCAACAGGTCATCAATAGCTTTACACCGGCATCTCTTTTGATCTTCTGCAACACCAAAGCCGACACCATCGCGTTGACACAAAAACTGCAACAGGCAGGTCACGCTGTGACAACCATACACGGTGATCTGGAGCAGGAGGCAAGGCAGGAAGCTATCATCCGTTTTGCCAACGGTTCGCGTCCCGTGCTAGTCGCAACCGATGTCGCTTCACGCGGCATAGACATCGAAAATGTCGACCTTGTTGTCAACTATGACCTTCCTTTTGACAAAGAGGTTTACACACACCGCATTGGCCGTACAGGGCGTGCAGGTGCTTCAGGCAGGGCAGTATCCCTCTACACACCCGGTAGTAAGAAGACAGCCTATATTCTTGAAGAGGCAAAAAATCTGGAGCTTGAAACGGCACAGAGCGACCGTGACTTCAAGATCGTTTCACACTTTGAAACCATAGCGCTAAACGGCGGAAAGAAGCAGAAGCTGCGCAAAGGGGATATTCTCGGTACGTTCTGTAAAGAGATGGGGCTGGAAGGCAATCAGATCGGTGCCATTACACTGATGGCGAACCGTACCTACATTGCCATTGACAAAGCTGTTGTCAAAAAGACACTCTCTATGCTGAAATCGGCACGCATCAAGAAGCGAAAATATATCGCCTGGCAGGTTCTCTAATCCTCTCCCAGTATCTCTTTTTTCCGCTTCTGGCGAATGACATAGAAGAGTGTAATGAAGGCAATGCTTGCCAATGCAATCAGCGTTGCAGTGTGCAGGTATCGAGAGATAAGCGCTTCGTTGGAGCCTACCAGATACCCTACCGCCACCAGTACAACTACCCAGATACCGGCTCCCAGTACGGAGTAGAATGAAAACTTCACCAGGTTCATCCTTGCCAGTCCTGCGGGCAGGGAGATGAGCTGCCTGATACCCGGAATCAGCCGTCCGTTGAAGGTCGAGAGTTCACCGTGCTTTGTAAAAAAGGCTTCGAGCTTGTCGAGGGTTTCAGGCTTTATAAAAAAATATCGGCCATATTTCAGCAAAAAGGGGCGTCCAAAGTGCATCGCAATGTAGTAGTTGAAGAGTGCGCCGCCAAGTGAACCGGCTATGCCGACAAGGACAACCATATAGAGATTCATTTCACCCTTGTATGCAAGATAGCCTGCGGGAATCATGATCACTTCGCTGGGGAAAGGAAAGAAGGTGCTCTCAAGGAACATCAGCAAAAAGATACCCCAGTAGCCCATTGCGCCAATCGTTTCTACCAGGTAGGCGGCAATGTCGTGAAGCATCGGTGCTATTCGCTGTAGGCACCCACGGAGGTGAGTCTCTCGTAGCGTTTCTCAAGCAGTTCGTCTGTAGAAAGCTCTTTAAGTGCCTTGACGGTCTCAAGGAAGTAGGTTTTCAGCACTTCGGCTGCCGCTTTCTTGTCTCGGTGTGCGCCAATGAGCGGTTCATCGAGCACATCGTCGATCAGTTTGTGCTCGAGCAGATCGTCCGGAGTGATCTTCAGCGCTTTGGTTGCCGTCTCTACCTTGCTTGGATCGTTCCACAGGATCGCGGAACACCCTTCAGGTGAGATAACAGAAAAGACAGAGTAGCGCATCATCGCCAGCCTGTCGGCTACACCGATGGCAAGCGCACCGCCCGAGCCGCCTTCGCCTATGACCACGGAGACCATCGGCACTTTCGTTGCGGCAAACTCGAAGAGGTTTCGTGCGATCGCTTCGCTCTGACCACGCTCCTCGGCACCAAGTCCCGGGTAGGCACCCGGGGTGTCCACGAGCATCAGCACAGGAATGTTGAACTTCTCAGCCAGTCTGACCGCACGCAGCGCCTTGCGGTACCCTTCGGGGTTTGGCATACCGAAGTTGCGCTTGATCTTATTCTTGACTCCGCGCCCCTTCTGCTCACCGATGACCATTGTCTTCTGGCCGTCTATCCAGCCCATATAGCACAAAATGGCAGGGTCGTCACGGAACGCACGGTCACCATGGATCTCGTAAGGATTGTCAAGAATAAGCTTGATGTAGTCCAGCGCATAGGGTCTGTCCGGATGTCTGGCAAGCTGCAGCTTCTGGTAGTCACTCAGCGATCCGAAGGTCTTCTCTACCTCTTTTTGCAGCTCTTTTTGCAGCTTTTCCACCTGCTCTAGGTTGGCAACGGCGTGGGCGGAGACGATCTCTTCCTGCAGCTTTTCAATCTTGCTCTCAAAATCCAGATAGGTTGCCATGGCTGATCCTTGCCTTATACTTTCTTGAAGATGACGACGCCGTTGGTGCCGCCAAATCCAAAGGAGTTGCTCATTACAGTATTGACCTCTGCTTTTCTTGCTTCGTTCGGTACATAATCGAGGTCACAGTTCTCATCAGATGTCGTGTAGTTGATGGTCGGAGGCAGTACACCGTCGCGCATCGCCATCAGGGAAACCACCGCTTCAATGGCACCCGCAGCACCAAGGCAGTGTCCCACCTGCCCTTTTATGGAGCTTACCGGAGGGCACTTCTCTTTACCGCCAAAAAGCTCTTTTAGCGCAGCAGTCTCGTTTTTGTCGTTGATCGGTGTGGAGGTGCCGTGCGCATTGACATAGTCTACTTTTGGCTCACCGGCCATTTTGTACGCCATCTTCATCGCACGCAGCGGGCCGTCCATTGTCGGTGTCGTGATGTGGTTGGCATCACCGCTCTCACCAAAGCCGATAAGCTCACCGTAGATGGTTGCACCGCGCGCTACTGCATCTTCGTAGGTTTCAAGTACCAGCGCAGCAGCACCCTCACCCATAACAAAGCCGTCACGGTCTGCATCGAACGGCCTGGAAGCACTCTGCGGATCGTCATTGCGTGTAGAGAGCGCTTTCATTGCGGCAAATCCGCCAACCCCTGCAGCACAGATGGCCGCTTCGGCGCCCACGACAAGCATCTTGTCCGCCGTTCCGATCATAATGGACTTCGCCGCTTCGCCGATAGCGTGTGTTCCTGCCGCACAGGCAGTGACAGAAGAGAGATTCGGACCTCTGAGGTTGTGGTCGATGGAGACAAATCCGCCGAGCATGTTGACAAGAGAGGAGGGAATGAAGAAGGGAGAGATTCTCCGTGGTCCGCGAGTCGCAGCGATAACAGAGTTCTTTTCGATATTGATCAGGCCGCCGATCCCGGAAGCGGAAGCGACGCCGAAACGGTCCATATCGACATCCTCACCCAGTTTCGCATCGGCGATCGCCTCCTGCGCCGCCTTGAGTCCAAGCTGGATGAAGCGGTCGGCCTTTTTGACCTCTTTTGCGTCCATAACCGTTGTCGGGTCGAAATCGGTGATCTCACCGGCAATTTTCACGGTATGTTTCTCGGTGTCGAACGATGTGATCTCTTTGATACCGCACTTGCCTTCTACAATGGCTGAAAACGCACTCTCTTTGTCCAACCCCAGAGAGTTGATCATTCCCAAACCTGTTACCACTACTCTTTTCACTGCTGCTCCTATCTGTTGTTCATAAGATATAGACGAATACTTCGGACAAATACTCAGCTATCTCTTACCGCTCCCAAAGGGAGGGAAGGGCTTACGCCTGCGCGTTCTCAATGAATTTGATTGCGTCTGCGACAGTTGCGATCGCTTCTGCCTGATCGTCAGGAATTTCGATATCGAACTTCTCTTCAAGCGCCATAACAAGCTCAACGACATCAAGACTGTCAGCCCCGAGATCCTCTACGAACTTAGACTCTTCTTTTACCTCATCAGGGCTCACGTTCAGTTGCTCGACAACTACCTCTTTTACATCATCAAATAATGCCATTGATTACTCCTTAAGTGTGTTAAAATACGCCTAAGTATAGCAGAAAAATGATAAAAATCATATCGTACTGCCCTATTTCTCTTCTATCCTGGCAGATATTTGTGTTTTGACAATGTTGGTAAACAGCTCCTTTATTTAGAAACATTGACAAACATACAATCATTTTTGATATACTTACACATAAATAAAATATATAATCCCTATAGAACAGGTAAGCCATACGATGAAAAGACTTCTACTTCTGACACTATCCGCATCCTTTCTTCACGCCGAAGAGTCCATTTCACCCTACACGGCACTGGCCTACGGTCTGGTACTGCTCCTGCTCGTAATTATCGGCTTCATTCTCTTCTCGCGCTTCAGGAAGCCTGTCAGAAAAAAGCGCCTGACGAAAGTACAGGCTTCCAGGAGCGCCAATCCGGACCTTGTCGAAAAATACCGTATCAACATGCAGAAGATCAAAATCGAGAATCAGCCTTTCCGTCTCAGCGGAATGCTGCACATTCTGACAAACAAGATCAGCGAAGTACTGAAAAAAAGCGGCCATCAGCTTCATTACGATGTCGACAGTGAAGTGGGACGCTACATCGTCGGCGACAACGACTATATCGAACAGGTACTCGAAGCACTTATGGAGAATGTCATCGGAATGAACAGCAACCAGGAGGTCATACTGCATGTCTCCAAAGAGAAGTCCCAACATATCGTCTTTGATGTTTCCAACCCTACCGCCATTCTCTCAAAAACCGAACTTGAGGCATATACAGACGCCAACATGGCGGATAAAGATACTGACGAAGCTCTTGCCGCATTCATCAAGGCACGCAATATTGCAGAGGCGATGGGGGGCTCCCTTGAAGTCAAAAGCACAAAGCGTACCGGAACACACTTCATCTTCAAGATCCCATACATCGAGGATAAAAACAACCGAAGCAACCAGGAGAAGCTCAAAAAGTTCCTTGCTGGCAAGAAAGCCCTCTTCATTGGAAAGACAAAGTATGAAACCAAACGTGCACAGTACATCTTCGATACCTTCGGCATCAAGATCGAACATATGAGCCTCAATGACTTCGAGACCAAGAAGCCCGACCTCAAAAGGTACGATATGGCCATTCTGCGCTCTGCACACTTGACGCCAAAACATATCAGCTTCTTCAAAAAAATACACCAAACCAGCAGTAAAGATTTCAAAATTATTATTGTCCATGAACTTTTCGAAGATGAAAAAACGATAAACTTCTCCAAACCCATTGCCGATGCGGAACTCTACAACCCCACGATCATCGGTGATGTTGAAGAGATCCTCTACCAGATGTTCATCCTCAAAAGCAAGGCGGTCAAAGGTATCAGCAATATGGATGTGTTCGATCCCGATGCATTCATTATCAAGGGCAATCGCGACTTTACACCCGAAGAGCTGGGGAAATTCCGTGGAGCCCATATTGCTGTAGCCGAAGACAGCAAGGTCGATATGAGGGTACTGCGTAACATCTTCAACACCATTGAGGGCATCAAGCTCTTTACCGCGAACAACGGTATCGAGCTTATGAAACTTCTGGAGGATGAAGATATTGACATCATCTTTGCAGATATAAACATGCCGCTGCTTGACGGACTGACCATGACACGCAGAATCCGTTCAGAATCAAAATGGGAAAAACTCCCTATCATCTCTATCTCATCCATGGCCTTCAAGCATGAGGTACGCAATATGCAGCTTGCAGGAATGAACGCTGCAATCACCAAACCGATCACCGCCCAGGATGTCTACATGGCACTTGATAAATTCCTTGTCATATCATCAAAGATAAAAGAGCGTTTGGTCAAGTGCAACAACAAAGAGCTTGACTACCAGTGCAACAGCTATATTCTCAATGTAGAGAAGGGGATCGAGGATGCAGGAAGCCCGGAAAGCTATCTCGAGCTCCTCCAGGAGACACTGGATCTGCTGCAGGGAAGCGAAGAGAAATTCAAAGAGCTCATCAAAAATGAAGAGTATACCGCTCTAAAAGAGTTTTCACACTCCATGCTCGAGCTCTACAGTAATATTCACGCAAACGAAATGGTCAAAATGTTCGAAGAACTCACATACTACCTATCGAGCCGAAAAAAGCCCTATCTTATGGAGTATGCAATGCTCTACAAGAAAAATCTACAACGTCTTCAGGACGAAATAGACGCACTGGAAAAACACCTGCACCAGGAGGGGTAATACCTCCCCTCTTTAGAACTTGTAGCGCAGGTTGGTGTAGACGTAGCGTCCGGGTTCGTTCATCAGCATCACGTTATCATCAGGGGCAGTAGTCGGTAGAAGAATCAAGTCTTTATAGGTATTGGAAACGGCATAGGTGCGGTCGAAGAGATTGTCCACACCGACAGTGATTTCAAAGTGATCGGCGAATGTCTTTGTCGCTTTCAGGTTCACGATGGCATAGGAAGGAAGATACTGCTCCCCATTCTCTTCATCATAATCCTTCCAGGCTGCCGAACCGACCAGCTCTGCACGCATATTGAAAGTTGCATCCCAGTCGTAGTTGACTGCAAGGTTGTACTTGAGCGGTTCGATTTCCGGCATATTTGTACCCGTCTGGCCTGTAAGCGGATGGTCTTTTTTGCCTCTTTGGTACGCCATACCATAATCGAAGTAGAGAGACTCAGTCGCCACATAGCTGCCACTCAGCTCGAACCCGTAAATGGTGGCATCTACATTCTCATAAGAGTGGTATGCCATTGTTTTTCCCATTTTCGTCATAGTATTGTCCGCATTGTAGGCAATAAAATCCTTAAGCATCGAATAGAATGCAGTCAATTTGACCATACTGTCGCCAAACTGTTTTTCAACACCAATGTCAAACTCGTAATTGATCGTATCTTTGAGATCCGGCGTACCGATTTCGTTGCCCATACTTCCTACCCAGTAGAGCTCTTTGGCATCAGGCACTCTCGATGACTTTCCTACACCGGCAAAGAGCTTCAGACTCTCATCAACATGGTAGATTCCGTTGATGTAACCATTGAGCTCATTATAATTATTTTCAGGTTGCCATTGGTATGCTGATGTGATACGTGTATCGTCATACCGGAGTCCAAGGTTCAACACCAGCCTATCCAGATTGATCTTGTCTTCCATAAAAAAGGCGATGTTTTTGGTATCAACATCGTAAATACTGTGATAAGGCATTGTGCCTCCACTTGCTATGTCAAGCGGAATATCATTTTTGGTATACCACCCATTCCAGTTACGAAGTGTATAGTCAACCCCTACCGTCAGTTCATGGTTTTCGACATCGAAGGTATTCTTCAGCTTCGCTCCGTCCACCTGGCTTGTCAGTGTATGTGTCATATATGAAGTCTGAACACCCGGTTGCATCGGATTACTGTCTATTGTCGCAGAGACCCTATATTTTGTGGACATCGGGTGCTCTACTTTGGAACGGTAGAGCTGCACATAGAGCTCTTTGGAGTACTTTCCAAGATCTTTTGCGATGTACTCGAGATTGTAAATATCCGAATCGTCATAGAGCGCATCCATCTTCGATGAAGGATAGAGAACATCATCACTTCTGTTGGCGGTGTAGCTGAGTCTCAACTCCTGATTGTCCGTGATGTTCCAGAAAAGTTTTGCCAGGAATGTCTTTTTCTCATAGGCATCCATATTTTTGTATTGATCCTGATACTGATATGCCGGGGAGACCTTCCCCGCATCGATCTCTCGCTGAATCTGTCCTACAAAATCGTTGCCGTCACCATCCTTGTACTGATCGCTGCTCTCTGCAGAGCCGCTGAGAAGTACCCTGACAGTATCGTTTCCTCCCGAAAGAGAAAACGCAGCCTTCTTGTAGTTCCAGCTTCCAAAACCAAGGTTCACATCACCGTGCCACTCCTCCGTGGGGTCAAGCAGTTTTACTTTTACATCCGCAGAGAGCACACCAAACTCTTCGACGTTGTAAGGTCCTTTGTTGATTTCAATATAGTCGATATTGTTTGTCAGAACGTGAGAGATTGGCGGGTCCATTCTGTTGGGACACGCCCCGTAGATCTTGACACCATCCATTGTAACATTGATATTGTCTTTCTTCTGGCCTCTGACAATGATGTCGTTGGCTACCCCCGAACGTCTAACCAGTGTAACGCTGGGTACCCGCTTGAAGAGTGCTTCCGCCACATCGGCAGACTTGATCTCATCACCGTGTACATCCTTGACCACTTCCGTATCGACCGTACTTTCTACATCGATGGTCCCCAGCTGCGCCTCTGCCCCAAAAAGCGATGTCGCACAGACGACCGAAAGTAAAATTCCCTGTGTTTTGTAACGCATTGTTTCCCCTTGCTTAAAAATGTTTCGCAAGTATGGCAGACCTGTGTTAAATTAGTGTTAATTTTTCAAATAAAAGGCAGAGGTTATCGAAGTTTGTAACGCAGTGAGATGTTGACAGTCGCAGGCAGAGTAAGTGGCGCACGCTTTACATCGACCGGAAAGGCGCTCTTGATAGCCTTTTGGGCCGAGCGGTGAAAGACTTTGGGCCCGGAGAGGACAATGTTGCCCACATGGCCGTTTTTTAGAATGGTAAAACGCGCTCTTACCGTCCCCTGCATGCCACGGCGCTGCGCAATGCGCGGGTAGGATTTGGCACGGTTTATACGTGCCCTAATGCGTGCAAGAAAGCTGTTGCGCTGCGCGGCACTGTAGTGCGGAGAGCCCCCTCCGCTGACACGCCTTTTTTGCCGTACCTTTTTCTTTTTGACCTTCCTCTTTTTAACCGTTTTTTTCTTTACCGGTTTTGGCTTTGGTTTCGGCTTGACGATAGGCTGAGGAACGGGCGTCTCTTTTACAATCGGTTCGGGTTCGGGCTCCGGTGCCGGCTCCTCCTTTACAGGTTCCGTCGGCGGAGTTTTCTCTTCGGGTTTTGTTTCGGGCTCCGTCTCCTCCTCTACCGGCGTTTCGGGCTGCACAGGTGCCTCTGCCGCAGAGGGGGGTGCTTCGGGAACGAACTGCGAAAGGGCAATCTCGATGGTATGCTCTTTGGGAGTGTCGGAGACAGTGATGGTTTTTTCAAGCCAATAGAGGTAGAGCAGTATGGGAATGGTATAGAGAAGCACCGTGATAAAAAAGGAGACTTTGTAGCGGTGCTTCTTCACATCGCCCTCTACTGCTTGGTGACGATGGAGATGTTCTCGAAACCTCTGGCCTTCATGATGTCGATGACCTTGACGAAGTAGTCAAACGGTGTCAGCTTGTCGGTGTGGAGAGAGACGACATCTTTCTTGGGGTCAAGCGAATTGAGTTTGGCTTCGAGCGCTTCAAACGCCATCGGCGTCTTGTCGTAGAAGTACTTCCCCTCCTTGTCGATGGAGATGATGACACTCTTGGTCTCTTCGGCCTTTTTGCTGCTGGCAGCGGGCAGGTCTATCTTGATGCTCTTGTTCTGCACGAAACTCGCTGTTGCCAGCACGATGACAAGCAGCACAAGGACAATGTCGATGAACGGTACGACGTTCATCTTGTCGAAACGTTCGCGTCTCATCCGCGCAGTTTCCCCTCGTCACGCAGGATCTCCCACTGCGCGATCAGTTTGTCAACCTTTGTCAACAGTGCGTTGTAGATCGCCGTTGCGGGAATAGCCACGACCAGCCCCGCCGCGGTCGCTTTCAGCGCAAGTGCAAGGTGCTTCATGATCTCGCCCGCGTTGACGTCGTTTGCCTGTTCACCGATGATGTAGAATGTCAGGATGATCGCCAAAACCGTTCCAAGAAGACCGATGTAGGGTGCGTTGACACCGATGGAGGCGATGGTGGACAGGTGCTTGCCAAGGTCGAGTTCGAGCGCCTTGATGTGGCTGTACTCCTCCAACTTTATACTGCGGTAGAAGAGCAGACGCTCTATGGCGAACGCGAAGGTAAGAAAACTCAAAAAGAGCAAAAAGCCGATAATTCCATAATCGACGATATGTTTGATCTGTTCTACTGGCATTGGACCTCTTTTGCAGATATTGCTTCTGCGATTATATTGGAACTTTGATTATAAGCCGCTATGCTTTGGGTTTGAGTGTCGGGCACCCTTTTGGAAGTATCAGCTCGATCGCACCCGGCACTATCTCGAAGCGGATCGTATCCGCCTCGTAGGGTTCGCCGTCAAGGTTGACCGAGCGGCGCTGGTAGGGAATGGACTCCACCCACGTCGTCTGATAACGCTTGACGTAGGTTCCCGAATGTTCATAGTCGATGATTTCGGCAATCACCTCTCCAAGATCAACCAGCGGGAACTCCAGTATCACCACAATGTCCAGCAGCCCGTCATCGATGTAGGCAGTAGGGGCGATGAGCTGTCCGCCGCCCGCCTGCCTGCCGTTGCAGACAAGCCCCGCGATCGATTTACCTTCGATGTCGAGGTCAGCGGAGCGCAGCCGGCCGTCGTGACTGGTGAAGTTGAGCGCCTTGATGACTGCAGAGAGGGTGTAGGCGCCCCCGCCAAGGAAGTTTTTCAGAGACGGCGGCGTATCGGCGACGATCTGCGCACCGAAACCGCTGGAGGCGACATTGAGGAAATAGCGTTCGTTGGCACGCACGATGTCGACAGGGTGCGCTTCCCCCTCGATGGCAAGGCGCAGCGCCTCGAGCGGTGAGCAGGGGATCTCACAGGCGGTAGCAAAGTCGTTTGCCGTTCCCATCGGCACGATCGCCATTGCCGGACGCGCCTCTTTTGGCAATGTAGCCAGCCCGTTTACCGCCTCGTTGAGCGAACCGTCCCCGCCGGCGACGACAATGCGCTCCACGCCGTCTCTGCTCGCTTCATGGACCATACGCTGTGCATCACCCTTCTCCCAGGTTACGCGAACCTCTATGCGCTCTCCCTCCTGGCGAAGCTGCATTACCGCTTCACGAAAGAGTTCATCCAGTGCTTTTTTCCCGTTGAGTATTACCCGTATCATCATTCACCTCGTATGGAGACAGTATACCATAGCAGCCTAAACGGCAATCTGACGCAAGTCGAGTGTCACCGTTGTACCCTCTCCCTTGCGAGACTCGATCTGGATATCTATACTTTCACGATCACAGTACGCCTTTACCAATGCCAAACCGATCCCTTCTCCCTCCATGCTGCTGTCTTCCTGATAGTATTTTTCGAAGATCTTCACAATCTGCCCCTCGTCCATACCGATCCCACGGTCGGCAATCTTCAAAATGGGGGAATGCAGCGTAATGTCGATGGGAGCCTCTTTTGAAGAGTACTTCATCGCATTGCCAACAAGGTTGTCGAAGATCTGCTCAAAACCAATGCGGTCGGTATGGACCGTGCAGGAGTGGACATCGAGCTTCAACGGGTTGCGGCGCTGCTCTTTGAAGATGGCCACCCGCTCTTCGACCAATCCTTTGAGATCAAACGTTTCACGCTCGATCTCGTGCATCTCTTTTTTGATGGTGTAAACCAGCTCATCATAGAGCCGGGTGAGGCGTTTTGCAGCATCGTCTATGCGAATCAGCCGTTTCAGTGCCTTTTCGTCTTCTATATTGCGGCGCAGCATACTGCTGTTCGCCTGAATGGTCGCCAGCGGAAGATTGAGCTCATGCACGATCTCTTTGCTCAGATGCAACAGATGCTCCTGCGTCCTCTTCTGAGGCACAAGAAGATGAGAAGCGATAACGTACCCCCACCCCACACTCAGCACCAATACGAAGATGCTTGCAATCAGAAAAGAGTTTTCCGTAAACCCCTCGTTCTTCATGAACCAGTAGACAAAACTCAGCAGCATCGCTACACTGAGTACATATCCGAGCACCGACAACCATGTCTGTTTTCTCATCTACACCTCATATGACCACTTGTAACCTACCCCGCGTACATTGACGATAGCATCCGGGAAATGCTTTTTCAGCTGGGTAATGTAGACACGAAGTGAACCTTCACTGGCATTCTGTCCTGCCGCCCAAAGTCTCTCTTTAATCGTTTCTGTGGTAACCACTTCACCACTTGCCTCGATGAGCAGCTGCAGCAGTTCGACCGTCTTTTTGCTCACATCAACCGCTTCTGCATCTTTGTAGAGTGTCTTGGCGAACATATCGAGTGTATAGGGTCCGATCTTGATGCGCTCCTGCCGCACCTGCCGGCGAAGCACCGCACGGATACGCAGCAGCAGTTCGTCAAGATCGACCGGTTTTCGCAGATAGTCGTCCGCACCACATTCGAAGCCTTCACGTAAAGCGTCCTTGTCTTCCCGTGAAGTCAGAAAAATGGCAGGGGTCATATCGTTGCTCTGGCGCAGTTTGCCAAGCAGATCGAACCCGCTCTCATAGGGCAGGTTCACATCGAAAAGATACAGATCGTAGGTCTTCTCGTACGTCAGATCAAGTGCCGTGTAGGGATCCAGCGCCACATCCACACCAAACCCCTCCTCTTCGAGAAAATCCTGCAGGGTTTCGTTGAAGAGACGGTCGTCTTCGAGGAGGAGGAGTTTAGCGGACATGGGCGCCTCCCGCGAGTGAATAGTGAATAGTGAATAGTGAATAGTTTTGGTTTGCATCGCTTTGCGATGCCTCTATTATCAATAAAAGCTTTCTCGCAGAGAAAGCATACCGAAACTCTTCACTCTTCACTCTTCACTCCTCACTTACATGTAATGCTGCACAGCAGCATTACATATACATCCCGCCATTCACCTTCAGCGTCTCCCCGGTGATGTAGGAGGCGTGGTCTGAAAGGAGGAAAGCGACCGCTTCGGCGACCTCTCTTGGTTCACCGAAGCGTCCCAGAGGGATCTTGGCAATGAACGCCTCTTTGACCTCATCTTTGAGTACGTCGGTCATCTCTGTGGCGATGAAGCCAGGGGTGATCGTATTGTAACGAATGTTGCGCGGGGCCGCTTCCATTGCGAAGCTCTTGGTCATTGCGATAGTACCGCCCTTGCTGGCACTGTAGTTGGTCTGTCCGGCATTGCCTGTCTCTCCGACAATCGAGGCGATGTTCACCACAGATCCGAAACGCTTCTTGCCCATCACCTTCAGCGCTTCACGGCACCCGATGAAAGTCGATTTGAGATTGGCTTCGATAACACCCATAAAGGCTTCTGTCTTCATACGCATCGCCAGGCCGTCTTTGGTGATACCTGCGTTATTGACCAGGTAGCTGAGCTCGCCGTCTGCGGTGACAATCTCCTTGACGGCTGCAACGAATGCCGCCTCATCACTCACATCGAACCCTATAGTCTCAGCCTGACCGCCGGCAGCTTCGATCTCCGCCTTGACCGCTGCAGCTTCAGCCTCTCCGCTGCGGTAGTTCACCCATACTTTCAGTCCCATCTCTGCCAGTGTTTTGGCTATCTGCGCGCCGATACCGCGGCTTGCACCCGTTACAAGTACGTTCTTTCCTGAAAATTTCATCTGCTTCCTTTCTGTTGTGTGATGTATGTGATCGTTACCCGGAACTCAGCAGCTAAAGAGCCGGTTCTTGATATCTTCGAAGATCTTGTAATCCTCTTCACTAATTTTGTCCGAGTAGATAATATGGTTGAGCTGCTCGAGCAGGTGATACTTCGAAAGCTTGTCCTCACAGAGTGCCTGGTTGATGATGTCGATATGCTTGTCCAGGTCGTACTCCTTGTCGATCACCTCTTCAAGAAAGGCCCGCGCCTCCTCTTCGCTGCAGTCGAAGTTCTGCCCCATGATCTCACAAAAGAGCGGTGCTTCCTTCTCTATGTCGCGATGATCTACCTTAATAATATGCGCCAGCAGGGTACCCACCGACTCTTTGATACGTTTTTCCATTGCGTGCAACCTCTAATTAGTGTAACATTTTACAGGGACAGCGCCCAAACAGATCTATTGCACCATTGTACCAAAAAATGCAGAGGCTATGCAATCAGCGGTTCATCCATCTCTTCAGGGATCGGCAGCCCCATCAGTTTGAGTACCGTAGGGGCAACATTATTGAGTCCGCCACCCTCCTTAACCTTATCAACACCGTCGGCAAGGATGTAGCACCAGACATCGCCTACGGTGTGGTTTGTCAGCACATGCCCCTCACCGTCACACATCTCTTCACAGTTGCCGTGGTCGGAGGTAAGCACGATGGCATATCCTGCCTCTTTGGCCTTGGCGACAATCTTCCCAAGCTCCGTATCGACCGCTTCCACCGCTTTCTTCGCCGCTTCGTAGTTTCCGGTGTGGCCCACCATATCACCGTTAGCGAAGTTGACCACAATGAAGTCGTACGCCTCATCCATCGCCGTGCGTACCGCATCACCCACTTCGGGGGCGGACATCTCCGGCTTGAGATCGTAAGTCTTCACGTCAGGGCTTGGAATGAGCACACGGCTTTCACCCACCACCGGTTCTTCAATGCCGCCGTTTAGAAAGAAGGTCACATGCGCGTACTTCTCGGTCTCTGCCGTATGTAGCTGACGCAGCCCGGCTTTGGCGATCACCTCTGCAAGCGTATTTTTGGGTGCCTCCTTGGGAAAGAGCACCGGGTAGGGGAACGAAGCATCATACTGCGTCATCGTCGCAATCTGCAGAGGAATGTAGCTGCGTTCGAATGCATTGAAGTCGGGATCTCCCAGAGCCGTCGTAATTTCACGCACCCTGTCAGAGCGGAAGTTGGTGACGATGACCGCATCACCCTCTTTCATCCCTTCATATCCGGCAAAGGCTACAGGCTCGATGAACTCGTCGGTCTCCCCCTTCTCGTAACTTGCCTCGATGTACTCTTTTGGAGAGAGGTCGGTTTTGGGTGTGGCCTCTGCGATGGCACGGTACCCTTTTTCAACACGCTCCCATCGGTTATCACGGTCCATAGTGTAGAATCGTCCTCCAATGGTGGCGATCCGGATATCCTCGTCACAGATCGCTTCGACCTGTTCCAGATACTCTGCCGCAGAGGTCGGACTGACATCCCTTCCGTCGGTAATGAGATGCAAAAAGACCTTTTTGCCCCTTGCTTTTGCCAGTTTCGCAAAGCCTATCGTGTGTTCGATATGTGAATGCACCCCGCCGTCACTCATCAGACCGATCAGGTGTACTCTGTCGCTGGTTTCAAGGATCTTTTTAAGCACCTCGTTGTGCTCGATACTGCCATCCTCCAGCGCCAGAGAGATCTTGACCAGGTCCTGGTAGAGCACCCTGCCAGAACCGATCGTCATGTGTCCCACTTCGGAGTTGCCCATCTGGCCTTCGGGAAGCCCCACGCTCAGCCCGTAGGTGGAGATGAGCGCTTTTGGCACGTTCTCCAACGCTTCGTAGGTCGGTTTGTTCGCATCGGCGAACGCGTTGCAGGCGCTCTCCGGTTTGTAACCGATACCGTCAGTGATGATCAGCAGTGTTTTCTGTATATCCATATCTCTCTTCTTCCCTCACAGGGTGCCTTGGTGCCTTTTTGTCCGATGCGACCAAGGAGCGCCCAACCCGCCAGGGCGCTTGCCGTTCGCGATGCCAGAGCATTGGACAAAAAGGCACCCCTAAACCCCTGCGCTGTTTTTTATTGAAATCATAGTAAAATAAGCTTTTGTATACCTAAATTACACGAAAGAGAGTCATGCTCTATACCATCTCGCAACTTTTCGACATCAACCTCTTTGGCTACATCACCGTACGGGCCGGCTTCGCCTTCATGATCGCATTCATCTTCACCCTTGTCGCGA
>JALWLU010000119.1 GCA_026996325.1 Sulfurovum sp.
AATTTTAGCCAAATTTCGTAATTTTCTCTATAGAGTTTTCCAAAATGGTGCTTTTTGGGCAATGAAAGTATGGTTGGGTGGTATCTTTCGTCAGCTTCCAGCATAGTAAACTGCTTTTTCAGGTAGTTACTGTCTCCGACACAAGGAGTTGTGTAAACACAAGTGAAGAGTGAAGAGTGAAGAGTGAAGAGTGATTTCTGTAGAAAAAGGGCTGTTGTGCCGGTACCTGATGGGAGGAACACATTGAGCTCTTTTATATTGTTCTCTTTTTGCCAGTCAAGAATCTCCTGTGCCAATAATTTGATACCATACTCCGCCTCCCTCTGCCGTCCCCCCTCTTCAATAAGTAAAACATTTTCACTCTTAACTCTTAACTCTTCACTCTTCACTTTGAAAACAATACTGTTTTCAAGAGCCGCTTTGTAGTTCCCATGCGGATTCTCTTTCAGGTAGTCTGCAATATGATCGACATAATACTCGAATTTCCACCCCTTCATCTTCGCCAGAACGGAGAGCGAATACATCGCATTGGACTGTGCCGAACCGTAGGAGACAACTGTATCGATATGGGGGAAATCGTTTTTAAGAAAATAGTATAGTTTACGTGCTTTGTTGCCGGAAAAATCGTGATGAATAAGGTCATCACGTTTAAGATAGAATGTATGTTTTTCAAAAGTAACAGTTTGGATAGGGGATGGAAAGTTTAGTTTCATTATTGACTGGACGCTTTGAGGTAAATGCGACAAAGGAGCACTTTGCCTATAAATTTGAGTTGCCTTCACGGCTTCGCTTACGCTCCGACCGTTTCGGTTTCGAAGCTACGAAAGCAAAGCAGTTTGCTTTCGCTTTACACTTCTCACGTTTGCGACTGCCAGAGTGTTTATCTCAAAGCGGCCTTTGGCAGATACGCTCTAATCAGTTTCTATTCAGGCAGTTGAGATCTTCGTACGCCTGCTCGAGACGTTTGACCATCGACTCTTCACCGGCACGGAGCCACTTGCGAGGGTCGTAATAGCTCTTGTTCGGCTTGTCTTCACCCTCAGGATTGCCGATCTGCCCCTGCAGGTAGTCGTGGTAGTACTTCTCGTACTGGCGTACGCCATCCCAGAATGCCCACTGCGTATCGGTATCGATATTCATCTTGATCACACCGTAGCTGATCGCTTCACGGATA
Source organism: Sulfurovum sp. (assembly GCA_026996325.1). Taxonomy (GTDB): domain Bacteria; phylum Campylobacterota; class Campylobacteria; order Campylobacterales; family Sulfurovaceae; genus Sulfurovum. The sequence goes on from JALWLU010000119.1 coordinate 1,175, forward strand.
TCCTTGAGTTCGCTTCCCGATCCGCCATGGAAAACGAAGTTGACAGGCTTTGGCCCTGTGTTGAACTTCTCTTCGATGTACTTCTGGGAGTTGTCAAGAATTTCCGGACGAAGAACGACATTACCCGGTTTGTAGACACCATGCACGTTTCCAAAGGAGGCTGCAACCGTGAACTTGTCCGAGACTTTTATCAGTTCTTCGTAGGCGTAAGCCACCTCTTCAGGTTGCGTATAAAGCAGGTTGTTGTCCACATCGGTATTATCGACACCATCCTCTTCACCGCCGGTGATACCAAGCTCTATCTCGAGTGTCATTCCCATTTTGCTCATACGCTCAAGATAGCGCTTACAGGTTTCGATGTTCTCCTCTATCGGTTCTTCGGAGAGATCGATCATATGGGAAGAGTAGAGCGGCTTGCCCGTCTTCTCAAAGTGCGCTTCACTCGCATCGAGCAGCGCATCGATCCACGGCAGGAGCTTCCGTGCCGCGTGGTCGGTGTGCAGTACTACAGGCACGCCATACGCCTCGGCAAGCGTATGGACGTGCTGTGCGCCCGAAATGGCACCCAGAACCGCGCCGGTTTTCGAGTCGATACCCTTGCCGGCATAGTAGGCCGCACCACCGTTACTGAACTGGACGATCACTGGAGAGTTGACCTTTTTGGCCGCCTCCATCACCGCATTGACCGAAGGGGTACTCACCACATTGACCGCCGGAATGGCGAATTCGTTCGCTTTTGCAATTGCAAAAAGTCTCTGCAGGTCATCACCTGTCACGACACCTGCCGAAATGGCATCCATCACTTTTGTAGACATCGTTACACGTTCCTTTGTTGATTTATTTGAGTTTTATTTTTGCATGCTTCATCAGGTCACTTACCAGCTTCTCTTTAGCAAGATCCAGCTTCAGCGCAGGTGCTAGTTTTTCCAAGGGCGGCAGTTCCTTTTTCGATTTTGCAAGACGTTTCTTGATCTTGGCATAACGCTTCTTGACCTCATCGTCACTCACGGCTACAGTGGAAAGCTGCTTTTGCATCCAGTAGTTGGTCAGCGCATTTTCTTTCTGCTCTTTGCTCAACTCGTTGTTGGCTGCAAGGGCGATCATCTGACGCGGTGCGACCATCTCAAGCACACGTGTCTTGTCTTTTTCCGGCAGTGTCGCCCAGGTAGCTTTTCCTTTGGTCATGATCTGAAGCGCTCTGTTCACATCATCGACACTGATCGCCATCATCCCCGCATACCCGGCAACAGTATCTGAGTTCGGCTCAACACGGACCTGCACACCGCGCATCAGATCTTTGACAATCTTCTGTTCGGCAATCTGCATTTTGATACGCTCTTTGATCTTTTCAAGGGGAGGAACCTGGGCAAGTGCACTCTGCGCTTTTGCCTGGGCTTTGATCTTCTCATATGTCTGGGCAATCGCTTCATCACTTACATTCATGTCAGCCGATTTTTTCTGCATCCACAGACGGGAGAGGACAGCATCGGTTTCTCCTTTGGAGAGACCTTTTTGTGCTTCGTTTGCCAGTACGAGCGGCAGAGACATCTCTTTAATGAGTGCCAGGCGCTGCTTTTTTGGAAGGAGGTCAAAATCACTCACCTTGCCTTTGGTACGCTCGGAGAGATAGGCATCGGCCTCTTTTTTGAGAATCTTTTTCCCGTTCACGGTAGCAACGACTGTCTTGGCAGGTCTGCTTGCGGGCTTGACAGGTCTTGCCGCACCCATACCGAGGCCATTGAGATTCACCATTGCCGGCATATCATCTTTTTCGTTGAGCATACCGCTCAGTCTGTCTTTCAAGTGATCCGCCATGACCGGTGAAAAACCAAGCAGGCAGACTGCGCCAAGCGCAATGATCAATCGTTTCATTTCTCCTCCCCCCTCAAACACGCTGTGTTACTTCTTCGCGCCTGCGTCTTTTTCCATGTCGACGATTTTCGCTTTGCTTCTGAGCTCTTTTGCCATCTCGGCAATCTTCTTTGCAAACTCCTGCTGCTTGAGTGAAGCGATGATCTTCTCTTTTACTGCATCGTAAGGTACAGCATGAGGTGCATCTTTGCTCTCAAGGTAGATCACATGGTAGCCAAACTGCGTCTTGACCGGCTTGGTCGTGATTTCACCCGGCTTTAGTGCC
>JALWLU010000120.1 GCA_026996325.1 Sulfurovum sp.
TTCAAGTTACGGTCAACAACGATGCACTGGTACAGTACAACCTCTCCATACAAGATGTCGCACGTACGCTCAAAAACAATAACAACGATACCGGAGGACGTATCGTCATCCAGAACGGGTACGAATGGATGGTGCAGGCCAAAGGATATGTTAAAGATCTCAACGAGATACGTAACCTTGTCATCACCACCAAAGGGGGTGTGCCGCTGACACTTGGCGACATTGGGCGTGTCGAAAAGGTACCTGCTGCAAGACGCGGTATGGCAGACCTAAACGGTGAAGGAGAAGTTGTAGGCGGCATTGTCATGCTTCGCTACGGTGAAGATGTCTACAGTGCCCTTCAGCGTGTCAAAGAAAAAATGAAAGAGCTCAAGGTGGACGGTGTCGATGTCGTAACCACCTATGACCGTTCTGACCTCATTTCAAAAGCTGTCGATACACTCAAACATACACTTATTGAGGAGAGCATTATCGTTGTGGTGATCATCGGGCTCTTTTTGATGCATCTGCGTTCATCACTCATCGTCCTGCTTGTCCTGCCGCTGACCATTGGTCTGACATTTTTGCTGATGAAACTCTTTGGTATCGGAAGTAACATCATGAGTCTTGGCGGTATTGCCATCGCAATCGGTGCGATGGTCGATGCCCCCATTGTCATGATCGAGAATGCACACAAGGCGATCCACAAAGCCGAAGGTGCTCTGGGACGTGACTTGACCAACAAAGAGCGTATTGCCGCCATTGTCTCTGCGTCACAGGTGGTTGGACGTCCCATCTTTTTTGCATTGGCACTGGTAGTGGTCTCATTTTTGCCTATCTTTGCACTCTCTGGACAGGAAGGGCTCCTCTTTACCCCATTGGCATTTACCAAAACCTTTGCCATGACTGCGGGTGCCCTGCTTGCGGTCACGCTTGTACCGGTGCTGATGATCTACTTCGTCAAAGGGAAGATCAGACCCGAGTCTAAAAACCCGCTCAACCGTTTTTTCATCTGGCTCTATCACCCCATTTTGGTGTACGGACTGAAGCTGAAGTATCTTGTGATTACCGCAGCCGTGGCACTGCTGCTGCTTGCCGTTCCTCTCTACCAAAAACTCAACTGGGAGTTCATGCCGATGCTCGATGAGCAGACCGTGATGTATATGCCTGTGACCCCTTACGGTATCTCCATTGACCAGACAAAAGCGCTGACACAAAAGACCGACAAGATCATCAAAAGCTTTCCTGAAGTCGCCACGGTCTTTGGCAAAGGGGGACGAGCCAATACGGCTACCGACCCTGCACCACTGGGGATGCTTGAGACCATCATTACTTTCAAGCCAAAAGATCAGTGGCGTCCGGGTATGACCACCCAGAAATTGATGGCCCAAATGGACAAGGCACTGCAGGTACCGGGGCTGGTCAACTCATGGACCTACCCGATCAGAGGGCGCATCGATATGCTGCTCTCAGGCATTAGAACCCCGCTTGGTATCAAGCTCTACGGTAAAGATGCCAAAGGGTTGCAAAAGGTTGCACAGCAGATAGAAAAAACCCTGCGAAACCTCAAAAGTACCCAGTCGGTCATCTCCGATCAGGCAAGTGCAGGATACTTCATAGATATCGATATCGACACTGAAGCACTCAAACGCTACGGTATCAGCAAATCGGTCATCCTTGACTACACCTCCGCTGCCATTGGCGGGAAGAAGATCACTACTATGTACAAAGGACTGGAACGCTACCCTATCGCCCTGCGTCTTGAAGAGGATGAGCGTAGAAACCTCGATGAAATACGCAACATCCAGATCAAGACATCGCTTGGTTTTGTACCGCTTTCTACGTTTGCCAAAGTGGTGTACCATCAGGGAGCATCGGTCATCAAAAGCGAGATGGCAACACCGGTCACCTTCATCTACATCACACCACAGCTTGGCATGAGTGTCGTCACCTACAAAGAGAAGGCACTCGAGGCACTCAAAAACCTCAAACTGCCTGACGGCTACTACATTGAATGGGCGGGACAGTCGGAATATCTTGCCTCTGCCATGAAGAAGATAAAATGGATCATCCCAACCGTTCTGCTTGTCATTCTGGTGCTCATCTACTTTGCACTAAAAGAGATGATCCCGACCCTTATCGTCTTCTTTACCCTTCCCTTTGCCCTGCTGGGAGGTTTCTTCTACGTCGATATACTCGGGTTCAATATGAGCATCGCCATCATTGTCGGCTTTCTTGCCCTGCTTGGTGTAACGGCTGAAACAGCCATCGTGATGATCGTCTACCTGCAGGAGAGTGTAGAGGAGGCTCAACTGAAGCTTGGAAGCAAGTTTGACGAAAAAGCACTCAATGATGCCATCTACGAAGGTGCCGTACAGCGTGTCCGTCCCAAACTGATGACTGTTTTTGCCATCCTCGCAGGACTGCTGCCCATCATGTATACACACGGTGTAGGCTCAGAAGTCATGCAGCGTATAGCCGCCCCGATGATTGGCGGTGTTGTCAGCTCGGCGGTGCTCAGCTTGCTTTTGATACCGATTTTCTATATGATGTACGAACGTAGAAAATTAAAAGGTAAAAATTAAAAAGGAAAAGAGAAATGACACTATCCAATCCAATAGAAGCGTTTCGAAAGAAACGCATACCTAAACTCTTCACTCTTCACTCTTCACTCTTCACTCTGATGATCGTCAGTACCCTGACGATCATCACCGGCTGCAGTGACAAAGAAAAAGAGAAGTCCCTCACCGAAGGCGGTATGAAGTGTGGGGCTGGAAAATGCGGCGCTTCCATGGTTGACGGCTCTGCTGTACTTGTCAAGAAAAAGCTCAATATCCTCAACCAGATGGACAAAAAAGACCCCCGACGAGACTGTGTGCTCAAATCCAAAAGCACCAAAGCGCTCTACAACTGTGTCCGCGACCCCAACACCGGCAGACTGACCATCACGCCAAAAGAGAAAAACAGCACAACCTTCACAAACAATATCAGCACTGAAAAAAAGGCACCCAAAAAAGAGAAAAATACCCAGATGAAGTGTCAGGCTGGGAAGTGTAGTGGAAGTACATAAAACATACTTACATCATATTTAAAAACATACCTGACTTACCTTCATACAAACACCCTGATCCTGCAATGATGCAGGATCAGTTCTACTCTATTGTAATACTCACAGAGTGGAATGTACCACTGTCCACTGACCATTCATCAGCAATGCTCAATGTCCAAGTACCGTTTGGATCTTCCGTATTGAAGGTCGACAAAGGATCTATAGGTCTGTATGTGCCTGTAAACGGAGCATCAGATGATGTAATAC
>JALWLU010000121.1 GCA_026996325.1 Sulfurovum sp.
CGAGTTCGTTCTCCCACTGCCGCATGGCGACCATCTGACAAAAGATGAAGTGGTGATGCTTCGCCACTGGCTCGAAGAGGTAGGCCTTACCCCCGACACTGTCGAATAAGCCTGCTACTTAGCCAATATCCACTCCCTCGCCTCTTTTCTCTGGGCGTAGGGAAACTCTTTTACCTCTGCTTCAACAAAGTGTGAACCGATTTTTTCTGCAAATTTTCCAATAGGTGAATCTGTCACGAATGCCAGCTTCTTTACCTTTTTATGATGATTTTTGATGAATTTTAAATGTTCGGCCAGTGCCGAAAAGTCTTCCCATCCCGGAAAATCCTCTGCTGCAATAATGAGCCCTGCAAGCTTCTTATGTTCCTGGATAAACGGATCAATTACCTTGACGGCTGTCTCGAAATCCTCTTCACTCAGCGGCCCTTCGGGTTCCAGTGTCACAATAGCCTTCTCTTTGTCGAGCGTAATACTCAGCATATCTTCCCCTTTATATTTGGTATTTGGATTGTTGTTGTCAAGTCATTATAACACACATTAATTAATGATTAACTATTATTTTTTCTTTTTAACATAGGGGACCTTTGCTGACGGTGTCGACTTGGAAGTTCTATCAAGGTGAACATCCTGGTCATCAAAGAAGATATCGGCATTGAAGGCCTTGACAACCCGCCGTTTCTCCACACCGCCAAGGAAGAAGGCTTCGTCCACCCGTACGCCCCAGGCATCGAAGGTGCGTATGACACGCTCGAAGGTCGAGAAGTTGCGGGCAGTGATAAGCGCGGTCTTGATGGGTGCCTTCTCCATTGGGAAGCGCTGCTGGATGTGCGAGATGACTTTGAGGAGTTTGGCAAAAGGCCCCTTTGGCAGCGGTTTTTTCGCATTCTTCTTCTCATGGGCCAGAAAGGCTTCAAGTCCGTGCTTTTTGTATATCTTCTCCGACTCGTCAGAGAAGAGCACTGCATCACCATCAAAAGCGATACGTACATCGTGTCGCTTGCCTCGTTTTTTGTACTTCTTTGGAATGATGCGTGCCGCTGCGATTCCCTCATTGATGGCCGACTGTACATCCTCTTCGTGTGCAGAAAGAAAGAGATCCACTTCGAAAGCTTTGAGATAATTGGCAATAGGTGCGCCTGCTGTCCAGCCTGCCCTGTCAATATCCAGACCGTAACGGTCTATGGCGTGTTTGATGCGAAGGCCGGTTGCAGCATTGTTTCGTGAGAGGACAATCACCTCTATGAGTTTATCATCAAAGGCCCTGTTGATGCGCAGAATGTTCTTGACGAATCCGAATGCCGCACCGGGTTTAAGCGGCTTCTCCTCGTTGCGTATCTGGTAACGGTAGTAGCGTTCCAGTCCTTTTTTCTCAAACAGACGGTTCTCCTCTTCCAGATCGAAGAGTGCGCGCGAGGAGATCGCGATGACCAGTTTCTTTTTCAGATCGTATGCCATGGGTACTCTTTTTTTAAGTAAGTATAACGCGCTATAATAAATTATGCAAACCAACTACAAGGAAACCTTATGAGTTTTGGAAATATCGTACTGCTTATTATTGTTGGTGCGGGTGCTTACCTCGTTGCCATCTACAACAAACTGGTCTCGCTGCGTGCGGGCATCGATGCGGCATGGTCGGACATCGACGTACAGCTCAAACGGCGCTATGACCTCATTCCCGCCCTTGTAGAAACGGTCAAGGGCTACAAGGAGTACGAGGGCGAAACCCTTGAAAAGGTCATTGCCGCACGCCAGAAGGGTTTGAGTGCCAGCAGTGTCGAAGAGAAAGCCGAAGCTGCCAACATGCTCAGCGGTGCACTGGGAAAACTCTTCGCTCTTGCCGAAGCATACCCCGAGCTCAAGGCCAATACCAACTTCCTCAAACTTCAGGAGGAGCTTAGCAGCCTCGAAGAGGCGATCCAGAACGCCAGACGCTACTACAACGCCATTGTGCGTGACTACAACGCCAAGATCGAATCGTTCCCTGACCTCTTCGTGGCACAGAAGTTCAACTTCACCAAGCGCGACTACTTCGAACTGGATGCCCATGAAGCAGAAGCGGTCAAACAGATGCCAAAGATCAGTTTCTAACCGTGATGCTGCGCTCCTTTTTTCTACTGCTACTGCTTGGCACTGCCCTCTTTGCCGAAAAGATAGACCGCTTCGCTGTCGATGTAACGATCGAACAGAGCGGTGAACTTGCCATAGAGGAGAATATCGACTACAACTTCGAAAACCGGAGCCGCCACGGTATCTACCGTGACATCCCTTACCAAATCAGATATAACGGTGTGCTCAAAGATATCGGTCTCTACGACTTTAGAGTGATGATGGACGGCATGCCTGTCAAATGGGAGAAAAGCACATGGCACTCAAAACGTGCAGGAGAGCTGCTTCGCATCAAGATCGGCAGCGCCTCCTCCTACCTGAGCGGGAAACACCGCTACACCATCGCCTATCGTGTCAAACTGGGGGTCCTACCAGCGGCACAGAATCCACAAAACGATGCCGTGCGATGGAATGTCGTAGGTACGGGCTGGGCTATACCCATCGATAATGTCACTGCCCGCTTCCACCTGCCTGCTTCGCTTGAAAAATCTCTTGTAGCACTCTCTACATACACAGGTACGTATGGTACGACCTCCTCCTCTGCAAGTACTAGATGGCTAAACGACCGTAAACTGCTTGTCACCGCACCCCGTCTTGCCCCCTATGAAGGAATGACCGTAGAGCTTGCATTCCCACAGGGACTGTTGGACCAAAGCGGCATTGAGAATGTGACACCTACACTGGCAGACTGGTTTGCACAGCACTGGCACTGGGCGGCACTGGCAGTGTACCTGCTCTACCTCTTCAACAGTTTCAAACATTATATCGGCTTTGAGGACAGACGCTCTGTCGCTGTACGTTACCTACCGCCAAAAGGGCTGAGTGTGCTGCAGTCCGGACTGCTGCTTGACAAATACGCCGACGATGAGAATTTCGCCGCAGCAGTCATCGAACTTGCACAGCTTGGCTATATTGAGATAGAACAGACAGGGGCACATACGCTTCCCGTGCTTTTACGCACTGACAAAGCAGACGAGGGGTTGACCAACAATCAACGCTATCTGCTAGAAGCCGTTCTTTTTCCTGAGCACAAGAAAGTCTTTGCCATGAAGCATGGTGACCAGACGCTGGCACAACATCTCAAAAGCGGCTTTGGATACATCAACAACAACCTCTACAACTGGGCGGTCATAGAGGGATATATGAGCGAAAACCCCAAACAGACACGCAAACGTTTTCT
>JALWLU010000122.1 GCA_026996325.1 Sulfurovum sp.
AAGAATAAGTGAAGATAAGAAACTAATAGAACTAGAGAAAATGGGTAAGCCACCGGCTGAGTATGTAAAAAATGGTGGAAGAGCCAATCCTGTGGGCATCTCATATTTGTATACTGCTACCAATCGTTCTACAGCAATTGCTGAAGTACGTCCCCATAAAGGAGACGTGATTACTATTGCAAAAATAAAAATTGTTGACCGATTGAGATTGGCCGATTTAAGAAACCCAAGAAAGGCCACTTCCCCTTTTTCAAAAGAGAGCGAAGAGGCAGTATTTATTTTCAAATACATTTCATTATTGCAGCATTTTGCTGAAGAATTGTCTAAACCTGTTCTCCCGAGAGATGCATATTTGGAATATCTCCCAAGTCAATATCTTTCGGAACTTATTAAAGATGCTGGATTTGATGGTTTTATTTTCAAAAGTTCTGTCGGGAAAGGTGATAATGTTGTTTTGTTTGATGACAAAAAAGTTGATATTATTGAAGTAGAGCTATTTGAGGTGAAAGAACTAAGGTTTTTGACTGGGGCAAAACACTAAAAGGTTACAGGTCATCATAATGTTCGCGAACACCTCAGAGACCTCATGACCCCGTTTCAGCAAAAACACTACGTCACCCCGGCCATGCAGGGTAGCTACTCCATCAAGTACGTCCTCCCCGCCCTCGTACCCGAAATGGCACAAGCCTATAAAGCCCTCGACGGCGTACACAACGGCAGTGAAGCGATGAATGCCTTTGCCAACATGGAGAAGATGGACGCAGTGGAGAAAGAGAGGACGCGCGAGGCGCTGCTGAAGTATTGCGAGCTTGACACGCTGGCGATGGTGAGGGTGTTGGAGAAGTTGAGGGAGGTCTACTGCCATAAGACCATAGATGATCTATAAGATGGTTCATACACTTCTCTTTATCCCCAACTGCATCTTCATCCTCTCTACCGCTTCAGTCAAAAAGTAGACCAAAGGGATAATATCGCCGTCTATCTGTGCCTTTTCGAGGGTGGCGTAGTAGAGGGCTTTGCTGTATGCATATAACGCCATAAATGCATAATATTTATGCATATTTACTACTTCATTATGCATATTTTTACACTTTTAGAGATAGATTGATTTATATATGCAAGTCTATTTGGGATATAAATGGCGTGGCAAAGCATAAAAAATTATGCTACCATTCCATTTCCAAAACAGAGGATGAGATATATGCTAATTTTCGCACTACAATCGCTCGCCGGAGGTTTCCTGGATGAAGACCTCACACACTTCAATAAAGAGTTCGATGACTGGTGTGTGCAGTTTGAGAGTGTGGAAGATGCGCAGCTGGTGCTCGATACGCTTGAGAAAAAGGACAACATCAAGATCGTTGAGATCACACCGCTGAGCTACCCCAAATACTTCTTCCCGAAACTGCAGGGCATCATTCACGCCACACGGGAGTACAACGGAAAAATTGTCTGCGTTGTAGAACCCCAAATGGGTATGAACTTTCGCATTGCAATATGTGACATGGAAACCAAAAACGTAAGGCTCCTAAAAACACGTTACAAAAGTGCAGCAAGTGTCGAAGGGGCGTTTGCCAATCTCTCTTTTGATTTGTGAAAACAGTGGATTGTGATGACAGATTTAAACGTAATCAGATAAAATGATTGCAAAGAAAAATCAAGGATTAAAGTGGAAACAGGCGGGATATTGATTGCAGTAGGGGTGCTTTTCCTCATTTCGATGTGGCGTGGTGGCTGTCCGACATGTGCAGGTGTAGTGGCACCTTTTATACTCTTTCCCGGTGTCGTTATGTTCCTGCTCGGTTTTTTTGACGTTGTGCCCAATAGTATCAAAGAGAATATCGTCCTTTTGGTTTTAGGTATTTTGTTAATCTCCTCAATACGTTTTTGGGCAAAACTCATCATCAAAAAACTGACAGGGAAAGATATTGTCGATTTCGATTAGCACATCGATGCTGAAGAGGTCCAGAAGTAGATAGAGATAGCATTGAAGAAGAAAACATAAAACAAAAAGAGGCAGCATGGCTACCCTGAAAATCTCCAACACCGTTATACTCGACGAAAACGAAAACGAGCTCTCTGCCATACGGGCGCAGGGCTCCGGAGGGCAGAAGGTCAACAAAGTGGCAGCAGCGGTACATCTACGCTTTGACATTGCTGCATCTTCACTGCCTGAGCACTACAAAGAGAAGCTGCTTTCGCTCAAAGACAAGCGCATTACCAAAGAGGGCATCATCGTCATTAAATCCCAACAGCACCGAAGTCAGGAACAGAACAGAGCAGAAGCGCTGGAGCGGCTGGTAGAGCTTATCAAAAGTGTTAATGTTATGCACAAGAAGCGTATCCCTACCAAACCGACCAAAGGAGCCGTCAAACGTCGGCTTGCATCGAAAAAGAAGCATGCGAACAAAAAGAAGATGCGAGGAAAGGTGAGGGAAGAGTGAGTATATTTGTAAATATTAAACGTGCTTTAATACTGTGTTTGGTCTTCTTCGCTCTTTCTCCATTGTCATCGAGGGCGGGTTTCTTCAGCGCTGAAGCAAAGGTCGTTAAGCGGCAGCTTCCGAAGTTGGATTTGGAGTATGAAAAGAGCAGTGCGCTCAGTCTGTTGAACGATATACGCGAAGCGATGGGGATGAATGCCCTCTATCATAACGAAGCGCTTGCCCGGGCGGCAGAGGCACATGCGCACTATCTGGTGCGAAACAGGGTCACTTCACACAATGAGACTCCAGGCTTCCCCGGTTTTACGGGGAAAACGCCTGCCCAGCGTGCACTGCGTGCCGGATACCTCTCCACACAGGTACTTGAAAACCTTTCGACAAAGAACATCGATGCGCAAAGTTCCATAGACGGGCTCTTCTCTGCCATTTACCACCGTTTCGGCTTTTTGAATGTTGGAATAGATGAGATCGGTGTCGGTGTGGCACAGGATGATAGAGACAGGGAGAATACGGCATTTGTCTATCTGATGGGGAACAGTGAGCTCAATGCACTCTGCAAAGCACCGCCCTTCAAAGGATATGGCCAGTATGTCTATGGTGTCTGCAAGGACAAAGAGCACCGTATCGACTACAAGCGTTTTACGCAGGCACAAAACTATGTCAAGGAGCACAACCCCAAAGTGGTCTTCTACCCCTATGACGGGCAGGATGATGTGCCGCCGGTATTCTATTCGGAGATCCCCGATCCGCTGCCGGACTATGATGTTTCAGGCTTTCCTGTTAGTGTACTCTTTAACGACTACTACTTCAAAAAGGTTTCTCTGGAGTCGTTCAGGC
>JALWLU010000123.1 GCA_026996325.1 Sulfurovum sp.
ACCAGCAGCAGCTCCAGCAGTGAAAAGGCTTTCCGGCTGCCGGGGCGTGTGTGAGAGAGCATGAAAGGCGCTATTTGTTACATTCGGAGAATTTGATATCTTTGCCGTTACCCTCTCCGCCCTGTTTGCGGTCAGCACCCAGAGAGATGATCTCGACATCGTCACCGTTGTTGATGTAGATGAACGGTGTTCTCCATGAATCTTTGGGCAGCTTCTTGAGGTAGGGTTTGGCGCGGTAGTTGGGGTACTTGTCCGCATCGGGGTTGCTAAGAAGCGCTTCGAAACCCTCTTCGGTATCGGGGTAGACACCGTTGTCGAGTTTGAACATATCCAGACGTTTTTTGAGGTCATCCATCTTCAGGCAGACCGTATCGCGCTTGGCTTGGTCTGCAGAGTCCATCAGCCCAGGGGCGACCACGGCGACAAGCCCTCCCAGAATAACAATGACAATGAGCAGTTCGATCAGTGAGAAACCTTTTCTCATACGCGTTTGTGTGTTGGTAGTTTGGCGGTGCATGACAATCCTTGGGTTGCTTTTGGTATAATCATAACGATTTTACTTTAACAGAGCTTTCAGATGGATAAACCAAAGACCTCGCCAGCGGGCGCATACCGGCAGCAAAGAGGGTTCGCGCTCATCATTACCCTCTCCGTACTGGCAGCCGTCATTGCCTTGACGGGAGTGCTCATTAGCTACCTTGACGTAGCCAGAAAAGAGGCCTCTGCAACCAAGGCACTGGTGCAGTCGAACCTCTACTTTGCCGACATCAAAAAGGTTTTGGGAAAGTTCAAAGACAAAAAAGCCCTCTACAACACCCTCTACCTCACTCCCGTCCCGCTGCAGTCCGAAGATGGCCGCTTTTCGCTGATGCTGCAGTGCCGTCCGCTCGACAACGGTGTGAACATCAACTGGCTCGCAAGTGAGAACAACGCAAAAATGCGTGCACAGTATACCGCTGCACAGAAGGTGTTCGACTACCTGGCCGAGAAGTATGCGCTGGCCAACCCCCTGCGTCTTGAGGAGATGCTGTTGCAGGCCATACGGGGCAGCAGAGAGGATGAACAAAGCCGTTTTGTACGGAAAAATGGTATTATATCGTACCAACAGTTTGTGCAGATTCTCAGCCGTTACCAGTTTGAAACGGATGATGAAGCTGCAGGCAGGGTACCGTGGAAAGCCTACTTTGTCTTTCATCCCTCGGGCAAACGCCCCGATGAGAACCTGATTGCGGGTGATTTCATATCGAGAGAACTGCTTGCAGCACTCTTTGAGATCGACCCCGCATTACTCAAAGAGGAGTGGGTAGAGGCTGAAGGTGCACTCAAGACGCTGCTGAGTGCACACGGTATTCTGTTTGACAAACAGCTCTTTGCTTCGGAGTTTGTGCAGAGAGCACGCTGTGAAGTGCACTACATGTATGAGGGAGAGCGGTTTGCATTTGCATTCAAGGACCAAGAGGGAGAGGTGAGTGAATTTGAGTTTTTCAAGGAGTAGCAGACCGCTGATACTGGTGCACCGCGCCATGCCGACGGTTACCGGTATCGAGGGCAGGGTGGATGTGATGGTGACACCACAGTTCTATACCCTCAAACGCGAAACGCTGCAGATCCGTTTTTCCCACCAGGCACAGAAGATCGCCCCTTCACTCTTTGACGGACTGGTAGAAGAGCCCGCCAGTCACAGCTACTTTGTCTATCGTGAAGGGGAGACATGGGTATTCATCGCCTATGACCCAAAAGAGATCGCCGCTTTTCTTGAAAGCAGGGGCTTGCCGCCGCAGAGGGTCGCAAAACTCTTTTTTGCCCAGCAGGCAAAAGAGCACTTTGCTACGCCGGTTGCACTGAGTGAGAAAGAGGCGCTGGTACTCATAGACCAGACGGTTACCGTCGTACCGCGTGCGGTACTCCCCGAACAGAAGTGGGGCAGATTCGATGAAACGTTCCGTCCGGTAAAAGGGGTCAGTTTCGGTGCGACAGGGGCATCGCTTCTGACACAGAAGCAGGCTGTTCTTCTGGCCGTGATACTCTCTCTCTTCGGAGTGATATGGCTGGCTGAGGGGTGGCGCTACGGCCGTACCAATACGACACTCCAGAGCAAGCTTGAGAGCTACTACGCCAAATACCCGAGCCTGCAGAGTGCCTATGCCAGAGAGAGTATTGCCGCCAAATACCGGAAGATAGACACGGCAGAGCGCAAAAAGCGTGAAGTCGTAGGTAAAATAGCGGGCATGCTCTCCAAAGGAGTAATGTTGAAGTCTTTCGAAATGGATGAAAAGGGTTTCCGTGCGGTTTTCGTAGCAGCCGATGCCAAGGCGCTGAAACGGCTTGAGTCCCTGGCAAAGGCTTCCGGCATCGTAAAAAAGCAGCGTAAAGCGGGTACAACTGTGACACTGGAGGGGAACGTATGAGCTGGCAGCGCTATCGGAACGAGCTGATTGTCGCTGTGGCACTGCTCTTCGCGCTTACCGCACTCTTCTACAAGCATGCCAAACGGAATGAAATGGCCCAGGTCAACCAGCAGATGGCAAAAGAGTTCGCGTTGCTGCAGGAGACGGTCAGTCTCAAAAAGATCTGGGCGGACAAGCAGATCGCCAAAAAGGTAGATAGCCTCAAAACACTGGTTGCCCCCTCCAAGATGGTCTGGCAGAAAAAGGGGCGGAAACTGCACGTGAAGCTGCACGACCTGAGCGCTGAAGAGGTGAACAAGGTGGTAACCCGCCTGCTCAACATTCCTCTGCAGGTACAGAGACTCAAAGCCGAGAAAACGGGCAGCAGCTACAGTATGGAGATCGCATGCAAGTGGTAATCAAAGTGTTGGGGACCATACTGGCTGTCTGGCTGGCACTGCTTGCATTCATGCCCAAAGAGGAGCTCTACTTCCGTGCAGAGCAGGCACTGGCAGCGCAGGGTATCGAGATCAATGAAGGGAAAATGGAGGAAAGGCTCTTCGGACTGGAACTCAAAGATGCCGAAGTGTACGTCGAGGGTATCAAGGTAGCGACAGTGAAGCGGATTTCGTTTTTTACACTGCTTTTCTACACCGAAGCAGAAGCCGATGAGGTGCAGATGGATGCATCCCTGCAGCGCATGGCACCCGCATCCATATCACACATTGCCATAACACACTCCCTGCTGCATCCGCAAACGTTTTACATCGAAGCGGAGGGAAGCTTTGGAAAAGCGGAGGGCACACTCTCGTTGGCGACACGCACACTGCACCTTGATCTGGTCGAAACCGG
>JALWLU010000124.1 GCA_026996325.1 Sulfurovum sp.
ATTCTCCACACCCGAAATGGTCAACTTCATGGCCAAGGAGGCGAGGGGACTCATCTGTACACCCATCACAAAAGAGCTTGCCTCACAGCTTGACCTGATGCCGATGGTCAGCCACAACGACTCCAACCATGAAACCGCTTTTACCGTCTCCATAGACTCTGCAACAGCGAGCACGGGTATCAGTGCCGCCGAACGTGACGACTGCATCAGGAAACTGGCAAGTCCGTTGAGTGTAGCCGAAGACTTCGTACGACCGGGGCACATCTTTCCGCTTATCGCCAAGGACGGAGGAACACTCGTACGTACCGGCCACACCGAAGGTTCGGTCGACCTGTGCAAACTGGCCGGTCTTGCGCCAGTGGGCGTCATCTGTGAAATCATCAAAGATGACGGAGAGATGGCGCGTATGGATGATCTGAAGCTCTTTGCCCAAAAGCACGGTCTGCACATTGTCTACATCTCCGACATCGTCGAATACCGTCTTGCCAACGAACAGCTGGTAAGAAAAGTCACCAGCGAAGAGACCACGCTTAGGGGAGTGAAGGTAGAGAAACACACTTACAAAGACCACCTTGACCGCTGCCACACAGTCATTCAGTTCTACGGTCTGCACGAGACTGCCAATGTCAAATTCCACAATATCGGCAGTGACATCGACCTCATTCTTGATGACAGGCGCTTCAACGCGCTCAACAACGCCATTGAATACCTCAAGACCAACGGCGGACTTCTGGTTTTCCTTGACACAAAGGTCATCTCGCAGGAGCAGGCCAAAGAGTTTGGGGTAGGCGCACAGATACTCAAAGACCTTGGTGTCAAGAAGATAAACCTCCTTACAACCAGCAAAGAGACCGAGTTCGTGGGGCTTGGCGGCTTTGGACTGGAGGTGGCGGAGAAGATAGAGATCGTCTGATCTTTTCTGCTGAGTGTTACAATTAGGATAAATTTACTCCTAATTAACTTTTTTTCTTTTTCTTTCTTGTACATCCGTTACCTTTTTATGTTAGAATTGTTGCAACATAACCATAAAAAGGAACACTTATGAGTGAACTCTACTACCCAAACAAAGAACTGTTCAAAGACGCTGCCATCAAGAGTATGGATGAGTACTGGGAGCTGGTAAAACAGGCTGAAGAGGATTACGAAGGCTTCTGGGCAAAGTACGCCAACGAGAAGATCGACTGGTTCAAGCCCTTTACGAAGGTGCTCAACGAAGAGAACGCACCGTTCTACAAGTGGTTCGAAGACGGTGAGCTCAATGTCGCGCACCAGTGTGTCGACAGACACCTTGCCACACGCAAGAACAAAGCCGCCATTATCTTCGAGGGCGACAACGGCGACCAGAAAACGCTGACCTACCGTGAACTCTACTACGAGGTCAACCGTACCGCCAACATGTTCAAGAACGAGTTTGGCATCAAAAAGGGTGACCGTGTCGTACTCTATATGCCGATGATCCCCGAAGCGGCCATCAGTATGCTGGCGTGCGCGAAGATCGGTGCCATCCACTCTGTCGTATTTGGTGGATTCTCCGCAGAAGCGCTGCGCGACCGTATCATCGATGCGGAGGCGAAGCTGGTTGTCACTGCCGACGGTGCCTTCAGAAAAGGAAAGCCCTATATGCTCAAGCCTGTTGTGGACAAGGCGCTCGAAGAGGGGTGCGAGTGTGTCGAGGCTGTCTGTATCGTAGAGCGAAACGGCGAAGAGATCACATGGGTACCGGGTCGCGATTACGCCTACAACGAACTTATCAAGAGCCAGCCTGTTACCTGTGAAGCGGAAGTGATGAATGCCGAAGATCCACTCTTCCTCCTCTACACATCTGGAAGTACCGGAAAGCCAAAAGGGGTGCAGCACAGCTCTGCAGGCTACATCCTCTGGGCGCAGATGACAATGGAGTGGGTATTTGACATCAAAGAGAACGACACTTATTGGTGTACGGCCGATGTAGGCTGGATCACCGGACACACCTACATTGTCTACGGACCGCTCGCTGCGGGTGCGACTACGGTGATGTTCGAAGGTGTTCCGACATTCCCTGATGCAGGACGCTGCTGGAGAATGGTCGAAGAGTATCAGATCAACCAGTTCTATACAGCCCCTACGGCCATCAGACTGTTGCACAAGACCGGTGCGGAAGAGCCGTCGAAATACGACCTCTCTTCACTGAGAGTGCTTGGCACCGTCGGTGAGCCTATCGACCCTGCAGCATGGAAGTGGTATTATGAAGAGGTTGGCGGTAGCCGCTGCTCCATCGTCGATACCTACTGGCAGACTGAGACGGGCGGGCATATGATCAGCCCGCTGCCGGGAGCGACACCTATCAAGCCCGGTTGTGCGACGTTCCCGCTTCCAGGCATCTTTGCAGAGATCATCGAAGAGGACGGCACACCGACACCGGTTGGCGAAAAGGGCTTCATGTGTATCACCAAACCGTGGCCGAGCATGATCCGAACCATCTGGGGCGATCCTGACCGTTTTGTCAAGTCCTACTTCGGTGACTGCAAGAAGGACGGCAAGCCTGTCTACTTCACCGGTGACGGTGCGATGAAAGACGAGGATGGCTACATCACCATCACGGGAAGAACCGACGATGTCATCAACGTCTCCGGTCACAGAATGGGTACAGCAGAGGTCGAAGCGGCCATCAAAAAACACGACAACGTTGCAGCAGTCGCCGTTGTCGGTAAACCGCACGAGATCAAAGGGGAGGGGATCTTCGCCTATGTCGTCCTCAAAGATGACGAGGGTGTCGCAGACGAGCTTGAGACGATGAAGGAGATCAACGCCATCATCAAGAGCGAGATCGGTGCCATTGCTCTGTGTGACGATATGGCCTTCGTTCCCGATCTACCGAAGACACGTTCGGGCAAGATCATGCGTAGAATCCTCAGAAGCCTTGTAAAGGGTGAAAAGATCACGCAGGACACTTCAACACTCGAAGATCCGAGCATCGTTACGAAGATCGAAGAGATCGTGCAGTGCAAGTGCTAAACAGATAGCTGTGCTACTTCTCTTCCGGGCACGGCCCGGATACAATTCTCCGCTACCATACACTTCTTTTTCTCTTCTTATAATCAAAATAGTTGATTCTTATGAGGATTTCCAGCCAAAATTTAAATACGAAACGCAATTCTAAATTCCAATAACCTCTAAAAAGAGCGTTTATCCCGCTCTTTTCAAGCCATAGAACACTTCATAAGGTGTTCTCCAGCCCAGGGATTTTCTGGGTCTA
>JALWLU010000125.1 GCA_026996325.1 Sulfurovum sp.
TTTCCAGGGAAAAGCGAGTGTTTCGACAAAGGCATGAAACTGTGCGGCATCGATCTGCAGCGTCGTACTCCAGGCAAAGGCGATATCGCGTGTCGCTACGACACCAAGCAGCCCAAGCAGCATACCCAACGCAAAGAGCAGCGCAAGCAGTTGTGAGCGCTGAATGACGATCCAGTTGAGAATGAGAGGATTGAGTGGAACACTCTCCAGTGACACGCTCCCTTTAGGGTTGAAAAAAGAGACAACACGTGTCATCCAGTAGGCCGGGGAGATGTGTACCAGGAAGTTTCTTGAACGGTTTGCGCGCAGCATGGCAATGAGAGAAAGCAGCATCGTTGCAAGCGGCAGCAGCACCGCAACAGCAAGGAAGTAGACCAGATTCACCGGTGCTTTGCCGCTGTAATTCAAAAGCCCTGCTGCAGTCACGATACCCAAAATAAACGCGATCACCCCAAGCAGCAGCGTCACATGGTAGAGTGCGCTCTCTATCTGCTGGCTTAGCAGCGGACGGGGCAGTTTGATTTCATGCGCTTCAGTCCATGCCAGCAGCTGCCTTGCCGCACCCTTTCCCTTCACTGCTTCGGAGAGTCCGAACGCCCTGCGCTCCTCTCTGGAAGAGCGGTCCTGCTGCAGCAATACATAGAGGTCAAGGTAGGCTTTCAGCTTCATTGGCTACTGGTTCTTCTCCGAAGTTTTGTAGATAAGTGAGCGAAGCTGTTCACGGTAGGCATCGTAATCGAAACTCTCGACACGCGCAACCCCCTCTTCGACCGCTGCTTTAGCAACTGCCGAAGCGACCCAGATGAGCGCCTCTTTGTTGAACGGCAGCGGAATGATATGCTCTTTTCCGTAGGCAAGATCATCGTTATGGTATGCCGCTTTGACATAGTAGGGTACCGGCTCTTTTGCCAGTGCGGCAAGCGCTTCGGCTGCCGCCATCTTCATCCCTTCGGTGATCTTGCGTGCACGCACATCCAGTGCACCTCTGAAAATGAACGGGAAGCCAAGCACGTTGTTGATCTGGTTGGGGTAATCCGAACGCCCCGTTCCCATAATGACATCGTCACGTACTTCAGCTACCTCTTCGGGAAGAATCTCAGGGACAGGGTTGGCAAGTGCGAAGATGATGGGCTCCGGTGCCATCTTCTTGACCATCTCCTTGCTCAGTGCCCCCGCTTTGCTCAGCCCAAGGAACATATCTGCATTTTCGATCGCCTCATCAAGCGTTTTCATACCCGTATCGACGGCAAACTCTGCCTTGTATTCGTTCAGATCGTCACGTGATGTGGAGATGACCCCCTTGGAGTCACACATAATGATGTTTTTCGCACCCAGCGCCTTGTACATCTTCGCACAGCTGATCCCCGCTGCTCCCGCACCGTTGATGACGATCTTGATCTCATCAACTTTCTTGCCTGTCAGCTCAAGTACGTTCATCAGTCCGGCTGTCGTGATGATCGCCGTACCGTGCTGATCGTCGTGGAAGACCGGAATATCAAGCTCCTCTTTGAGAATACGTTCGATCTCGAAACACTTCGGTGCTTTGATATCTTCAAGGTTGATACCGCCAAATGTCGGTGCGATCGCTTTGCAGGTTGCCACAATCTCTTCAACAGTGTGCACATCCAGTTCGATATCGAACGCATCAACATCGGCGAACTTCTTGAAGAGTACCGACTTGCCCTCCATTACCGGCTTGCCCGCCATCGGTCCGATGTCACCCAGTCCAAGCACTGCGGTACCGTCGGAGACGACCGCGACAAGATTGCCTTTGTTGGTATAGTCGAAGACTCTGTTTTCATCTTTTGCGATCTCCTCACACGGGATCGCCACACCGGGGGTGTATGCCAGAGAAAGCTCATACTGTGTTTCACAGGGCTTTGTAAGGTCTATCCCTATTTTGCCGCCAATATGATACTCCAGTGCCTTCTCTTTCGTGATTTTTGCCATTGTTAACCTTTTGCTTGTTGAATATCTATAATTATACACTAAGTAAGATAGCGTCTTCCCGACATATCGCTTGAAAACATTACCGTTTTTGGGCTTCTTTCATCGTATCGTCCGCTCTCCAGATACGGTAGCGCACCTCGTATCCTTTGGGAACATAGACGACCGTGCCGATACGGCTGTTGTATCGCAGCAGATCGCTCTGCATCGCTACAAAACGCTTTTGGGGCGGCTCTTTGCAGCGCATCATCGTGTGCATACCGCCATTGAGATCATTCACGACATAGTAGTGATACCCCCACCCTTTCAACTCCTTGCGCTCCAGCTTTCCAAAGAGTACGCGCTGGTTGCAGTCGGCCATCTGCTCCCTGCCTATGAAAAGCTGGATACGGTAATCCTCTTCACTCTCCTCTTTGGGCACTTCAATGATGTAGCGCTGCTGATCTTCGGAGGGTTGGGGAAACATGCCGTAGGGGTCTTTGTCGGCAGCAGAGGCTGTAAGCGGCAGCAGGGTTGCAAAAAGAAGTATGTGTAAAAAAGAAAAATGCATAGTAAGGCCCTTTAAAGTAATGTGATAGAAAAAGTATAGTGGAAGTAGATTAATGAAAATATCAGCGTCAAGATCCCGGGCTCATAGGCCGGGATGACAGGGTAGTACGTCAAGCATGCAATCAGCATCAAGATCCCGCATCAAGTGCGGGATGACAAAGCGGTTACGCCTCTTCATCCTCGAACATATCTTCGGGGAAGTACTCCTCGAGAATTGCAGGGAAGAGACGCATCGTCTTTCTTGCCTTGTCGATCTTCGGCTGAAAGACCACTTCGCTGGCGGGGAAGTCACGCATCAGCTCTTCGTAGATGGCGATCTTCTCCTCCATGTGATTCTCAAGCGCATCGAGGACCGCTTGCATATTCTCGCGGCTTGTCGCATACTTCATCAGAAGCTCGAACATACGCTTTCTCGGGTGGATCGCCATCGAATCACCCGCAGCAAGCGCAATGTCTTTCATATCCCAGCGTGAAATATAGATTCCGCTGACATGCGGCGCGATCAACTGCGCGTAAAGCGCTTCGGTGTAGGAAGGGTAATCTTGAAGATCTGCCTCTTCATCCGCCTCACACTGTCCGTCCGGACAGAAAGCGGGCTTGCCGCCTGCAAAGTTCTCCAGATTGAGGTCTTCAAACTCTTTTCGTAAATCGTTCATCTTTTCTCCTGCATTTTTCTTAGTTTTCTATCAGTAACGGTATGGTGTCAACATCAACGGGTGCATCGTACCAGCGGT
>JALWLU010000126.1 GCA_026996325.1 Sulfurovum sp.
AGTGCCTTGCAGCTCTCTTCAAGTACCCCTGTTTTGACTATAGGTGCATTGGAAGCACTGCGCACTATTTCGATCCCCCCGCCATGCCCGGCAATAGGGTCTCGCAGACCAACGATCACCTCTTTTAGCCGGAGTGACTGAAGCAGCGTCGCACACGAGGGCGTCTTTCCTCTGTGTGCACAGGGCTCGAGTGTCACATAGATACTGCAGTCACTGAAAAAGCCGTTGGGGAGTTGTCGCAAAAATTCGTGTGCTTTTTGGGCATCGAACCTGTCAAAATCGATGGTTGACTGGGAGAGTATTTCATAGGCGGAAAGAAGTGCAAGCACCTCTGCATGCGAAGTGGCAGCTTTTTGATGGGCCTCTATGGAGAGTATGGCACCGTTCTTGACGACCACGGCACCGACGGCAGGATTGGGGTAGGTTAAAAGCTGGTGCTTCCACGCCTCGTCGAGGGCAAGCTGCATGTAGAAGGTGTCATCCATGCAGCCTCCTTATCTAAAACTCAAAGTAGGTCTTGACGGTACCCAGTTCGTTGTACTTGAACGCTTTCTCGCCCTCTTTGGTCTCGATGACAATACCTTCGTCATCCGCACTTTTCAGTGTCCCCTTGAGCTTGTCGCCACCAAGCACTTTGACCTTGACCTTATCACCGACAGACTGTTTGAAGTGTGCAGGTTTGGTCAGTTTCCGCTCAATCCCGGGAGAGCTGACCTCAAGGCGGTACTGTCCGTGCATCGGAGGGTTGACATCGAGGAACGGAGAGAGTTCACTGGAGATATCCGCACACAGGTCAAGCGATACGCCACCCTCTTTGGTAATGGAGACACGGTAGATCTTTTCATCGAATTCCGTTACGGTCTCTATGTCATAGAGTGACGCACCGTTGGCCTCTACGATCTTGGCGATCTGTTCCTCAAGATTCATCACTCTCTCCCTCATCGTTTTTTCGCTTGGCAATCTGCTTGAAAAGCTCTTCCATGCGGCTCTGCTTCTCAAGCTGTTCATCAAATTCGAACGTAAAGCGCGGTGCTTTGAACCACCCCTCGTTCTGTTTGCAGTAGTTCTGGATGTAGCCCGCTACCGAACGCAGCTGGCGCAGCGCTTCACGCTGCTCCGCTTCGGTCAGAAAGGATTTGTCCAGATAGACTTTTGCATCGCTTCTGCCTCTGGAACAGACCACTTCAGTCACCAGCAGGGAGTTGATACGGCTGTCATCAAGCGTAGCCAGTGCTTCGGGGATGATCTCCCTTAGCACCGACTCGGTACGCTTGCGTTTGATCTCTTCGGGTGTCATCTTAAAGCGTTACCTGCTCTTCGACATCTTTGAAGGTTTCGATCACATCGCCCTCTTTGATGTCGTTGAAGTTCTCGAGCATAATACCACACTCGTATCCGTTCTTGACCTCTTTTGCATCTTCATTGAAGCGCTTGAGTGAGGAGATGGCACTTTCGTAAACGACCACACCGTCACGGATGAGTCTTGCCTTGGAGTTACGGGTAATGACCCCCTCTGTAACCTTACATCCGGCAATGGTACCGACTTTGCCGACAACGAATGTTTCGCGTACTTCGGCCTGACCGGTTACCTCTTCTTTGATCACAGGGCTCATCATACCACCAAGGAGTGCTTTGACATCGTCAAGCAGGTCGTAGATAATGTTGTAGGTGTTGATCTCTACACCAAGCTCTTTTGCCTTCTTCTTGACCGCGCCTGTCGGTCTGACGTTAAAGCCAAGAATCACTGCGTGCTCACTGGCATCGGCAAGTGTTACGTCACTCTCGGTCACGCCGCCCACACCCTCATGAATGATGTTCACCTTCACCTCTTCGTTTCTCAGTTTCTCAAGGCTGCCTTTGATAGCCTCAAGCGACCCTTGAACATCCGCTTTGATGATGACAGGCAGTGATTTTAGCTGACCCTCGGCAATGAGTGCGGAGAGGTCTTCCAGAGAGGCTTTAGTACTCTTGGAGAGCTGCTTGGCTCTTTCGTACTCTGCACGTTTTTCGGCAAGTTCACGCACCTCTTTTTCCGAATCCATCGCCACCATGACGTCTCCGGCACCCGGCACGTCGTTGAGCCCAACAACTGCAACCGGCGCACTTGGCGGCGCCTCTTTGAGGTTTTTGCCCTCATCGTCTTTAATGACACGCACACGGCCGTAGGTCTGTCCGACAATGACATTGTCGCCTACTTTGAGCGTACCATTTTTGATAATGACGTTCGCAACCGGCCCGAAGCCCTTCTCAAGGGAGCTTTCGACGACAATCGCTTTTGCCTTTCTTGTAGGATCGGCTTTGAGCTCCATCACTTCCGCCTGCAACAAAATGGTCTCAAGCAGATCGTCGATCCCCTCTCCGGTATGTGCGGAGACAGGAATGAACTCATACTCCCCGCCCCAGTCTGCCGCCATGACATCGATCTCGGCAAGCTGCGACTTGACATTGTCTGGATTGGCGTTTGGCTTGTCTATCTTGTTGATCGCAACGATCATCGGTACGCCTGCGGCCTTGGTATGGGCGATCGCCTCTTTGGTCTGAGGCATTACGCCGTCATCTGCCGCAACGACGATGATGACGATGTCTGTCGCCTGTGCACCACGCGCACGCATCTCGGTAAAGGCTTCGTGGCCCGGAGTATCGACAAAGGTGATCTTCTTGCCGTTCTTTTCAACCTGGTAGGCACCCACATGCTGGGTGATCCCGCCCGCTTCCTTGTCCGCCACTTTGGCAGAACGGATCTTGTCAAGCAGAGAGGTCTTTCCGTGGTCGACGTGTCCCATAATGGTAATGACCGGCGGACGCTCTTCGAGGTGCTCGTCAGCAATGGCATCGTAAGCAGCCACATAGTCCAGCTCATCCAGCGGATTGACCGTGGTCACCTCCACTTCGAACTCTTCTGCAAGAATCTCGATCTCGTCTTTGCTGAGGAAGTCGTTCTTGGTTACCATCATCCCCAGTGCGAAGAGTACTTTGATGACATCACCGGCTGTTTTTCCGACCTTCTCGGCAAACTCGTACACCCTTACATTTTCCGGGATCTCTACAGAGGTGACCTGTGCAGTACCCTCCTCTTTGGTATACTTCTTACGCTTTCCGCCACGCTTGAGCGAACGGCGCTGCTGTGGACGGAACGGCTGTCTGCCGCGTGTCGTACCGCCGCCTGCAAGCTCACGCTTTTTCGCCTCTTCTCTACGCTTCTGCTCCTGACGCATCATCTCTT
>JALWLU010000127.1:0-2514 GCA_026996325.1 Sulfurovum sp.
CCGTACATCTTCATCACTCCTGCCACTGTTGACAAAAGAAGCACTCAAGAGAAGTTAGGGTCTGTTTTTGAAATTATTATACACATCTATGCTGATTTTTAGCTACACTCCCACTATGAAACCTATAGAAGCAACCAAACTCTCCCAACTGCTGCAGATCATCCCCGACCATCCGATGGTCCGCATCGTCCATTTCAGCGACAGTGGAGAGGATCTGCCAAAGATGTTGAGCGACTTTACGGCACGAAAGGGCTACGAATACCAGATCAATGCGCTCGATACCGCATACCTTGAGAGACTGCAAAAAGAGCTTCAAAACCTCCCGCATCTCAAGCTGGTCAATTTTACACTGACACGACCGCGCTATATGATACAGGGCAAGCTCTACGACTATGTCTTTGTCACTGCCGATGTAAACAAGACGATACGTGAAGATTTTCTCAAACGGGTCCACCCGGTGATGAAAAACGGAGGGAACATTCTGATTTTCCTGCCAAAAGGCGACCATACCCAGCGCTGGGAGTGGCTGCGGCTGCTTGAGGAGAACTACTATGTCGCCTCCAACACCATCGATGATCTCTTCGAGCACTACGACCTGCTTATCTCCAAGAAGATGCACGGCTGGGGCGGATGAACGACCTCTGCTTCATTCACGACAGCATAGCACGCTGGTACGCCAAAGAGGGACGAAAAGAGCTTCCCTGGCGAAACACCGACAATGCCTACCACATCTGGCTGAGCGAAGTAATGCTGCAGCAGACACAGGTAAAGACGGTACTTGATCGCTACTACTTCCCTTTTCTGGAGCGCTTTCCCACCATCGAAGCGCTGGCCGATGCGCCGCTCGATGCCGTACTCAAGCGCTGGGAGGGGCTTGGGTACTATACCCGTGCAAAGAACCTGCACAAAGCGGCGATGCTGTTGACACAAAGACAGACACGCGGTACTTCCCCGACACTGCCTTCCTCCATAGACGAACTCATCAAACTTCCGGGTATCGGAAAGAACACAGCTCACGCCATCGCCGCCTTTGCCTTCAAGAAGCCCGTACCGGTCATGGAGGCCAATGTCAAACGCATCCTCTGCCGCCTGCACGCCATTGAAGAGCCAAAGGACAAAAACCTGTGGGAGCTGGCCTATGCCCAGGTAGACCGCAACGATCCTTTTGTTTACAATCAGGCGATGATGGATATCGGCGCGACACTCTGTACCCCCAAAAACCCCCTATGCGACGCATGCCCGCTTGAAAGTGTTTGCCGGGGCAAAGGGGAGCCCGAGCGCTATCCGCAAAAAAAGCGCCGCACCGTACCCACAAGAGAGCAGCACATTATGGTCACGCTCTACAACGACAAACTGGCACTCTCACAGCGCCGGGGCAGATTTCTGCACGGTCTCTGGGGCTTCGATGCCGTGGAAGTGCCCCTGTGCGCCGCCGAAGAGATAGGGGAGGTCACCCACGCCTATACCCATTTCAAACTGCGCTGCAAGGTCTACATCTATGATGAGCTCGAACCCGCACACGACCACTACTTCACACCCGAAGAGATAAGAAAGCTTGCCATCTCCAAGGTGGATGAGAAGATACTGAAGCTCTATCTGCACTCATGCGATGCGTGAGTGATGCGTTTTGATATGCGGCCACGCAGTGTACGGAGTTAAGAGTGAAGAGTGAAGAGTTTTGGTATGCTTTCTTTACAGAAAACTATCATTGTATTTTATGAGAGGGGCTATTGATATGGATAAAGAACAGGAGTTTGAACAGCTGGTAAGCCGTATGCTGGAGCTGTTAGGGGAGGATCCGCAGAGAGAAGGGCTGCAGAAGACACCCAGCCGTGTTGCAAAAGCGCTTGGGTTTCTGACCGAAGGGTACCACCAGGACCCAAAAGAGATCCTCAATCAGGCACTCTTTTCCACCAGCAACGACGAGATGGTACTGGTGCGCGACATCGAATTCTACTCCATGTGCGAACACCATATGCTCCCTATCATCGGACGCTGTCATGTGGCTTACATCCCTGACGGCAAGGTCGTGGGACTGAGCAAGATCCCCCGTATCGTCAACGTTTATGCAAGACGCCTTCAGATACAGGAGCAGATGACAGAGCAGATCGCCGATGCCATTTTGGAGACCATCAACCCAAAAGGGGTCGCCGTCGTCGTTCACGCCCGCCATATGTGTATGGAGATGCGCGGCGTGCAGAAGATCAACTCCACTACGGTAAGTTCCGCCCTGCGCGGCCTCTTCAAACGCGACGAGCGTACCAGAAACGAGTTCTACAACCTCATAAACACGCCAGCTCCGTCGAACTTTTAAATCATCTCCTTTACGGAGGGGCACACAATATTGAAATACACTAAACTTTTATGGTAGAATTATCCAGATAACAAGAAAAGGCAAAAGGCACTCAAAATGGATACTGCATTGAAAGAGGAGTATACCCGATATATAAAAGAGCAGTTACAGCCATTTGAAGAGATTCATAAAATCATCATATTCGGGTCCTTTTTTAACAC
>JALWLU010000127.1:2524-3222 GCA_026996325.1 Sulfurovum sp.
AAGCACTCAGGGAACTCTCCAAAAAGATTCCCCTTGATATTGTGCCTTTAAAACAGAATTTTCAAGGATCCTTTTCCAAAGAAATAGAACGCGGTCAAGTCATTTATGAAAAGTGAAACAGAGATTTGGCTCAATTATGCAGATGACAATCTGCTCTCGGCACAAATTCTTCTGGAGAGTCACCTCTACAACCCCTCTTTGCAAAATACGCAACAGTCCATAGAGAAATTTTTAAAGGCTCTTTTTGTTGAAAAAGGGTTCAAACTTCAAAAGACACACAGCATCGCCGTTTTAGCAGAAACACCGCGCATAAACGGTCTTGAACTCTCCATCAATGATGATGAGATCGATCTTATAGACTCCATCTACCTGACATCAAAATATCCTTTTGGCTCTGTGCTTGCCGACTTTGAGCCCGATACTCAGATATGCCGGCAATGCCTCGAAATTGCGAAAACCGTCAAAAAGGGTGTATTACGATATCTGTCGTAATCCATACTTTCGGCGCAACACTTATCAGGAAGTTTTCAACAGCCACGCCAGCGCTTTCTGGCGCTCTTTGAAGAACTTTGTCTTGCCTTTCATCATATGGGCGAACATCTTCACTGAAACCTCTTCCCACTTCTTGTCACCCACGATCGCCATCTTGTCGAAGGCATTGCGGTATTTGAGCCCGAACTTCATATCATCCCATGCCG
>JALWLU010000128.1 GCA_026996325.1 Sulfurovum sp.
TGTCAAAGGTCTTGACCACCTTGGCGATCATTGCCGCATCGTTCTTGTCTTTTGCCTTTTCGTAGGTCAAAATAGCCACTTCCGCAAGCCACTTGGGATCTTTCTCTTTTTCATAGAACTTCTGCGCAAGCGGCAGCGCCTTGTCGAACATCTTCTGGCTCTTGTAGAGCTGGTAGAGGATCTTCTCTCCGGCCTTTTGGGTTTCAAGGTATGTGATAGCCCCCTTGATATCCCCCTTGAACGCGTACGCCTTGACGATTCTGTCAAGATACTCCGGGCTCTTGTCATGTTCGTAGAGTGCCTGATAGACGGAGATCACACCGTCGACATCGTTCTCTTTGACATACAGGGAGAGAAGTTTGAAGTAGAGCATATCGGAGTTGATCACATTCATACGCCTGTGTGTCTCCAGCAGCTGGATCGCCCTGCGCCGCTCGTGGGTGTACTCATCCATTATCGCCGCCATGCGCAGCAGAATATCTTCACTGTTTGACTGCTCATAGGCGCGCTGCAGCAGATGCAGCGCCTTTTTGAACTCGCCGGCATACAGATAGGGGTTTGCGGCAAGGTCAAGATCGATAGCCTTGTCGGAGCGCTCCAGCAGGTAGGAGGCCTCTTTCTGCGCCTCTTTGATCTGCTGATTGGTCAGATAGAGCGGGATGAGCAGGCGCTTGACCTCCAGCATATCGGGGTGTTTCTCGTCAAACGCCTTGAGGCGGACAATGCTTTCGGGAATGTGTGTTCTGCCAAGCAGTGATGCGGTTACTTCACGAAAGAGATACTCTTTTTCACCGGTCATATCGTAGAGCTTCGCAAAGACTTCACGGCTTGGTTCATACGCCTTGTACTGCGCATAGAGCAGCCCGCGCACGATCAGTTCATCTTCACTGATCATCTGCAGCGTTTTGGCCTGTAAAGATGTGACGCCAAGGAAAAAAGCGGCAACTGCCGCAAAAACTATACGATACCGGGACACTCTTTTCTTACCTCTTCTTCATCGTGTTTGAAGTGCTCCCAGAACGGAAAGGTGCGGCACTGCAGCGGCCGTACCGGATAGATGGAGCAGCGGTTCTTCGTTTCGTCAAAAAAAATACAGGCGTAGTTCTCTTCCGCCAGCTTCTTCTCCGTCAAAGAGTAACGGTGTTTGACTTTTCTTAGATACATTGTAGCAAATTCTTCCACCGAAAGGTTAACAAAGGCCGCCATATTGACAATCTCGTCATACTTAGCCCAGATATACCCGCTCTCACCCGTACAGCAGTGCCCGCCGCACGCCTCACACGCAGAGGGGTCGAACCTGTACCCATACCCCTCTTTTTCCATCAAATTCTCATTCATATTTTCCAACCATATATTGTTTTTGGTGCGTGGATACGCACCCTACATAATAAAAGCATTGCAACGCAATGCATACCATCACTCTTCACTCTTCACTCTTCACTATCAAAGCGATCAGCTTTGATACTGTGTGTCCCCGCCCTCTCGAACGCCCGCTGCGCGGCTGGCAGATAGTTGCTCTGCTCATCGAAAACCACCAACGGCGGCAAGATTTGTGTCATCGACCTGGAGTTGTTGCGCGCGGCGATCATCACCAGTTTGGACTCACGGTCGATTTTGGAGTGGACAAACTGCATCTTCTCCGGATTGATACCGTAGTGTCTGAGCCACTGCATCAGCAAGTCTACCTGCTTGGCATCGTAGCAGAAGATGAACCACCCTTTTGGACGCAAAAAGGTCTTCACACGCCTGATGAAACGCTCTATGGGAAGATGATGCGCATAGCGGGCGATATTGAGATGCGTATCCTCACTCTGTGTGACACTGGGGTCGTAAAAGGGCGGGTTGGAGACGATGTAGTCAAACCGCTCCTCGCTCCGAAACTCGGTAAAGTCACCAAGATGTGCCTTCACACCAAGATTGTTCAGCCTGAAGTTGTGCTCCGCATAGGAGAGCATCTTCTTCTGCTTGTCGATAATGTGTGTTTCAGTCTTGAAGTCACGCGTCAGCAGCAAAGAAATGATACCCACGCCGCAGCCCACATCAAGAAGCTTCCCCTTCGGCCTGAATGCTGCGATGAAGTCGTAGAGGAAAATGGAATCACTGTTGTAGCAGTAACCGCTGGTGGGCTGATAGAGAAACACTCCCGCTCCTAATAGGGAAAATATCGCAATTTTACTATATTTTCTGTATAATCGCGCTAATTCAGTACAAGGAGGTAGTCATGAACGAAGAACTCGATCTGCTCAACCCTCCTTCGACCGACTTTTCGATGCTCGATTACGACTGCGCCTACCTGCCGGGCCGCTCGGTACGGATGCACTACAAGTATGTCCAGAACGCTTCAAAGAGATTCGCGACCGCCGTCATTCAGCGCGGCTGGCGCCGTTTTGGCAAATACTTTTTCCACCCCACCTGTAACGGCTGCAACGAATGTAAAAGTGTCCGTATCGATGCCAAAGCCTACACCTTCAGCAAATCCGAACGCCGAACCATCAGACGCAACGAACATACACAGATCATCGTCCAGAAACCGACACTCACACAGGCACACATAGACCTCTACAACAAATACCACGCTTACAAACATGAAAAGGACGGCTGGAGTTTCAGAAACATCTCCCAGCGCGAATACCACGAAAACTTCGTCGACGGTGCGCACGATTTCGGCAAAGAGGTGCTTTACATTGTCGACGGCAAACTGGTAGGCGTCGACCTCATCGACATCCTCGATGACGGTATCAGCGCCATCTACTTCTACTACGACCCCGATTACAGCAGACTCTCACTGGGAACCTACTCCCTGCTCTACCAGATCAAACTTGCAAATATCCTCGAACTGCCCTACATCTATCTGGGCTACTGGGTAGAAGGGTGCAAAGCCTTTGCCTACAAACCGAAATTCCAGCCGCAGGAGATTCTGGACGGCTTCCCGCATATCACGGAGCCGGCTTCGTGGGAGAAATGGAATAACAATGAGTAATGAGTAATGAGTAATGAGTAATGAGTAATGAGTAATGAGTAATTTTGGCATATACAAAATCGTATGTCAACCTTGTCGGTTACTCATTGCTCCGTTGCTCACTACTCGTTAATTTTCTCGCCCACTTCAAAAAGAGTCTGTCCGGATTGACGCTGCTATCGACCTCTTCTCCTTCGGTTATCAGCGCGGCAAGCCACTTTGCCATCAGCGGAGCAAAGACAAAACCACGTCCGCCTACAC
>JALWLU010000129.1:0-1688 GCA_026996325.1 Sulfurovum sp.
ATATAGAGCAGTTTTTTCAGTTTGCTTATCTGTGCTATCTCTATAGCGTTGATGTAGGGTAAATCTGTCTCCAGGATAAGCGTAATCACCTGTAAAATACGCTGATGGTAAAATGCCCTGTCTTCCAGTACAAAAGGGTATGCTCCATACTGCATATACTCTCTAAAAAGCTTGATAGGTTTGATGCGGGCTGTGATGGTACTAGCTATCTCTTCATGGTTTTCTAACACTTCCTCCAGTGTATAGGTGGGCAAATCCACCGTATCGGTAATGTAGAGATACTCTCTAAAAGACATATTTTCCAGATGGTACACAAGGCTTCTTCGTGATAGGTCTCCATCTTGTTTACTTATCTTCAATATGGACGAACCGGAAAAAACGACCTTGACATCCAGCATATCGTAGATGAGTTTGATGTGTACCGACCACTCTTTGTATTTATGGACTTCATCTATAAAAAGTATCTTGCCGCCAAGCTGCGCAAACTCCTGAGCAAACTCCAGTAGCGATATGGTCTGAAAATAGGGGTTGTCCAAAGAGATGTACAACACTGAGCTGTCATTGTCATAATGCTCTTTGATATACTGTAACATCAATGTAGTCTTGCCCTGCCCACGCTGTCCCAAGATACCTATGAGTCTTTGACCCCAATCTATCTTGTCATAGAGGTATCTTTTGTGTGTCAAGGAGACTCTATGCAGAAGTATTTTTTGCATCTCATAGAGGTTTTGTATATTCAAGACAACTCCTTTGTAAATCTTACTTTACATAACTATAGTTAAATGTAAATTAGAATTTACTTTATTAATGTGGTATAAAGC
Organism: Sulfurovum sp.; assembly: GCA_026996325.1. Lineage (GTDB taxonomy): Bacteria > Campylobacterota > Campylobacteria > Campylobacterales > Sulfurovaceae > Sulfurovum. Next base: position 822 of record JALWLU010000129.1, read on the forward strand.
CCAAATATTAGTATCGATATTTTAGGAGTGTAGCACTAAATGAGTGATAATCTTAACTTTTATGGTTGTATCCATAATTTTGTTAAAAGGAGAGTCCACCAACATACTGTCTACGGCACATATGCGATAGTCGGCAGCCCCATCCCCTCTTCATAGCCGCACATCAGGTTGGCCGCAGCGACTGCCTGCGAGGAGGCGCCGCGCAACAGGTTGTCTATGGCGGAGCTGACAAAGAGCGAACGGCCGTTGCTTGCCGCGTAGATGTCGCAAAAGTGCGTGCCTGCAGTACTTTTAATATCAACAGGTTTCTCTCGAATACGGATGAACGGGTCATTGGCGTAGTGCTCCTTGAGGATCATCATTGGATCGACATTGACCTTGAGCGTGCCGTAGATAGAAACCAGCTCGCCGCGCGTAGCGGGAATGAGGTGGGGTACGAAGTTGACGTGCATCTTGACACCGTGGATCTTCTCTATCTTTTCGGCGATCTCCGGCGCGTGGCGGTGCTTGAGCGGATTGTAGGCGAAGATGTTGTCGTTGACCGTCACGAAGTGTGTGGTTTCACTGAGCTTCTTGCCCGCACCGCTCACACCGGACTTCGCATCGACAAAGAGCGCGGAGCCCTCTTCAAGGTAGGGGATGAAAGGCAGTATGCCAAGCAGCGTAGCGGTGGGGTAGCACCCGGGACCTGCGGCAAGGTCGGTGTTCTTCAACTCCTCACGGTAGTACTCGATAAGGGCGTAGACCGCATCATTCAGGTGCTCTTTGTCTTCGTGCTCGCAGTAGTGCTCCTCGTAGGTGTCAAGCTCCAGACGGTAGTCGGCTGAGAGGTCAACCACCTTCAGACCGTTTTCGATGAGCCCTTTG
>JALWLU010000129.1:1698-3146 GCA_026996325.1 Sulfurovum sp.
CTTTGGCAAAGCCCATGGAGGCTTTGTGCGGCAGTGCGAGGAAAACAAGATCGCAGGCGTTGGCTACCCCGGCCACATCGGCTTTCTCCACAGGCAGCGTGATTACTTTTTCCAGCGACGGGTGCAGCGCCTCTATGGTCGTATCGCCCTGTGTCGTCGCCAGATAGGTCAGCTCGAACCCCGGATGTGCCACAAGCATCTTCACCAGTTCCAGCCCCGTATAGCCGCTGGCTCCTACCACTCCTACTTTTACCATTGTTTTTCCTTCCAAATTTTAGCAAACAGATCCGTCACTCCTGGCCTGACCAGGAATCCTTGCGTCGATCTGTAAACTGTGTCAAGATCCCAAATAGAGTCTGGGACAACAAACTCTCCATCTGTCATTCCTGCGCAGGCAGGAATCTTTGCACCATTCAGCCAATCAGCGTCAAGATCCCGGATCGAGTCCGGGATGACAGTAGTTTAGACACCACACATTTTAATTTTTAATTGAGCTTGATCTCCTCATACAACACCTCTTCGATATCGTATGCCTTCTTCCCGCTTGGCAGACTCAGTTCCACCTCATCGCCCTCTTCCTTGCCGATCAGCGCTCGTGCCATCGGCGACTGAAAAGAGATGAGCCCCTTTTCAGGCTGTGCTTCCATACTTCCTACAATGGTATACTTGAGCTCATCACCACTCTCCTGACAGGTCAAACAGACCGTAGATCCGAAACTGACACGCTCGTGCGCCAGTGTGGAGGGGTCTACCACCTGTGCACGGCCGATAATATCGGTCAGTTCGGCAATGCGCGCTTCCATCAGCCCCTGCTTCTCTTTGGCGGCGTGGTATTCGGCATTCTCCTTGAGGTCACCCAGCTCTCTGGCTTCGTCGATGATCTTCGCGATCTTTCCTCTTTCGTTGGTCTTCAGGTTCTCAAGCTCTTCGGAGAGCTTGACATAGGTTTCACGCAGCATCGGCTCTTTTTGCACGATATATCCTTTGTTCGAATTGGTTGGAGGTATTATAGCAAAAAGGTTATAATGCAAGCCAACAAAGCAGCAAGGCAGATCAGGCAATGAAAAAGATACTCATCACAGCGAAAAGTCCGCCTGCGGCCACTCACTGACACTCACCCGTCCGCTTCACTTCATAGAGCTTGAACCGGGCTTCTACAGGCTCGATGACGGTACGCCTTCGGACTGCGTCTTTCTGGCACTCAACAAACTCTTCAAAGAGCACAAACCCGACATCGTCATCTCAGGCATCAACATCGGCTCCAATATGGGTGAGGACATCACCTACTCCGGTACCGCCTCCGCAGCAATGGAAGCGGTACTGCAGGGCATTCCCGGCATCGCCGTCTCACAGGTCTACGCCGAGCACGGCAAGAGCATCGACGAGTTCGGCTACGCGCTTGCACAGGAGAGCATCGCCATGCTGGTAGAGAAGATCTTTGCGGGCAG
>JALWLU010000130.1 GCA_026996325.1 Sulfurovum sp.
TAGCGAAAAAAGGCAAACAACGGAATGAGTAATGAGTAATGAGTAATGAGTAATGAGTAATGAGTAATGAGTAATGAGTAATGAGTAATGAGTAATGAGTAATGAGTAATGAGTAATGAGTAATGAGTAATGAGCAGATTTTGCATAGGTTGGTTGAAGTGAAGCTTAAAAACAAGTCATTCCTGCGAAAGCAGGAATCTTTGCGTTAGCTTACACAACAGGATTAAAGAAACATCAAGATCCCGCATCGAGTGCGGGATGACAAAGAATTTAGCACGAACTGATTTCAATTGTCACAACAGCTTTCCAGCAAAAGGAAGGTATTTGACAATCCGTCAGGACATCAGCTTTTCTTTTTTCTTTACTGAAGAAACTTTTGTGTCGCAAACCGCTATTCGCTAGTTTTGCTTCGTTTCTCTTTTTCTTTGTGCTGCTACAAAGAAAAAAGAAATGAAGAAACACACAAAATAAACAATAGGCGTTAAGTTTCCATATCAAGTATAGAAAGTTCTATAGTAATAAAAATGAAAGGGAAATTAATTGAAGATGGACGGGAACTCTCCCGCCCGGATGGAGAGGTGCTTACTTCGAAGGCCCTTTTTCAAGTGCTTCGAGTGCATACTTTTTACCAAGCTCGTACGCCTTGAGGTTCGCCTCATGTACTTTCTTGGGAACTTTGGAAAGCATAGTCTCGATGAGAAGGTCCTCATCAAGCGCTTTTGTCATTGTGTTTGCAATGGCAAGTGCAACGACTGACTGCGTAATAACGTTTCCGACTTCCTCTTTTGCGATGGTAATGATGGGAATCTCATAGATGTTCCACTTCTGCTTGTCTTCAGCAGTCGGGTGAACCAGGTTTGGCTCGATAACCATTGTACCGCCTTCGGCAACACCGTCTTTGAAGAGCTGGTAACTCTTGTCTGCAACAGAGAGCATGAAGTTGATCTGACCGTCGATCGCATACGGATACCAGATCTCCTCATCGTCAAGCTGAATGTCAACAACAGTTGGTCCACCACGTACCTGAGAGGTATAGGTAGCCGTTTTAACACCGTATCCGCCGCCTTTGATCTTCGCAGCTGCGAAGATCTCTCCGGCGAGAAGAACCCCTTGTCCACCAACACCGGTAAATCTCATTACAATTCTACTCATGGCTCTTCTCCTTAAATCTTTTTCTTGAAGTCGTCTTGCGTAATCGGTCCTCTGAGTCCCTGATGTACTTTCTGTACCTCTTTGTAAAGGTCACAGTACTCTGCCGCTTCAGTATCTTGCTTCAGGATACCTGTAGGCAGCAGGTTCAGCTGCTCTTCCGGAGAGAGCTGGTCGTACTTCTTCTTTGGAATAGTGATAGAGTCGATCCAGTCAAGGTTTTCCATTGCAGACTGCATCTTGTTCTTTCTACCAAGGTTGATGTGACAGTTGGACATCGCCTCTACATAAGAGAAGCCTTTGTGCTCCATCGCCTGCAGTAGAAGCTTTTCAAGCTTCTTAGGCGCAGTCACATTCTCTCTACCGACAAATGACGCACCTGACGCGATTGCCAGTTCACAACCGTCGAATGTCGGGTCGATGTTACCCGCTTTCTGAGAAACGGTCCACATACCCTGAGGTGTTGTCGGACTCGTCTGAGAGTTTGTCAGACCGTAGATGAAGTTCTGGATAAGAATCAGTGTAATGTCGATGTTTCTTCTACATCCGTGAATCGTGTGGTTACCCCCGATCGCAAGACCGTCACCGTCTCCGGCGACACAGATAACGTGCTTGTCCGGGTTGGCAAGCTTGATACCTGTAGCAAACGCTACGGTTCTTCCGTGTGTGGTGTGTACCGTGTTGAAATCAACATAAGAGGAGAATCTTCCCGAACAACCGATTCCAGAAACGACACATACATCGTCTTTGCTCCAGCCAAGCTTGTCTACCGCACGGATAAATGCTTTGAGGATAACTCCGTCACCACAACCCCAACACCAAAGTGTGGGCATCTTCTCAAGTCTTAAGTACTCATCATAGTTAAATGCCATCTTAAAGCTCCTTTACTTTTTCAATAATATCTGCAGGTGAGAATGGACGACCGTTTGTCTTCGTCAGTTTTTCAATATCACGTCTTCCCATACATCTCTGTACCTCTTCAAGGTACTGTCCCTGGTTAAGCTCTACAACCAGAACTTTGTCGAACTTCTGACCAAGTTCGAAAAGGCGCGCCTCTGGAGACGGCCAGATCGTGATCGGTCTGAAGAGTCCCGCTTTGATGCCCTGGTCTCTGAGTACGTTTACCGCCTCTTTGATCGCCAGTGAAGCAGAACCGTAACCGACCAGGAGGATCTCGGCATCGTCAAGCATATACTCTTCGTTGCTCTCGATCTCGTCTCTGTGCTCATCGACTTTTCTGAAGAGTCTGTCGATCAGCTTTCTACATGTCTCGATCTCTTCGGTCGGGAAGCCCATTGCATCATGGTGCAGTCCCGTGAAGTGGTAGCGATACCCTGTAAACATCGGGTTAAGCACTGCAGGCTCATCCTGTGCAACATCGTAAGGACGGTAGTCTGCAGGATCGCCTTCGAATTTCTTTCGTGGCTTGATACCCGCTTTTACCTCTTCAACAGTCGGGATGACTGCCTTTCCGTGCATATGGCCCAGTGTCTCGTCAAGCAGTACGAAAACAGGCTGCATGAATCTGTCAGCCAGGTTGAACGCTCTTACGGTTTCGGTGTAACACTCAGCAAGCGTTCCTGCACAAACCGTAATGGACTTGTAGTCACCGTGGCTTGGGTTCTTCGCCTGAGCGATATCACCCTGTGAAACACGTGTAGGCAGACCCGTTGATGGACCACCCCTCATAACATTGACAACGACCAGAGGCACTTCCGCCATCTGCGCAAGACCAAGGTTTTCCGCTTTAAGTGAAATACCAGGTCCTGAAGTTGCTGTCAGTGTACGCACACCTGCCATACCGGCACCGATCGCCGCAGCGACACCTGCGATCTCATCTTCCATTTGAATGGCAGTACCGCCAACTTTTGGAAGCAGGTCTGAAATAGTGTGCATAACCTCACTTGACGGTGTAATAGGATATCCGCCGAAGAACAT
>JALWLU010000131.1 GCA_026996325.1 Sulfurovum sp.
GTCTCTTTGCGATCAACAGCAAGAGTGACTACTCAAGCTGGGGAAAACCGCTTTTCATCGTCCTGATCGTCGTGATCGTCGCATCGCTGGTCAACTACTTCCTGCTGCAAAGTCCGATGATGCACATCATCATCACGGCAGGCGTACTGGTACTCTTTGGCTTCTTTACCATCTATGACACACAGAACATCGCCAACGGTGCCTATGATTCACCGGTCGATGCGGCGGTATCGCTCTATATCGACTTCCTGAATATGTTCACAGCCATCCTGCAGTTGCTTGGCATCTTCGGAAGCGACGACTGATCTTCCCAAAAGCGGTCTACACCGCTTTTACGCACCTCCACCATTCCCTCTTTTCCGCATTATCGTACTTTCAATATGGTTTGGGTATAATCGCCCAAAATATTGCCCGCGCAACAGCGGTCATTCGAAGAGGATTTCATGACATCAACACTGCTAATTGTACAAATTATTCTGGCAATCGCCATCACCATTACCGTACTGCTTCAGAAGAGTTCAAGCATCGGTCTGGGTGCCTACAGCGGAAGTAACGAGTCCGTTTTCGGTGCGAAGGGTCCTATGGGCTTCCTTGCCAAGGCCACTTTCATCCTGGCACTGCTCTTTATCGTCAATACCCTGGCACTGGGCTACTTCTACACCAAAGAGAACCAAAGTTCGGTAGCGGACAAGATCGTTCCGGCGAACAACAAGGTCGTGCCAGCCGCACCGATCAAGCCGGCTTCAGATGCACCCGCAGCACCACAAACTCCGGCAAAATAACAAATATTAGAACATGAGGCACCTCTGCCTCGCCTCTCTTCCCATATACCTCCACTATTCCACGACCACCATTTTCCCGCTCACCTTCTCTGAAGTACGCGAAAAGGAAAAAAAGGGTAAAATTCCCACAAACAATCCTTCAGGAGAGAACCATGGTTGAAGAAATTTTCAAACATACCAAAGAGCATATGGACAAGAGTATCGAGGCGCTGAAGCGTGACTTCGCGTCCCTGAGAACCGGTAAGGTAACCACTAGCATTGTAGACAACATCAAGGTCGACTACTACGGTACGCCCACACCGCTGAACCAGGTGGGAAGCGTCATCGCAACCGATGCGACGACCATTGCCATCACCCCATGGGAGAAGAACCTGCTTGGCGACATAGAGCGTGCGATCCAGGAAGCCAACATCGGTGTCAACCCCAACAACGACGGTGACTTCATCAAGCTCTTCTTCCCGCCGATGACAAGCGAGCAGCGCCAGGAGATCGTCAAGCAGGCCAAGGCGATGGCGGAGAATGCCAGAGTAGCCGTCAGAAACATCCGTAAAGATGCCAACAACAAGATCAAGAAGCTCGAGAAGGACAAAGAGATCAGTGAGGACGAGTCCAAAAAGGCGCAGGATGAGATCCAGAAGATCACCGATGCGCACATTGCGATGATCGACGATCTCTTCAAGGCCAAAGAGGCAGATATCCTAAAGGTATAAGATGAACGTCGAACAGATCTACAAAGATGCCGATGCACTGCTTGAGGGACACTTTCTTCTTGCCAGCGGCAACCACTCGGCACGCTACCTGCAGAGTGCCAAAGTGCTGGAGTATCCCGAAACTGCAGCCAAGCTTGCCGATGCGCTTGCCGAGATGATACGTGAAGCGGGTGTGGAGGTCGATACCGTCTGTGCCCCCGCACTTGGCGGTGTACTGGCAGGCTACGAACTCGCCCGCTCACTTGGTGTCCGTTCCATTTTCGTAGAAAAGAAAGAGGGGGGCATGGAGCTTCGAAGAGGGTTCGAGGTCAAGCCTGGCGAGAAGATCATTATCTGTGAAGATATCATCACCACCGGCGGATCAGCAGTGAAAGCGGCTGAAGCAATAGAAGCACTCGGTGCAAAAGTCGTCGCCTTCGCCTCACTGGCAAATCGTGGTTTCTGCAAACGTGTAGGCGGAGAGAGCGAAGCGAAGCCCGAATGCAAGCTTCCTGCCGATGTACCCCTCTTCTCGCTGGCAGACTTCACATTCGAGATGTACGCTCCCGAAGCGTGTCCTATGTGCAAAGAGGGAAGCACCGCCATCAAGCCCGGCAGCAAAGGCTGATTTCCTCTAGAACTGGCAGGCACCTCTGCCCATAAACACTTCACCGCAGTACTGGCTGGTGGCATTTGCGTCGCCACTGGCACGGATCGCGTCATACTCCTCGATCACTTTTTCCAGTTTGTCCGCATCCGGAGCCCGTCGGGTCGCCATGAAACCTACCATCTCATCCGCATCGTTACGCTTTGGCTGTATCGTCAGCTCCGTCCAGTAGCCTATTCCCTCCTTGGAGATGTTGCAAACGTATCCGCTCCAGGTCTTCCCCTCGGAAGTCTTCTGGCACGCCTCCTTGAAAATGACCTGCGGCATGTTCGGATGCATATGCACGCAGTGCGGAGAGCCTATCACCTCATCCTTATCGTACCCGCTTACCTCCACAAAGCGGCGGTTGGCATAGGTGATGACGCCGTCCATATCCGTTTCGACAAGCAGCGGCTTCCCCTCATAGATGAACTCTTCATCCTGTGCATCTCTCCTGCTGATCTTTTCCCCTGTTTTTACATTGGTAAATGTAACCATATTGCTTCTCCTGCTTTTTACGCATAAAATATAATAATGAACGAGAGATATTATAGGGCAAACTCTTTTAAAACTACTTTATCTACCTATACGCTCAACATTAGACTTATGCACGCCATACGAGGGCACAGCTCTCCACATCGATGTCTGTCTTTCTTGGCTTGATCTTGAACTCTGCAACTTCGCAACTCTCCACACTGTACTTCTCACTCAGTGCATCGATCTTGTTCTCAAGCTCCTCCTCAAGTGCAGCAATATCATCTTCGATGTCTGCGACACGCTGCTGTGCACGGCTCATCTCTCCGCGCTCTTTGAGAATGCGCCCGCCTTTGTTGACGGCCCTGCCCACCTTGCTGACACTGGTCTTGCCAAAGAGTGCGCCCAGCACCGATAT
>JALWLU010000132.1 GCA_026996325.1 Sulfurovum sp.
AAAATTCATCGGGGAATCGGTATTGAAATGAAGAAGAAATTGATCGTTTATTATTTGGAAAAACAGCTCAAATAGCAACCCGAAATCTTACTTTAACTCCCAAAAGACCTCTTACAGGGACCACTACGGCGTGATCGCGATGCTGCGCACTAAAGGGGATGTAGTGGTCGTCTCCTTTGGCAAGGGAGCCAAAATCCAAGAGGAGTATCCGCAGCTGCAAGGTACTGGAAAGGTAGTGAGGCATCTCTATTTTAGAGCAGATAATGAGATTGACACGGTACTGCTACGAGATATGATAGAGGAGAGTATGGTGCTTGGTACTATTAAGAGATCTCCTCATCTTCGCTGAACCTTCCTCTTGACATAAAAATATCCAATGCCTCATTTGCTGCCTTTACCAGTTTAGTCCAATTGTTATTGTTCTGCAATGCTTCATGTTCCCATGTTGAGGGTATAGTATCATAAGACGACATCAATAAATAATGAAATTCTTTTATATATGCTTGTTCTTTTTTTGTAAAAACAGGTTCTGAAAAAAACGCAAATGTATCATTTTCCTGCACAAAGTCAAACCACATTGCAATCATTTCATCGGTACCAAGCCGATTGGTCCAAGTCGGGTTTGTAAACGATTCAAAATTTTCGATAATTCTATTTCTAATTCTCTGTTGTAACAGTTTTCGGGATATATCCATATAATCACCTGATGTTGGTGTCTCTATATTTCGCACTTAGCGGGTTTTCATCTTGTCGCCTTCCATATTTTAAATGGTACCCATACAACGATACGAAACAACAAATAGATTAGAGTAACAGGGAAAAAGATAATTGCAAGAATGCTCCAAGTCTTTTCTGTCAAGCTCGCTTCATCAATAACGTTATTTTCGTCATTCCATTCCTCTCCCTCATAGAAGAGCTTTCCATTGAACCGCTCTTTTACTTTTATCAATGCAGAAAAGACAGTATCGGGAAAGTTGCCTTCACACCTGATCTCATGAGCTGTTTGGTCATAAAAAACCAAAAAATCATGGCAGTCAGAATAATCTTTACCGTGAGTATCTGCGATATTAGCTTCATTTCGAAACATCATACATGCCTCTTCAAAATACATAGGCACTCTTACTGATACAACTTGGCTCATATTGCTTTCTCTATCTATCGACTGTTTATGTAAGACATTATAGGCTGAGTAGCCTTAAATCCCAGGGTTAACAGACGAGCATAAAAAGTATGTCAATGTGACATAAAGTGTTTTGAAAAATGCCTATCGATAGTTGGTGTTACTGTTTTGAATCCTATGATCGGATTTTGGATAGACTTTGCGTACAAAGTCTAGCTTGGATATTCAAAAGATAACCCCATACCCCTTTTTGGAATAGTCACGGCTGTTTGTTTTAAGAATGAACCTCTATCTCGGTTTCCATAGGTCTGTATGCGTTTTTTGTAGAGTGTAACACCAAACAATCCATACTCCAGACAATAGGATCCGCTTTCGGACTTTTCTCCTACACTGAAGAGTACTTTGGCGGTCGTTAGTACCGCGTCTGGGTTGGTATTGTTTTTCGTTTCGTTTTCAAACCACTCAAACATATAGGAAAATACCGGCAGGGGTGCTATGACTTTGCCGTTAAACGATACCGTTTCGTGCAAAAGATCGATGCTGTATATCCCGGCTCCACATTTCTTAAATACCTCGGCATCTGCAATGACCTGCCAACCGTTTAATATCCCGATGATAGCGTCTGCAAAGTGGTTAAGCCTGTTTCTTTTCATAATGTTTTATTGTAGTATGATTTTTATATTTTTTCCAGCAGTTTTACTTTTGTTTCTCTCTCTTTAGCCATGCGCGGACGGCATTGCATACACTTTGCGCATTGCCCAAATCAGGGATTGTGATCTTGCGGTTATCTGTTAGCAGGAGATATACCCCGCCGTCACTTTCCCAACTGCTCTTTTGTATAGACTTTTTTTGAAATACCCTTTTTTCAAATGGAGTGTCGATCTCGATCCTGTCGGTGTAGAGCTTGATTTTTGTAAACATCTGATTTACTACTTTGAGTGAAAACAAAAGTGTTGTTCCAAGCATAACGGCACCTAAGACTTTATTACTGTAGAGATAGACCGCAAGTAAGAAGAGTATAAACAAGAGGGCAACAGATGACATGATCATGTTTGTTTGTTGTGATTCCGATAGGGTATTGGCTTTTTTTTTGAGCTTCATGCAGTATTTTCTCTTTTCCCATTACGCCTCTGCCAAAATCTTTTGTGCAAATGCCCTGTTGCGTGATTGACGTATCTGTTTGATCGGCCAAAGCAGTTTCCATGTAAAGATATAGGCACCCTTGACCGTCAATCCGCGCATGCCGTCACGAGCCTCATTTTTGAGATACCCTTTTGCGATCAGTTCGTCCTGCTCCTCGTTGAGCAGTCTTGCGATGGTCTCAAGTTCTCTGCCTTTGGGAAAGGTGACGGCTCTTTTGGAAGAGAGGTAGGATGCGATGATCTTCTCCGTAACGGCAACAAGTTCGGAGACTTCTTGTATCTCCGGGAAGCGGAACATCACTTTTCTCGGCGAAGGCGGATAAGCGGGATCCATAGAGGCGTTTAGAACATCGATAACAGTATCGTCGTCAAAGAGTTGTGTGATTTCAGTAAATACCTCTGTGGGAACATTGGGATTGCTGATTTGTGTTAGCATAATATAAAGTTTCTTCTCTTCATTGCCAAAAAGCATAAAGTGCGTAGTGGTCTGCTGCATTGAAAATGCCGAAGCAGCGATATAGCCAAACCCGTTCGCTTCGATCTGCTGAGCCAATGCATGAAAACGCGCTCCGGTCTCTTCCAAAACGCTCTCTTTGGGAATCGGGTCGAGTCTAAAGCGTTCGGGTTGTCTGTTTTGACTGTAAACCAGCAGTGGTGCAAGACCGTACATGCCCACAAATCCAATGCCGACTATATAGAGGAGTGTTTCTAACATAGTGTTATCCTAATGTGTATCATTTCTCTTGCATCACTCTTGTTATTGTAACAAAATTTGTGGTAGGTGGGGGACTATTCAGGCTGTGGTGAGAAATGTTAATATTTTTTGTTTGAAAATTTCCAAAATGCCATTCACAAGAGGTTTGATAAGTGCTATAATTAAATAATAAATGGTTTCTTTTGCAACCGTTTACCACTACAAGGGAGTAGCACTGGATGAAAAAGTATTTTATGATGTGTAGTGGAGCACTTTTCATGATAGGATTGAGTGGTTGTGGTGATCCTTCGCTTGATGAGATCAAAGAGAAGATCGTCAAGGTGGAGACCCGCAACGCCAGCTATACGGCTGTGAACAAAAAAACAGGTGCGTACGGCAAGTATCAGATCCTCCCCTCAACCGGAAGGTTCTATGCCAAAAAACTCAATATTCCCGTTTCGCAGTGGCGTACACCTGAAAACCAGGAGCGTATCTTTGAAGCGTTGCTTCAGGACAACATCGACCAGCTCAAAAAGCAGGGGCTCGATATAGATGCATTTACTGTCTACGGCTGCCATCAGCAGGGTGCCAACGGGTTCGTCTGTATTATGAAAAACGAAAATCTGACAAAGAAGTTTCACATCAAGCTTCGACGCAATCTTCCCCCTCAATACCGCAATGTCGATCCGAACGACCTGCGAAAGACGTGGATCAACTACTGGAAGAACAAGATGGAGGAGGTATAGGCAGTGAGGCCTACTGATTTTTAACACTCTGTGTTACAATGTCCCAATGAAACTGAGCGAACATATTTTAGACTTCTATTTCTCCCTTCCAAAGACCTTCTCTCCGCCAAACGGTGTGGAGGTTATCTACCCCTACGATACTCCCGAAACACGCAGGGTGATGGAGACTTTTTACCGAAAATACTATGACGATACCAGGCCGCGAAGGCTGCTCTTTGGCATCAACCCCGGCAGGCACGGTGCTGGGCTGACTGGTGTGGGGTTTACCGATCCGATTCTGATGGAGGAGAAGTGCGGCATAGCCAATTCCCTTGAGAAGCGCAGTGAGCTCAGTGCCAACTTCATCTGTGAAGTGGTCGAAGCCTATGGCGGGCCCGAACGCTTTTACGGCGATTTTCTCTTTACGACTGTGCTGCCTTTCGGTCTGCTGCGCAACGGCAAAAACTATAACTACTACGATGACAAAGAGACACTTTCCTATTTTGAACCGCTGATTGTCGAAAGCATCAAAAAGCAGATGGTATACCCCAATGTCAGCCGGTGTATCGCTACCGTAGGGCAGGGGAAGAATCTTGCCTATCTAAAAGCACTTAATGCACGCTACGACTTCTTTGACACCATAGAGGTGCTGCCCCATCCGCGTTGGGTGATGCAGTACAGGCGCAAAGAGAAGGAGAAGTATATTCAGACCTACCTTGAGGTGCTCAAAGGGCTTTTGTAGAGGGTTGCACACTGAATGCACACTTTTTGTATAGACTCTCAAAAAAAGAGAGGTTTCCTATGCGACAGTTTGCAATAGCGTTATGGACGATATTATTTACCGCAGCGCTCTTTGGGGCGGAATCGATGCCTCTGGTACAAAGTACCTTCGGGGTGATGGCGGGTGCCTTCGGTGCGGGGCTGCTGTTGACCTTTACGCCCTGTGTGCTGCCGATGGTGCCGATTGTCTCAAGTATTATAGCAGGGCAGGGGGAAAACCTGACAAAACTCAGAGCTTTCTGGCTCTCGCTTGCCTATGTGCTTGGTACGGCGGCAACCTATACCGTAATGGGCGTACTTGCGGGGGCGACAGGCGAACAGCTGCAGTCGTACTTTCAGAATGTCTGGGCCATAGGGGCGATGAGTCTGGTCTTTGTGCTGATGGCACTGGCGATGTTCGGTCTCTACACCATTCAGCTTCCCGCTTTTTTGCAGTCAAGGCTTGATGCCCAGTCCCGAAAACTGAAGGGCGGTTCGCTCGTAATGGTCTTTGCCCTGGGTGCAGTCTCCGCGCTCATTCTGGGTGCCTGTGTTTCACCGGTGCTCATTTCGTTTCTGAGTGTCGCCATCGCTACGCAGGATGCGGCTCTTGGGGCACTGACAATGTTCTCGCTGGCACTCGGTATGGGCGTGCCGCTCATTGTCGTTGGTGTAGGGGCAGGCAGCCTCATTCCAAAAGCAGGCGGATGGATGGAGAATGTCAAGCACTTTTTCGGGGTCCTGCTGCTTGCCGTGGCGATCTACCTTTTCAATGAACTCAACCTCGTCTCCGAATTGCTTGTCTGGGGCATTTTTGCCATAGCCGTCGCTGTCTACCTTCATGCGCTCGAACCGCTGCCGCAGCCTGCATCGGGCTTTGCCTACGCAAAAAAGGTACTAGGTATCGTGCTGCTGGTATGGGGAGTTATGTTGCTTGCAGGTGCGGCAAAGGGTGCGGAGGATATGTGGCAGCCGTTGAAAAGTGAGCCTGTTATGATCGCAGGCGAACGCGGTATGCCCCAAACCCTTCCGTTTGAACTTGTCTCTGACATGAATGCCTTTGAGGCAGCACAGCAAAAAGCAAAGAAAGCGGGCAAACTGCTTGTGGTCTACTTCTACAGCGATACCTGCAGTGTGTGCAAAAAGATGAAGGCGACAACACTGAAAGATTTGCGTGTCAGAAAGATTCTGAATGAGAAGTTTGTGGCGGTGCGTGTGAATATCACCAACCACTCCGATGAGAAGAGTATGGCAATTAAACGCCGTTTCAAAGTCTTTGGAACCCCGACCATACTCTTTTTCGACAGCCATGGGGAACGCTTGAAGGATGAAACGATTTACGGCTATGTGTCACCGGAAGAGTTTTACGATCTGCTCGACATACTGGCCGAATGAGGATTATTGCCACACCTCTTCGCTGGCGCACTCGATGACGGGGTCTTTTTTCGTCACATCTTCTATCCAGCGCAGATAGTCGAACTTGGCGTCATCGAACTGCTTCATCATGATCTCCGGGACATCGTAGGTGTGCAGACGCTCGATGGTCTCTTTCACCTGCGGATAGAGTGAGGTTTTTGTCTTGATGTCAAGCCTGATCTCGCGGGATGTGATGATCTTTCCTTTCCAGCGGTAGGAGCTCTCGATGGGGCTCTTCTGTATGCAGGCGGCAAGCTCCTCCTGCAGCAGTGTCTGGGTGATCAGTTCGACATTCTCGTCATTGTCGGTGGTGGTTGTTACGGTGCAGTAGTCAGAGGCTTCCATTCTCTACCTTTTCAATGAAGTCATGAACGCAGGTTTCGATCATGCTGTATACTTTTTCAAACCCCTCGAAATCGGGGAAGTAGTAGGGGTCGGGAACATCCTCTCCCCCAAATCCGCCGAAATCTCCAAGCAGATGGATGTTGGAAAACCCCTGCGCCTTGAGCTCGGCAAGGTTCTTTCTGTCAAGCGCGACGATATAGTCGAAAGCGCTTTTGTCCGCTTCACATACAGGTCGTGCACGCTGATGGGCAATTGGAACACCATGCGCTTTTGCAACCTTGATGGAGTTCTCGCAGGGTGGTTCTCCCTCATGCCATCCGCTGGTACCGGCCGAGTCGGCTCTCCATGCAAGTCCCTTCTTTTCAAAGTGCACTCTGGCGATGCCTTCTGCAAGCGGACTGCGGCAGATGTTCCCAAGACAGACGAAGAGAATGTGTTTTGGTGTTGCTTGCGATTTCATGAAGGCTATTTTAGTATAATTTATCCTAAAAAGGAGAACGGATGTTCGAAGTGGCTGAATATATCGGCATTGTCGCGTTTGCCATCTCCGGCTTTTTTGTCGGTGTACGCAGCAGGCTCGATTTTCTGGGTGTCCTTATCTCCGTATTCCTCACCGCTTTTGGCGGCGGGGTCATCCGTGATGTCATTGCCGACCGTACCCCGTACGCTTTCAGCAGCAATGTGCCTGCTGTGATGATACTGGGGGTCATGACACTTCTGATTCTCTTCCGTTTTCATAAACGGGACTCCATAGAGAACCGTCCTTTTTTCATCCTCAGTGACTCTATCGGGCTCATCTCCTTCAGTATTACAGGTGCGATGATCGCGCTGGAGGAGGGGCTCAACCTCACCGGTGTGCTGGCACTGGCATTCATTACCGCCGTTGGTGGAGGCATCACGCGCGATGTCATCATCAACGAAGTGCCTTTTGTCTTCAAAACAGGCTTTTACGGTACGGTTTCACTGCTGATCGGACTGGGTGTCTTCGCACTGCACCGTGCCGATGCTGTAAGTTTTATAACGCTCTCGCTGCTTTTTGTGTTCGGGGTAACACTGCGGATGGTCGCCTACTACCGGAAGTGGTCGGTGCCGATGGTGTGAGGCTGTGTCTCAGCGTGTATGTTTGAACCACGCTTTCAAAAAGGCTTCACGCTCATACTGCACAGCACCCAGCGCGAACTTGTAGGGCATATAGCTCTGTCCCAGGTTCCAGAAATCGATGCCGTGTTCATGCAGAAAGTGTGCCAGCAGTACCAGCTGTGCTGTACCGTAGTTTCGAAAGCGCTTCTGTCGGCTTGAAAGTCCGCTGAGGCTGGTATAACTCTCCCCGATGATATAGCCGACCTCACCGGCGACCATCTCCTCTTCCTCTTCGATATATGCCGCGAGCATCTGGAAGTCCGCCTCCACATTTTTGGTCGCATTGAGTGTCGACTGGTAGGCAGGGGTGAGCCAGCAGTTTTTGTGATAACTGCGTATTTTCTCACAGACGGAATCTATATCGGAAGTGACGGTCAGCTCCACACCGCGGTCAAGAAGCTTTTTGACCTTGCGGCTGGTATGCAGGTTGTCGTAGTGGAGCAGGGCGTAGGAGAACTGAATCTCGGGCAGCAGCAGTTCCATACCCTGGTAGATATCGGTGACGGCGATGAAGCCCGCCTGCGCCTGGGCGATATAGTATTCCGGAGTGTAGTCGTCGCTCCAGTAGTAGTTACGCTGCATGTTGGGGTAGACCTGCTGCCAAAGAAACGCCATGTCGGTTACCTGCTCGTAATGCAGAGGATAGATGCCAAGCTGGATATCGCTCACAGAACGCTCCTTGGGTTTTGCTGTGCAAATTGTAGCAAAAAGCGCTACAATAACGAAATTTTTGGAGTGGGATATGAAAATCAACGTTATCATCATCGATAAAAAAGGCAAAGACCAGCTCTACGCGCCGCTGGTGGAGCATTACAAAAAGATTGCCAAACCCTTTGCGAAGGTGGAGGTGATCGAGCTTTTCGATAAAGAGACGGCAAAAGCGCACGATATTTCTCCCAAGGCAGCACAAAAGGCATACACCAGAGCGTTCGAGAAATATCTTGGCACCGGATTCAATGTCGCATTGGACCCCGCTTCAAAAGAGGTGGATAGTCACCAATTCGCAAATCTGCTTAAGGATAGCGCAACGGTAAACTTCTACATTGGCGGTGCCTACGGGCTTGAGAGGGATTTTCTAAGTAAATGTAATAAAGCTATATCATTTGGTAAAATTACGCTTTCACATAAGCTGGTGAAAGTTGTTGTGCTCGAACAGATCTTCCGCGGTCTGACGATCAACAACAATCACCCATATCACAAATAGGAAAAGAAACGTATGCTGACACCAGAAGAGATTGAAATGTTCAAGAACAAGCTGCTCGACAGACGGGTACAGATAGAGAAAAACCTTACAGGAACAGCGCTGGAGCTGAACGAAATGCGCTCGCTCGAGCTCAATGACGAGGGAGATTACGCCGCTGCATCTGCAGAATCGGTTGTCGATAGTGCAATTTTGGAGCAACAACGCAAGGAATTAGCAGAAATTGACCTCGCTTTGGATAAAATAAAAAACGGAACCTACGGGATTTGCGAAATGTGTGAGGAGCCTATCGGGAAGGCTCGCCTCGAGGTGAAAAACTTCGCACGTTTTTGCATCACCTGCAGGGAGATCAACGAAAAAGAGCAGCAGCAGTAACCTTCTGTCTGCTGCAAAAAGGGGAGTAGAATGAGACTTGGTCTGTATATTTTTGCAGCATTGACGCTGATGGGTATTGTAGGTGCTCTGGTACACGTGGTCAACCCAAACAACTTCATGATCGAAGTGATGGGGGTGAACCTGAACTTTCCTGTAGCAGTATGGGTGATTCTGCCGATGCTGCTGCTGCTGGTCTTTACAGTCATCCACATGTTTTACTACGGGGTCAAGAGTTACTTCAAGACCAAGAAGTGGGAGAGTGATGCAGAGACACTCGAAGATGCACTCTACTGGTCACTACTCAACGAACCCAAAGAGCAGAAGTATATGGTCGAGAATATCAAGCGCTCTGCTGTCCTGCTTGGCAAGTCAAACCTGACTGTTATAGACGGTGTGGAAGGACTCAGTGAGAGACTCAGCAAGATTGTCAACATTCTCAACAAGATCAAAAACGGTGAATATGTCGACCTTAAAGAGAACAAACTCTCCAAAGTCTTCAACGAGGGCAATCCTCATCTCATTCAAAACCGTCTCAACCGCCTTGCCAGCGACCCTGACTTTGTCGAAGAGGTGATGAAGTCTTCGGACAAATTCTCCGAACTGGTACGCAAGGAGGCGCTGCGCATCTTTGCCAGCCGTGAGACATTCTTCAAAGCACGCAAATATGCGAAAGTCTTTGATGTAGAGAACTTCATGGTAATGCTCGAGCGTGCCGTGGAGGATGAAGAGGTCGGTCTGACTCCGGAAATTCTTCAGGATTTCATTGAAGCACTCAAGCTCAAGTGTGCCGATTTCGTGCGCATTGCACGTCTTACCAAGAAGATCTTCTCTCCCGAGCAGAATCTGGCACTCTTTAAAAAGTACCAGAAAGAGAACCCAAAAGCGCAGAACGCCTACCTCTATCTGCTCTTTGAATATGAACTTCTCGATCAGATCGAAGCCTATTTCGATGAGTTTGAAGAGGGTGAGTTTGTAAAATACCGTGCACTCTATGAGTTGAAAAAGCAGGACAAGCGTTTCAAACTTGAAGAGCTGATTGATGCAGAGTCGATCTGCAAGAACGTTTAGGCTCTATGGCGAAAATAGACTTTTCCAAACCCCTCTACGCCTTGGCCCCGCTTGCGGGCTATACCGACCTTCCTTTCCGCTCTGTTGTCAAGAAGTTCGGTGTTGACCTGACTGTTTCGGAGATGATCAGCTCCAATGCGCTTATCCATAACAGCAAAAAGACCTACCGTATGCTTGAAAAAGCGCCGAGTGAGGATCCGTATGCCGTACAGATTGCAGGCTCGGACCTTGAGGTGATACGCAAAGCGGTCGAAGTGATCAACGAAGAGGAGGGGGTCAGTGCCATCGACCTCAACTGTGGTTGCCCTGCACCCAAGGTGGTCAACAACCTTCAGGGCTCTTCACTGCTGACAGACCTGCCGCAGATGGGCAGGGTGATAGAGACGATTAAAAAACACTCCAACAAACCCTACACCTCTGTCAAGATGCGTCTGGGCTTCAATGAGAAGAACCATGTCGAGATCGCCCGCATCGCAGAAGCGAGCGGTGCGGACTACATCGCTGTGCATGGGCGTACAAGGGCCGGGCGCTACAAGGCGGCAGTCGATTACGATGCCATTGCCGAGATAAAGGCGGCTGTCTCCATTCCGGTTATTGCCAACGGAGACATCGATTCCCCGCAAAAGGCCAAATGGGTGCTCGAACATACCGGAGCTGACGGCATTATGATTGGCCGTGCCGCAGTCAAGGCACCGTGGATCTTTGCCCAGATCAAAGAGGGGATGGAGGAGCCAAGCTCGGCACTTATCAAAGAGGTGGTACTCGAGCATTTCGACCAGATGGTGCGCTACTACGACCGTTACGGCGCTATCATGTTCCGCAAAAACCTGCACGCCTACTCCAAAGCGGGCTTCCAGGGAGCTTCGGCTTTTCGGGATACGATAAACCGTATGGAGGATCCTTCGGAGATACGTGAAGTGATCGAGGCGTTCTTCTCACAGAAATTCAGGCATGAAGCTTGATGCATCTCAAGCGTTTACAGGTTTGAAGAGACTATAATCGCATCCAAAAAGAGGAGTTGCAATGACATTCGTAATTATCAAGACGATCCACCTGTTCGCTGCATTCATCTACGGCGGCTTTCTCATTACCGACAACCTTTTTCTCAACAAGATACAGCGCTCCTTCTCTGCCGAAGAGCACCAGAAGATCCGTGAATCGTTCATGAAATATGTACGCAAGGTGGTACCGCCAAGCCTGCTGGTTGCCGTTTTTACAGGGCTCTATCTCATTAGCCAGGTCTACGGCCCCATTAGTCCAAACGGGCTTACATGGTTTCAGCTCCTGCTTGGGCTCAAAGCCTTTCTTGGCATCTGGCTCGGGCTGCGCGGGGGACTGCAGGTCTACTTCAAGATCCAGCCTCTGGTGTTCAAGGGGCACCAACTGCCGTTTGCGTTCGTACTGACCATTATCTTCCTCTCACAGTTTATGTACCTGCCGGTTGTGCTATAATCACCCTCATACATAAGAAGAGGTAGGCCATGTTTATAGAACTTGTATTTGTAGGCATCTTTATCGGTGCGATGTCGGGCTTTTTCGGTATCGGGGGCGGGATGATCCTCGTGCCGATACTGCTTGCGATCGGCTTTGGTATCAAGGATGCCATCGGTATCTCCATCGTGCAGATGGTGTTCTCTTCGGTGTTTGGCTCCTACCTCAACTGGAAAAAGGGTTCGCTCATTGTCGGTGAGGGGATCTTCGTCGGCATAGGCGGTTTTGTTGGAGGGTATCTTGGCGGCTATGTGACCCACTATGTCTCCGATGCAGTGCTGCAGTTTCTCTTCTTTGGCATCCTTATCTTTGCACTCTTCCGTCTCTTCTTTTCGCAAAACCATACCGACGATTCACAGACGAAGACGCTCAACAAGGGGGTACTGTTTGCTATCGGTCTTATTATCGGTATCTTCTCCATCACACTGGGGATCGGCGGCTCCATCATTCTGACCCCCATACTGGTAGGGCTGCTGCACTATCCGCTCAAAAAAGCTATCAGTGCAGGGCTCTTCTTTGTCGTATTCTCCTCCATTGCCGGTCTCATCAGCCGCCTGATGATAGGTACCATCGACTTTGCCGACGGATTCATCGTCGCGGTGGCCTCTTTGGTGGGTGTATTCCTGGGTATCTGGCTTAAAGACCATGTACATGACAGACATCACAAAGCAGCTTTGATGCTGCTCTATCTTATTTCACTGGTGATACTTGTGAAGAAGATGTTTTTTGTGGGATGATGCATATTTCATCCTTATTATAAATATCCTTTTACTGGCGGTAGGTGCGTCAGACCAGCACCGATGCGTTTCTCGCGATAATTTATCTTTTTCTCTGAA
>JALWLU010000133.1 GCA_026996325.1 Sulfurovum sp.
TTTCGTTCACAGGCAAGGCAGATTTTTGCAGGACTAGCCGGAGGCTAATTCAAGAAAATCTAACGCGGCATGTGGGCGAAAGTGCTGTACCCTTTGGGGAGGATGATACCAGGCAACCTGCACGCAAAAAAATCTTTGAATTGTCTACGGACAGTCCTTCAGATTTT
The DNA here is from genome assembly GCA_026996325.1 of Sulfurovum sp. Classification (GTDB taxonomy): domain Bacteria; phylum Campylobacterota; class Campylobacteria; order Campylobacterales; family Sulfurovaceae; genus Sulfurovum. The sequence continues at coordinate 168 of JALWLU010000133.1, forward strand.
TTAACGCACATCTTACCTGGTCTCATCCTCTCAAAAGCTCAGATTATCCGTTGGTTCGGTAATATTTAGGTTATACAGCACAATCAATTTAAAAAGGCTTAAGTAGGATAAAAAAACTCCTATTAAAAAATGGGCTCTTTTCTCTCTGTGGCACTACTCGTATATGCCAGAGAAAGTGCTGAAGAGTGTTTAAGCTTTTCAACGAGGAAGTGTTTTGCGTGCTTGACACTCTGCGCCAGGCTTTCCCCCTTTGCAAGCTCTGTGGCAATCGCCGTTGAGAGAAGACAGCCGGTACCGTGGGTGTGCGTCGTTTCGATACGCGGAGAGCAGAAACGGGTAATGCTGGAAAGCTCCACGAGGTAGTCGACAGCCTCCTCTTCGGTGGTATGGCCGCCTTTGAGCAGTGTATTCTTCGCACCCAGTTCAAAGAGTGCCTGCGCCATCAGGGGCACCTCTTTGGCCCCGCCCTCGAAATGGCCGCCAATGAACGCGTTGGTCTCGGGCAGGTTCGGTGTGACAAGACGACAGTGCGGAAAGAGTTTGTAAACCATTGTCTCAATAGCCTCCTCCTCCAGAAGCCGTTTGCCGCTTGAACTGACAAGAACCGGGTCCAGTACGACATTACCGAGTCTGTACTCTTTGAGTACCTTCGCTACGGTTTCAATGAGCTCCTTTGTCCCAAGCATCCCGATCTTCACCGCATCAACACGCACATCCTCAAGCAGGGTAGAGAGCTGCGCGTAAAGCAGCTGCGCATCCACCGGTTCGACGGCACTGACCCCCTGAGAGTTCTGCGCAGTAATCGCCGTTACGGCACTCAGTGCATACCCTCCAAGAGCGTGCACGACCTTGGTATCCATCGTGATACCCGCCCCGCCGTAGGGGTCGAATCCGGCAATGACAAGTACCGTTGGTGTATGCTCAGTTGCCATAGCGTGCAAAGACCTCCATCAGTGCTTTGGTTTTTGCTTTTGAAATGTTACCCTGCTCATCGAGTACACCCGATATCATCGCAATACCGCTTGCCGCTTTGGTCTTTGCCACCGTTTCGATGTTGTCTATGGTTATGCCCCCGATGGCCACCACAGGATAATCCACCGCTTCGGCCCAACGTTTCAGCAGCTGCGTGCCCACCGTGTCGTACTTGAGTTCTTTGGAGATGGGCACAAACACTGGACCGATGGCGATGTAGGAGGGTTCGAACCCCAGCGCAATGTCTATCTCTTCAGGGGTATGGGTACTGATGCCAAGCCGAAGCCCCGCTTCAAAGATGGCATCGATATCTGCTTCCTGAATGTCCTCCTGTCCCAAGTGAATACCATAGGCGTTGTGCTTGATGGCAAGCTGCCAGTAGTCATTGACAAAAAGACGCGCATCAAACGCACGGGAGACCCTAATGGCCTCTACGATCTCCTCTTCAAGCACCTCACCCTCCATATCTTTCACACGCAGCTGCGCCGTGCTTATGCCGCACTCATAGAGCGGCCGCAGCTTCTCTGCCCTGTCCACGACCGGATAGATACCAAGGGGAGTTTCGTCACATTTTGGGAATCGCATTGGTCTCCTTTTTTAATTTATCCACACAAGCGGGCAACCACAAGGGTTGCCCCTACATTCAACAGAAGCATTGCACAGCAATGCATACCTAAACTATTCACCCTTCTCTATTCACTCTTCACTCAAATAGTTGCATCGCAACTATTTGCCCTGGTGCCAAAACGGCGTTCCGACCGTCGGTGTAGAGGGGGAAGCGAACTCCCGCTCCTGCATCGCACCCGCTTCGTAGCCTATGCGTCCAGCCTCGACTGCCAGCGCGAATGCTCTTGCCATTGCCACAGGATCTTGCGCAAGAGCGACTGCGGAGTTTAAGAGGATACCATCGTATCCAAGCTCCATCGCCAATACCGCGTGGGAGGGCTTGCCTATCCCGGCATCAATAATGAGCGGTATTGTGGGAAAGGCTTCTCTTATCGCTTTGAGGTTGTAGGGGTTCATCAACCCTTTCCCTGAACCGATGGCCTATCCCCACGGCATCAGTATGTTACACCCCGCATCGACAAGTTTTTTGGCTACGACAAGATCGTCGGTGGTGTAAGGGAAGACCTCAAACCCCTCTTTTACAAGCACTTTTGCCGCTTCAACGGTTTCGTAGGGGTCAGGCTGCAGATTGTACTGGTCTCCAATAACCTCAAGTTTGATCCAATTGGTACTGAATACCTCCCGCGCCATCTGCGCGATGGTGATAGCCTCTTTGGCAGAGTGGCACCCTGCGGTATTTGGCAGTACCTCCACACCAAGCTCACGAATGATCTTCCAAAACCCCTCACCGGCCTCTTTGTTGACACCCTGACGACGCAGCGATACGGTAACCACCTGCACCTGCGACGCCCTGATGGCATCCTCCATCACCGCCGGGGAGGGATAGAGCGCCGAACCTATGAACATTCTTGAGGTAAGCCTCTTTCCGCCTATCTCCCACTCTATCTGATCTGTCTGCATCATCTTCGTCATCCCACACTCCTTTATCTATAAAAGCGTTTCACCAGAAACGCATACCAAATCTCTTCACTATTCACTATTCACTTGAACGCAACGCGTTCATCTATCCTCCGCTTACCGGCGCCAACACATCCACCTCATCCTCTTCTTTCAAAAAGGTTCGCGCAAAGGCATCTTTTGGCACAAACTCGCCGTTGACGGCAACCCCAAGCCACTCGTCGTGAAAACTGAGACGCTTGAGCATCTCTTTAATGCTGCACTCTGCGGGAAGCATCTTCTTCTCCCCGTTTACCGATACACTGATAGACTTCATTGTACTCTCCTTATCCCTTCGTTAAGCGCTTTCTCCACAATGGCCGGAGAGAGCAGGTAGCCGTGCCGGTAGAGACCGTTGATACGCGTAAGCCCCTTCTCATTCTCGATGCGCGGCAGATTGTCTTTGAATGCCGGACGGCAGTTGGTCTCGGTGTTGACCACCCGCGCTTCACCGAAGTTGGGATGTACGGTATAGAGGGCTGAGAGCAGTTCCATGCTTGAGCGTACCGAAATGGGCGACATATCTTCACTCTCTATCTCCGTCGCACCGATGAGATAACGCTTGTAGCCTGGTGTCTGTGAAAGTTTGCACTCTGAACAGTACTCCAGGTCTATCCCCTCACACCCATTGCCCCGCGGCACGATGTAGAGTTTGTAGCGCGGATGCATCAGGCGTGTGGGGCGGGTGATGTCGATGTCGTTTGCCTCCACCCAGACCACTTCACCACGCACACCGCGCAGGTCGCCAAAGTACTCTTTTGCACCCAGCCCGCGCGTATCGAACACCCAGTCGAAGGTTTCGACCCCTTCAGCGGTATGGACCCTGCCCGGCTCCAGCCTCTCTACAGGCGTGTACTCGCGAAAAGTGACATTCTCCATACGCTCGAAGTAGTTGACCGAGAAGGCGATGAAGCGCTGCGCGTCCACCACTCCCTCCTGCGGGATGAAAAAGCCGTGCCGGTGCGCATAGAGGTCCGGCTCGAGGGTACGAATCGCCTCTGCATCGAGAGTTTCGATACTCTGCGCCGCATCGACCTTGCGCCGCAGCATCCCGATGAAGTGCTCAAGCTCTCCCCTATCCTGCGGATGTGCGGTAACCACCGTACCCTTTTGCTGATAGCCGTCAAAGAGCCCTATCTGCTTCAGGAGTTCCGGCCAGAGTTCTATGGAACGCTGCCCAAGCTCGAAGATGACCGACTCGGCCGTCTCAAGCTCCGCATAGGGCGCAAGCATCCCAGCAGCGGTAAATCCGGCGGCACTCACACCCTCTTTGGAATCCTTGTCAAAAAGAGTAATGGTGTGCTCACCGCTTTGCAGCAGGTTCAGGGCAAGTACACGGCCGGCCAGACCGGCACCGGCGATAGCAATATTCATCGTGTTTCCTTCCAAAAATCGTAAAAACCTTTCTTTCTCCTACTTTTTTTAGAAAAAAGTAGGCAAAATTAGCGAATAGCGATTTGCCAATAAATATTGGCAAAAATTTCTCTGAAAAAAGCGTCACTTCGCAAGTGCACGGGCGATGCTTATGTCGCCTTGCTTCGCAAATATGGGCGACAACGCATCTGTGCACCCAGTGCTCAGTGACAATAACTGGAAGCATTGTTGCAATACTTCCATCACTCCTACTTACTACCTACTACTTCCTCACTCACATAGACTTCCCCGCCAAGCTCCTGAAACTTCTGGCTCATCTCATCCATACCCTGCTTGATCTCCTCTTCGGAGAGATTCTCCTGCTCGGCTGCGTAGTCACGTACTTCTGCTGAGATCTTCATCGAACAGAACTTCGGCCCGCACATGGAGCAGAAGTGAGCTGTCTTTGCTGCCTCCATCGGCATTGTCTCGTCGTGATACTCACGTGCGCGCTCAGGATCAAGCCCGATATTGAACTGGTCAATCCATCTAAACTCAAAACGCGCCTTGCTCATGGCATGGTCACGGGCAATGGCTCCCGGATGTCCTTTGGCGATGTCTGCCGCATGTGCAGCCAGTTTATAGGTGATAAGTCCCTCTTTAACATCGTCTCTGTCGGGCAGTCCAAGGTGCTCTTTGGGTGTCACATAGCAGAGCATCGCCGTACCGTACCAGCCTATCATAGCCGCGCCGATACCGGAGGTGATATGGTCATACCCCGGTGCGATGTCCGTCGTTAACGGCCCAAGTGTATAGAACGGCGCTTCGTGGCAGTATTCAAGCTGCTTTTCCATATTCTCTTTGATCATATGCATCGGTACATGCCCCGGCCCTTCGATGAGTACCTGCACATCGTGCTTCCAGGCGATCTTTGTCAGTTCGCCCAGCGTTTTGAGCTCCGCAAACTGCGCTTCGTCGTTGGCATCGGCAACCGACCCCGGGCGTAGTCCGTCACCCAGCGAGAAGGTGATGTCGTACGCCTTCATAATTTCACAGATCTCCTCAAAGTGCGTATAGAGGAAGTTCTCTTTGTGGTGGTGGATCATCCACTTCGCCATAATGGAACCCCCACGGCTGACGATACCCGTCACACGCTTGGCCGTCATCGGCACATGGTGCAGCAGCAGTCCTGCGTGAATGGTGAAGTAGTCCACCCCTTGCTCCGCCTGCTCGATGAGCGTGTCACGGAAAACTTCCCATGTCAGATCTTCGGCAACACCGCCTACCTTCTCAAGCGCCTGATAGATCGGCACTGTACCGATGGGCACCGGAGAGTTACGCAATATCCAGTCACGTGTGGTGTGGATGTTCTTTCCGGTGCTCAGGTCCATCACCGTATCTGACCCCCATCTGGTCGCCCAGACCATCTTTTCGACCTCTTCGGCGATGCTTGACGTGGTTGCGGAGTTTCCGATGTTGGAGTTGACTTTAACAAGGAAGTTTCGCCCGATGATCATCGGCTCCACTTCCGGGTGGTTGATGTTCAAAGGAATGACCGCGCGCCCTTCGGCTACCTCTTTTCTGACAAACTCCGGCGTGATCTCATCAGGCAGATTCGCACCGAAATTCTCCCCTTTGAGCCTGCCGTTACGCTCCTCATCTGCCAAATACGCCTTTGTCCACTCCAGCTTCTGGTTCTCACGGATCGCGATGAACTCCATCTCCGGCGTGATGATACCCTGACGCGCATAGTGCAGCTGTGTAACATTCTTGCCCTTTTTCGCACGCAGCGGCGTTCTGTGAAGCCCCTTGCTGCCTGCTGTAACGAACTCAAGCTGCTCGTCTGTGTTGTAGCCGTTGTCCACCGGCTTGATGATACGCCCCTCGTATGCCTCCACATCGCCTCTTGCTTCGATCCACTCCTTTCGGATAGGGTCGATCCCTTTGGTTACATCGATATCGACATTAGGATCGGTATAGACACCCGATGTGTCATACACAACCAGCTCCTCGTCGTTGGTAAGCGTAATCTTTCGCATCGGCACTTTGATGTGCGGGTGGATCTTTCCTGAAACGTATACTTTTTCAGATCCGGGAAGCGGATCGCGCGTGATGATCTCTTCACTCGCTTCGAAGAGTGATTTAGCTGCGTTCATGGATGTTGTCATGGTTTTTCCCTTTAACTTGTTATTAAATTTAAAAAGTATGTTGGGAAGAGAGTAATAGAAGTGAGGCAGAAAAAATAGTCTCTTTTTTCATGCTCGACAGCAGTATTACAAAGCTCTTCCTTACGCCGGTATTGTCCGGGTCAAGTTCAGCGGGTAGACCTTTGTGGGTCTTCTCAGCCATGTCTGCCATGGCACCCCGAGAGTTTGAAAGTCCACTATAGTCAATTTAAGATAAAAATTCTCTTAAGTAGAAGCGCTTTTATATTCCCTAAAACTATCTTCGTTATAATTTCGCACCAAAATAAAGAAAAGGAGATGTGATGCTGCGCGGTTTCGGGAAGAACTACTTTACGCTTTCTGCCATTCTTGCCCACAGCGTAGCACACAAACTCCAGGCGCAGGTGGCCTCTGTAAGCGTACTGCGCACTTTCGAGAGTGACAGGGAGCCAAGCGAGGAGGAAGAGCCGCCCGAAGCGCTGCTTGAGGTGCGCACGGCACTTCAGCCTGTCAAACCCTGCCACTGCAACTGCTACTATAAACGCAAAGCGCGTCTTGTACTGCTGCTAAACCACTTTATTCCACGCTGTCCGTTCTATACGACATTCTACGCCTTTCGGCGCACCGGTGTACACCCTCCCCTCTTATCTTTCTAAATACAGGCAAACATCAAAACCGTTATCGTTCTATCACACAACATAAAATATGTGTATGTGGTGCGTGCTTACGCACCCTGCGCGTTGTTTGAGTATATGCCTGTTTTCTGTTCTGTTGCACCGCATGCTTTGCATGTCTACTATACAAATGATTAAGAAAAAAAGGATACAACCATGTCACACACTTACGTCACCGGCTTCCCTCGCATCGGGGAGCAGAGAGAACTCAAATTCGCCCTTGAAGCCTACTGGGCCGGGAAAACCGACTTCAGTGAAGTTGAAAAGACCGCTTCCACACTCAAAGCACGCCATTGGCAGTACCAGAAGGATGCCGGCATTGATTTGATCGCCAGCAACGATTTTTCACATTATGACAACATGTTGGATACTGCCGTTATGCTCGGTGCCATCCCAGAACGTTTCAGGGGTCTTGAGAGTGAAGCGCTCTATTTTGGTATGGCGCGCGGTACCAAAGATGCTGTTGCGATGGAGATGACAAAGTGGTTCAACACCAACTACCACTATATCGTCCCCGAACTGCACCCAAATGACAACTATGCACTCAATGCCGATAAACTCATTGCAGAGTACAAAGATGCAAAAGCACAGGGTATTAAAACAAAAATCAATCTCATCGGTCCTATCACTTTCCTTGGCCTCTCAAAGCGTACCGACAGAGGCGACACCTACGAGCTCTTCGGAAAAGTGCTACCGCTCTATGAAGCGCTTCTCAAGCAGATAGCACAGCTTGACGGACAAATCACCGTGCAGATAGACGAACCCATTTTTGTCAAAGATATCGAACCAAAGGTGCTCAGCCTCATCAAACCCTGCTACGATACGCTCTGCGCAGCGGCTGACAACATCGACATTGTCGTAGCCACCTATTTCGAACACGCCACCGAAGCGGTCAAGGTACTGGTACATACACCGGTGTGGGGTATCGCGCTTGACTTCCTTTACGGGAAGAAGAACTTCGAGATACTCGATGCCATTGCAGATAGCGGCAAGGTTCTTGTTGCCGGCGTCATCGACGGACGCAACATCTGGAAGTGCGACATCGACACTACCGTTGCCCTGCTTGAAAAGGTTGCCAAAAGCGTTCCCAAAGAGAAGATGCTTGTCTCTACCTCCTGCTCACTGCTGCACACGCCGTTTACCCTCAAGTATGAAGAGAAGCTCGACAGTGAGATAAAAAACTGGCTCAGCTACGCGGTGGAGAAACTGGATGAACTCAGCCTCGTTGCCAAGTGCTTCTTTGGTGAAAAGCTAAACGCCGCAGAGCAGGCAGCACTCGAAGCCAACCGCGAAGCCAACCACAGCAGACGTACCTCTGCACGCATCCACGATGAAGCGGTGCAGCAGCGGGTTGCATGCATCACCAAACTGCAACGTGACGAGACATATGAAACACGTATTAAACTCCAGCATGAAACACTCCAATACAAACCGCTTGCCACTACAACCATCGGTTCGTTCCCCCAAACACCGGAGGTACGAAAGGCAAGACGCGACTTCAAACAGGGCAGCATCACTGAAGAAGCCTATATAAAAGCAATGAAAGACTACATCGATGAGTGTGTTGCATTTCAGGAAGCGTGCGGACTGGAAGTGCTTGTCCACGGTGAGCCGGAGCGAAACGATATGGTCGAATACTTCGGCGAACAGCTCAAAGGCTACGGCTTCAGCCAGAACGGATGGGTACAGAGCTACGGCAGCCGCTGTGTCAAACCGCCGTTCATCTACGGAGACATCAGCCGTCCAAAACCGATGACGGTAGAGTGGATCTCCTACGCGCAGAGCAAAACAGAGAAGATCATGAAAGGGATGCTTACAGGCCCTGTGACCATCCTCAACTGGTCGTTCGTACGCGACGACCTGCCAAGAAGCGAAGTGAGCCGGCAAATCGCCGTTGCCATCTGCGACGAGGTGGACGACCTGCAGAAAGCGGGTATCAAGATCATCCAGGTGGACGAAGCGGCGTTCAAAGAGGGCTACCCGCTAAGAAGCGAGAATATCCCAGAGTACGAACGATGGGCGGTACGCGACTTCAAACTCTCCGTCAGCAGTGCGCTCCCACAGACACAGATACACACCCATATGTGCTATTCGGAGTTCAACGACATCATCAGCACCATTGAAGCGATGGATGCCGATGTCATCTCCATCGAGACGGCAAGGTCTGGCAACGAACTGCTCAAGATCTTTGCTGAAGTGGGCTACAAACAGGAGGTCGGCCCCGGTGTCTATGACATCCACTCACCGCGCATTCCAAGCGTGGAGGAGATCGTTGCACAGATTCACAGACTCCTTGAGGTACTGCCAAAAGAGCAGCTCTGGATCAATCCCGACTGCGGACTGAAGACAAGAAAATGGGAAGAGGTGAAACCAAGCCTTGAGAATATGGTCAAGGCAGTTCATATTGTCAGAGAGGAGCTTGGTGTGTAGCCAAGCTTTACAAACGCAAGATGTGCACCTGGGAAAAAGCGAAGAGAGAAGAGGACCAAAACCTACTCGGGCTTCTCCTCCGTCTTCATATCGACAAGCTCTTCGAGAAGCTCGCCGGCCTCCTCTTCGTCCATCTCTTCGCGCTTGATCTCTTCGACCATCGCGAAACACTCCGTACGCATATCGCGCATCTCTTCGAGGTCATCCTTGTCTGCCTGGGAGGCGTTCTTTGCCTTGTCTATCTTGGCAAAGAGTTCGTCTATCGCCGCTTCGAGATCCGGAATGATCTCATTCTCAAGCAGGTTCTGCAGTTTTTCTGTCGCTTTCATAGCAATCCTTGTATCATCTAAAATATTTCCGTATTGTACCCAAAATTAACGCTTCTCAGTACTTTATGAGATGAAAGAGAGAGCAAAACTACGCCAAGCACTTGCTTCTTTTATAATTACATAAAGTACAATATGTTATATTCTATACATAAAATTTTTTATGTATTTGGGGTTTTTATGAGTGCGACAATAAGAAAGAACTTTGTATTCAGCCAAGAGGTTGCGCAGCACCTTGAAGAGATGGCAAAAGAGAATGGACAGTCGATGACCTCATTGGTAGAGGAGATGATAGAGGAAAAGTACCGAAGCCAAAAGGCTTCCAAGCGCCTAAAAGCCTTTGAACGCTCCATAGAGATCGCGCAGGAGATAGGCACAGGCCTGCTGAGTGACAAATCCGTACAGTCTGTCAAGGCGGAGATGGATGTATAAAACGGTATTTCTCGATGCCAACATTCTGGCCGACATCTATGATGAGACACGCCCCTTTTGTACGGCAAGCAGAAAGGCACTTGCCGCCCTGCTCTCCAATGAGGAGACAACACTCTACACTTCGTGCGATATCGTTACGACGCTCTACTATATTTTTTCAAAAAGAGACAAGAAGAGAGCACTTGAGCATATCATTGAGATCAACCAGTGGTGCAGTGTGGTGGAGTTTGGCAATATTGAAGTTACCAAAACCTGCCGACTGATGAAACAAAACAGGCACTTTGGCGATCTTGAAGATACCCTTCAGTATGTCATGGCAAAAAAGATCGAAGCAGACCTGATACTCTCCAACGACAAAGGGTTTGCAAGTGACGGCATAAAGGTAATAACTACAGCAACGCTCTGTAAAAGATTGAAGTTATGAGAGTCCCCTCACGCCGTATGCCCACATACGATGAGACGCTTACGTGGAGATCGAAAAGCGTCGGGTATGGCATTGTCATCCTCTTGCTGCTTTGGCTGGGATACGGCATATGGCAGGAACCCCAAACGGCATTCATTCTCCTGGGCATCATTGCCATCATATTTGCACTTGGCTACTTCACTGCAGAAAATACTACAGAATATTTTGAAACACTCTACAGAAAAAGAGAAAACGAAGACATAGGTACCTTTGCTAGATCGCTTGATTACAAAAATACCGACAGCTGGGTCATTCGCGCGGTTTACGAAGAGATCAACAGCGAACTGCCCTATGACAAAACTATTCCGCTTCACCCGTCAGACAGCCTCAAAGAGGACCTGAAACTCGATGATGAAGATTTGGAGTTCGTTCTGGAGCGTATTTTTGCAAGGGCGGGTATCAGCGATGAGGCTATAGAGAAGAATCCCTATTATACAAAAGTGGAAACGGTTGCTGATCTTGTCGCATTTTGTGACTATCAGCCAAAAGAAAAAAATGGCCACAGTTGAAAGGGGCATAACTTATCTTATTTTCGTATCGAATAGTATTCGAACTCCTCCGAACTTTCATCATTGCAGACGAAGTCGGCATCTTGGTATGTTTTCAACAGCAACAACACAAAAATAGAAAAAGAAAAGGCAAAGGCTATTATAAAGTTGGCAAAAGAGATATCGTCCATTGAGCCTACTACCATTATTGGTACCATAGAGACGAACATCGGACGCAGAGAGATCTGCATTTTTTTCTCTGCGCTCAAAATCGGTTTGTCACATTTTTGACACGTCAGCCCTTTTTCTTTTTCAGTAAAAGAGATAGCGCTTTGCTGGAACAGAATCTGTTTTAAAAAGTATATTCTGGAAATTGCTTCCTGGCAGCAGGGACATTTGCGTGTTTGAAAAAACTGATCCCTCTTTGCGTTTTTTATACCGACTCTTTTGGCATGCATCTTTTTAAAAGTATACATACCTGCCAGCAATGCAAATAGGTACGGACTGCTCTGCTTATCTATCTCCAATGCTATGAGTATGGCCGTTGCTGCAACCAAAACCACTATACCCACCAACACTGCGTATGTGAACTCTTTTAAGCGCACGCTTTCAAACAACCCCTTGATATAACTATACAGCATTGTTACCAGACCGGTCAGAAGCCCGATATATGCAGACAAATCGTCGTCCAGCCCTACAGTATGCATAAGCGTATCAATCACCGTAATGGCTACTGTCACGCCAAAGAGAATCAAATATACAAAGCGCAATCCCTCTTCCTCATAAAAAGACTTATAACAAAAAAGTATATCAAAACTCTGTTAAGGTGTGTTTCCTGATATAAAACTAAGGGTCATGATAACTTTAGAGGCTCTTTTCTGAAGATTTCTAACAATATTTTGTAGAGATCTTCACCTCTGTGATTGAACCTGAACTCACACTCTTTCAAATGCAAATTGAAATTCTTTTTGTCAATCCCTCTGAACTTAACTAATCTTATTTTAGCATAACTCCAGAAAGATTCTATGCCATTGATATGAGACTTCCCTCTGACAAATTCATTCTTGCCGTGATGAACACGAAAATGTTTGTCATAGCCAATATCTACCAGCCCGTCATATCCCCTCCATCCATCGGAATGAATCACACTGTCAATATCCACACGTCCCCGTATTAGCGCCTGTAGCGTAGCTGCTTTGACATCAGGTACAATCTCGGTATAGACTTTACCTTCTCTTTTTAGAAGACCGAAGACAATCGTTTTACCATAAGCTCC
>JALWLU010000134.1 GCA_026996325.1 Sulfurovum sp.
TTACGAAGTAATGCATACCACAACTCTTCACTCTTCACTATTATCTCTTCACTAAATAAACTCCAAAGGAGTTTTCATGCAGCCCCATGAAATAAAACCCGATACCCAGCTCTGTACGATCCTCGGCTACAATGCCCAGACCGGATATACGCGGAAGTACTTCAACAAGATACTCAAGAACAACGGTATCAACGCAACAGCGATCGCGCTCAACATCGGAGACGAGCACTTCGACTTTACGATGGGGAGTGTCGCGCAGTCGAAAGTGGACAAAATGATCTTCGATCAGGAGTTTCAACAAAAGGCGGTGCCTTTTTGCGATGCGCTTGACGAGACGGCTAAAAGAGAAAAACGTGTTGATTTCATCGAAGTGATCGATGGGAAGATCTACGGCTATGCGCTTGACGATGCAGCCAAAGCGCTCTTTGAGAAGCCCGAGTTCATCGATGAGCAGATCCTCTTTGTGGCGAAGATGATGCTGCTTGCCAACCGCTGGTACGATGCGCCTGTCGATGTCGATGCGATACCGTTGCTGATAGAAAATTAAGAAAAATGCAGGAGAAAAGATGAACGATTTACGAAAAGAGTTTGAAGACCTCAATCTGGAGAACTTTGCAGGGGGCAAGCCTGCCTTCTGTCCGGACGGACAGTGTGATGCGGATGAAGAGGCGGACCTCAAAGACTACCCCTCCTACACCGAAGCGCTCTACGCGCAGCTGATCGCACCGCATGTAAGCGGTATCTATATCTCACGCTGGGATATGAAAGACATCGCGCTTGCTGCGGGTGATTCGATGGCGATCCACCCAAGAAAGCGTATGTTCGAGCTGCTGATGAAGTATGCGACAAGTCGTGAGAACATGCAAGCGGTCCTCGATGCACTCGAGAACCACATGGAGGAGAAGATCGCGATCTACGAAGAGCTGATGCGTGATTTCCCTGCCAGCGAAGTGGTCTTCCAGCCAAAGATCGACAAGGCAAGAAAGACGATGCGTCTCTTCCCTGCAATTCTCGAGGAGTACTTCCCTGAAGATATGTTCGAGGATGAAGAGGTGTAACGTTCTTTTATCCCAAACTTGATGTTTGGAAAACGTGTTATTGGTCACTGGTGTATTGGTTATTGGTTGCCGATTTAGAACCGGGAACTCCTGCTCTTGCGCCTTTTGCCATTCAGCGTCAAGCCGAAGCTGTACCCAAAGGCATAATTTCAATAAAGCTTTCGGTTCCTCTTCTCTTGGAATCGGCGGCTTCAGCCCCGCCTAACGCTATGCTGCCGTTTAGTGTTGGCGAAGATGCACCTAAAGGTATACACTTCGTTAAATCTTCGCTTCCGAGATTTACCAATGCTCAGTTTGGCGAGGATAAATCCTCGCTTCCTGCCTTGACTGCGACCTTATTCTATCGAATGATATCGATAACTCCGTTAATCTAATTCCATTATACTTTTCAAATAGTTATTCAAGGAATTTTAGATGAATATCTCTTTTTTACGCATACTTCTTTTTGCAACCCTGCTGCCGTTTACAGCCTCTGCTACCGACAAAAACACCTATGGCATGTTTCCACAGCCTTCTGAAGATCAGCAGCGCTACGTCATTGAAGTGCCCAAACAGGAGAGTGAAGAGGACTATCGTATCCAGATTTTCATCGGCAAGGAGCAGATGGCCGACTGCAATCAGCGCGTACTCTTTGGAAAGATGGAGCGCAGGGAGCTGAAAGGGTGGGGCTATCACTATTATGTCGTCAGTGACATCAATAGCGGTATACATAGGATGATGCGCTGCAAAGAGCCGCCCCAAAAGCGTTTTGTAGCGATACAAAGCGATTTTCTGCGATACAACAGCTGTATCGGTACGGTCGTCTATGTTCCCAAAGGGTATAAGATTCGCTACCGTATCTGGAGAGCGGACGATACGATGCAAAGAGCCCAGGAGAGGTAATGGGTTTAAGGATACTGTCGGCAAGACGCTATCTTACTTGGTGTATAATTATAGATATCCAACAAGTAAAAGGTTAATAATGGGAAAAATCTCAAAAGAGAAGGCACTGGTGTATCATGTTGGCGGCAAAATAGGGATAGACCTTACCAAACCGTGTGAAACACAGTATGAGCTTTCTCTGTCATACACCCCCGGTGTGGCGATTCCGTGTGAGGAGATTGCAAAAGATGAAAACAAGGTCTTCGACTATACCAACAAGGGAAACCTTGTAGCGGTCATCTCTGATGGCACGGCAGTGCTTGGACTGGGTGACATCGGACCGATAGCGGGCAAGCCGGTAATGGAGGGCAAGTCGGTACTCTTCAAGAAGTTCGCCGATGTTGATGCGTTCGACATCGAACTGGATGTGCATAGCACTGAAGAGATCATGGCAACCTGCAAGGCGATCGCACCGACATTCAGGGGTATCAACCTTGAAGATATCAAAGCACCCAAGTGTTTCGAGATCGAGCGTATTCTCAAAGAGGAGCTCGATATTCCGGTATTCCACGACGACCAGCACGGAACGGCGATCATAACGACAGCCGGTCTGATGAACGTACTCGAGCTGACGGGCAAGAAGGTCGATGAGATCAAGATCGTCATCAACGGTGCGGGGGCAGCGGGGATCAGCTGTGCGAAGATGTACCGTGCTTTGGGTGTGAAGAACATCATCATGTGTGATTCCAAGGGTGTCATCTCCACATCACGTGACGATCTGAACGAGTACAAGGCAGAGTTTGCCGTCGATACGGAGTTGAAGACACTCGATGAGGCCATAGAGAATGCAGATATGTTCCTTGGGCTCAGCAAAGCCGGAGTGCTGAGCAAGGAGATGGTCAAGAAGATGGCACCGGAACCGGTTATCTTCGCTCTGGCAAATCCTGTACCCGAAATTCTCCCTGAGGAGGTAAAGGAGGTCAGGGACGATGCCATTATCGCGATAGGGCGTTCGGACTACCCCAACCAGACCAACAATGTGCTTGGCTTTCCCTTCATCTTCAGAGGTGCGCTGGATGTACGCGCACGCAAAATCACGGAAGGAATGAAGATGGCCGCAGCCAAGGCGCTGGCCGCACCGGCAAAAGAGCCGGTACCCTACTATGTTAAGGCAGCGTATCATAACGAGAACATCGCTTACGGCAAGGAGCACATCATTCCGCTGCCGTTCAACAAAGAGGCGCTTATCTGGGTCGCTTCAGCAGTTGCCAAAATGGTTGTCGAAGAGGGTGTCGCGCGTGTCGAGAGTTTCGATTACGAGGCGTACAGGGAGCAGCTGCGCTGCATTATCTACGGCTGTCCGGTGGAGAGCAAGTAGCCTATGGACCTGAAGTCCTATCTTGACCTCTATGCGCTGTTGCAGCAGGGCCGCTCCTCTAGAGAGGAGCGGCGGGCATTTGGTCTCTCTGAAGCAGCGAAGGGCAAGGAGGCGCATAAACAGCTGTACGCCTGGGTGCAAACACACCAAGGATCACTTCCCAGGCCGCAGGCAAGCCAGCAGATAGAGAGCGCACTCTACCATGCGACGCTGCTGCTTGGGGCGATTGCGTTTATTTTGGGTATCGTGACTGCGGCAGGTCTTTTGAATTACAGCGGCAAAGCGCCGGTGAACCTGGTCTACTTCCTTGGTGTTGCGGTACTGTTGCCGCTTGCAACGATGCTGCTCTCCTTCATCGCCATGCTGCGCGCAAACCAGGTAAGAAACTTCCTGGTGCACATCTCCCCGGCCTACTGGCTGACACGGGTTGTCTCTCTTTTCAACCCTAAAGGGGGTGTGTCGCTGGCGAGCGTTCCTCTCAATCCCCTCATTCTCAACTGGATCATCATTCAGCGCTCACAACTGCTGGCACTGCTCTTTGCGCTGGGTATTCTGCTTGGTCTCCTTGGTGTCGTGGCGACACGCGATATTGCTTTTGCCTGGAGTACGACGCTGCAGATCGATGCCGCACAGTTTCATGCCTTTGTCGAAACACTCGCTTTTCCCTGGAAAGCGTGGCTTCCCTCTGCCGTGCCAAGCCTTTCGCTTGTGGAGCAGAGCCACTACTTCCGACTTGGAGGGAAGCTGAGTGAGGAGATGGTCTCGCACGCTGCGATTCTTGGGGCGTGGTGGAAGTTTCTTTCCATGGCAACTTTCGTCTATGCAGTCGTGCTTCGTTTTGGCATGTATCTGCTGGCAAGCTGGGGACTCTCCCGTGCCATTTGTCGCAGTATGCCTGCGTTTGAGGGGGCGGATGTGCTGCTTCGCGACATGAACGAGCCGCTTATTACCACCCACCCAAATGAAGCGCCGCCCACCTCCTCAGTGCAGGAAGAGCGGCACTACAAACGTATGCAGGAGAGGGTTGCTGCATCGTACGATGCTGTTGTCGGGTGGGCGTTCGATGAGACGACGCTTCATGCACTTTGTGACGCCTTTTCGGTAACTGCACCATACTGCCTCGAAGCGGGCGGCAATCAGAGCCTTGAGGAGGATGCACGTACATTAGAACGCCTGGAGGGTGAAGTGCTGCTCTTTGTCAAGGCGTGGGAGCCGCCGACGATGGACTTTTCAGATTTTCTGGAAGCGGCAGCCAGGCGTGCTTCAAAGATCGTTGTGGCGGCAGTGGGAACACCCAAGGAGGGGTATCTCCCAAATCCGCGCCACAAAGCGGTCTGGGCAAAGAGGCTTACCCTGCTTGACCACTCCAATGTATGGATGTTTAGATGAGCAGTATCGACTATCCTCGCTTTGCCGTCGTGGGCCACCCCAACAAGGGAAAAAGCTCCATTGTCGCCTCTCTGGCGATGGATGATGCCATCGCCATCTCCGATACGCCGGGGACAACGACACATAAGGCATGCTATCCGCTGAGGGTGGATGGCAAAACACTCTACGAGCTCATCGATACGCCCGGCTTTCAGCGCGCCAGGCAGGTGCTTGCATGGCTAAAGAGGCATGAGACCGATGCGAGCAGACGGCACGAAGCGGTGCGTGCGTTTGTCGATGCCCACAGGGAGGATGAGCGCTTTCATGACGAGATAGAGCTGCTTGAGCCCATTATGGAGGGAGCGGGTATCATCTATGTCGTAGACGGCTCCAAACCCTACGGCGAAGAGTACGAGGCAGAGATGGAGATACTGCGC
This sequence comes from Sulfurovum sp., assembly GCA_026996325.1. Lineage (GTDB taxonomy): Bacteria > Campylobacterota > Campylobacteria > Campylobacterales > Sulfurovaceae > Sulfurovum. Next base: position 5,103 of record JALWLU010000134.1, read on the forward strand.
TGGACGGGGCAGCCCTCGATGGCACTAATAAACCGCATAGACGAAGCCGATTACACGCAGGAGTGGAAACAGGCACTAAGCGGCTACTTTCAGATGATACGCACCTACGATCCGATGCATGCGACACTCTCGCAGCATTTAAAGATTCTGGAGAGTATGGCGCAGCTTAGGGAGGAGTGGACACCCAAGGTCAAAGCCTCCATCGTGCTTTTTGAGCGTTACCATGCGATGATGCGTGAACGCAGTGCCGCCGCCATAGCGAAGCTGCTCAACCGTGCGCTCTCCCATGTTGAAAGGCTTGTGCTTAAAGAGGACGAAGAGGTGGAGGATGCCAAAAAGCGTCTTGCTTCACGCTACAAGCAGCGGCTGCGCAGTTTCGAAGTGGAGACGCAGAAGCGTATCGAGTATATCTGGAACCATCAGCACCTCAAGAAGCAGCAGGAGAATCTGCGGCTCGAGGTGCTGGACCTCTTCTCCAAAGAGAGCGCTTCGGTCTTCGGACTCACACGCAAGGAGCTGCTCGTTACAGGTGCAAGCAGCGGGGCAGTAACGGGTGCGGGTATCGACCTGGTGTTTGCAGGGCACACCCTTTTTGCCGGTGGTATCATCGGTGCGGTGGTAGGGGGTGTGGGTGCCTATCTGGCGTTCAACGAACTGGCCGATATCGAGGTGCTTGGCAAAAAGATTGGCAGACGCTCACTACAGATGGGACCGATGCAAAACAGAAACTTCCCGTACATCCTTCTTGGCCGTGCCCTCTTTCACACAATGCAGGTCGCACAACTCTCCCATGCTGTACGCAAGAGCGTGAACTTTGAAATGGATGAGAATTTCCGTCAAAAGTGGCTTACCGATGCACGTCGAAAGCAGCTTGAGAAGTACCATAAGCAGTTCCGTCAGGCAAAGCAAATAGAGGAAAAGACGCTTGCCGAATATGAAGCGCTGATATTGGAAATTCTCGACGGGCTACTCGGCTATGAGAAGTAAAATTGGGCGTCTGAGGGTCTTTGCCAGACGCATGGGGCGGGGCATCTCTATCGAATGGAAAGAGACCAAAGAGATTCCGATCCTGCTGCGTCAAAGAGAGTTCAAAAAAGCCGGAGAGCAGGTGCTTGACCTGTGTAAAATGGCGGGATTGGCGACGATATGGATCATCCCCGGCGGTGCGGTGATTACCGCTGTCATACTCAAGGTCTCGCACAAGGCAAGGCCTAGTGCCTTTCACCCCAAGCCCAAAACGAAATTAGAAGAGCCTGGCAAGAAGTGTGAGGATCAACGCGGCGAGCACACCTGATGCGATGCCCGCAAGGATGTCTGCAAGGACAATACCAAGGCCGCCTTTGAGCTCCCTGTCCATCCAGCCGATGGTCGAGGGCTTTTTTGCTTCAAAACCCAAAAAAGAAAGGTAGGTCAGCAGCAGTGCAGTCGGCGCTGCATAAGGAAAGTGCGTGGTAGCGGCAACAGAGAGCGAAACCATCATAGCAAACAAGATCCCTACGGCCTTGTCCACAGCGACTGTAGCGGCATCTTCTCCCTTTGCGACGAATTTGCCGCTTTCGAACACGGCGATGATCGAAATTACGAACGCCAGCATGAAGAGTGTCTGCATGCCCGCGGTGTAGATAACGGCAGTACCTATACCCAGTGCTAGCAGTGCAGCGGCCGCATCAGCATAGCGTCCGAGGTTTCCCGTACCCAAAAAGGTCAGAAAGAGTTTTTGCAACGACATGCTAGCTCCTTATGTCAGCGAAGAGGTCTGGTAGAGCTCGACCAGTTTGAGGTAGAACTGCTCTTCGCTCTGCTGCTCGAGCAGACCGGAGCCTGGCATCAGGGAGTAGTGCATCTCCTGAAGGTTCTCGAAACGGTCCGGAAAGAGTGAAGCAAGGATGTTTGCCGAGACCTCTTTTCGTACCAGAATGGAGGGTGGGATGAGCCCGCTTTGTATCAGCTTCATGATCGAGTCGCTGTGGTAGTGGACATGGTGGTGCTGTCCATGCGGGCAGGTGGTGGTGCTTACCAGTGTTTTACAGGTATCGCAGTAGACATACTCATCGACCGTTTTGATATCGATGTCGATGTTCTTGCAGTGGTCGAAGACCGAATTGAGGCGGTTCTGGTCGTAGTAGAGCCCCAGGCCGCCATGGTTCTTGCCCACGACAAGCTGATGGCAGCCGTAGTTTTTTGCAAGCAGCGCATCGAGGATCAGTTCGTTGTACCCGGCAAAGATGTATGTGTTCTCAAAAGGAATAATGAGCACCTTGTTACGCGGGATGAAGTTGTCGATGAAACGGCTGAGTGCCTTGTAACGGATATCGTAGCGCAGACCTTCGTTGGTGAAGGGTTTTCTGAGAAAAATCACCAACAGGTCCGAATCGGTGATCGCTTGGCGAATCATGCGCTCATGGGCACGGTTGAGCGGATTGGCGGCGATCATCATCGACGTGACAAACTTCGCGCCTGTGCGGGTGATCATCTGCTTAATACGCTTGATATTGTCCTCGATGAGGGGGTACTCCACCTTGTAGGGACCGGAGACGGCGATCTCTCCCAGTCTTGAAGTGGTATTCTTCACCCCCGGATGGGAAGGATCGCAGGTGCCATAGATATTCTGAAGACGCTGCTTGGGGTCGATGGGGAAGGTCTCTTCAACGGTGAGTTCACCCACCTTCTTTCCTTCGTTGACAAGATCGACGACTTCACCCTTTTTCAGTGTTTCGAGGACCTCTTTGTTCTTTTTACCTTTGGGGGCAAGCACGAAAGCGAAAGGAAAGGGTACACCCTTGTAGAACTGTGTTCTGTCCACCTCTCTGGCTTCTGCTTCGTTCATCAGACCCTCGACAGGAGAGATGAGCCCCGCCTGTACCAGTGCAAGTGTCGAGAGGGCTTCGGTATCGATATAGAGTGATTTGTGTGCTGGCATATATTATCCTTTCATCCCTACTTCTTTTTAAACAGACCGTACTTTTTACGCTTCTCCCAGAGGCTCTTGCGCGAGATACCAAGCTTCTTGCTTAGCTCCGTGTCTGGGAACTTGTACTGGAAGCTGTTGACGATGAACTTGACGTAGTCGTCGATGGTAAGAATCTCGTTCTGGTCGTAGAGTTTGGAGTCGGTGTTGAGCTCTATGGTGTTGAAGTCGCTCTCAAGCTCCGAGGTTGTCGAGAGGATGAAGTCGTACTTTTTGAGCTCTTCAAGCAAGAACTCCCTGTCGGCCTTTTTCAGCGTGTGTATCTCCGTGATGTAGAGCAGCGATTTGGGGCTGGCCTGTTCGAGCTTCTCTTTCCACTCCTTGTTGCCAAGGGGGATGAAGGTCAGCAGACGGTCGTTTTTGTGTGCATACTCGAAGACCACCTTGTCTGCAAGACGCTGGTAGTTGGTCTGAATGACAAGCGGCGTGGTGATGGAGTCGACATCAAAGTCGGTCTCGATCTCCTTGAGAAGGTTCTCCATATACTCCTGGTAGAGGCGGGTGTGCTTTTTGAGCTCCTGATACTCCTGGTAGTGCTCGATCTTGCGCAGCAGCTCCTCTATCATGAAAGGCTTGACAATGTAGTCTTTGGCACCGAGTTTCAGCGGTTCGCCCACCGTGTCGTTGTTGATGTAGGAGACCATCAGTATGATGATCTTGTCTTTGAACTGTGTAATGAGGGGGGCTACGTTCTGCCCGGGAAGGTTGGTCGAGAGCAGATAGACATCGCCGTTGCTTGCCATCGCCTCCTTGATAGAGCTGTAGATCTCCGTCTCAAAACCGTTTTCGCCAAGTTTTGCCGCGATGCTTTGTGCCAGATAGAGTTCGTTTTCTACAATAATGATTTTCATGATAAGTTTCCGTTAAGTGATTTTTTCCAGTTGAAATAGGTCAGGTTCGCTACGGCGTGTACCGTAACCCCCTCCTTGCGTCCGACAAATCCCATTTTTTCGGCTGTCGTAGCCTTGATGTTGACCCTGTTAGTCGCAATGCCAAGCAGCCCAGCCAGCGTTGTGCGCATTTGTGCCTTGTAGGGCAGCAGGCGTGGAGCCTGTGCAAGAATGGTCATATCGACATTGCCGATGGCAAAACCGTAGGCGCGGATGCGCGAAACGGTGTCTGCAAGCAGCTTTGTCGAGTCCGCACCGGCGTAGGCGGCTTCAGTGTCAGGGTAGAGCTCGCCGATATCCCCCATACCTGCCGCACCCAGTAGCGCGTCGATGAGAGCGTGTATCGCGACATCGCCGTCACTGTGGGCCTTGAAGCCGTAGTCCACATCGATGCTTACCCCGCAGAGCTTCATCTCTTTGCCCGCCTCAAACGGGTGGATATCGATGCCAAAGCCTGTCAGCGTGTGCGAAGCGGGCGCTTCAATGCAGGGAAGTTTGTCGAGATCTTCGATACGTGTTAGCTTGTGCGCCAAGGAAGAGCCCTCCACAAAGGTCACACTGCCGCCCATAGCTGCGATAGCCGAACTGTCGTCAGTAAAGAGCGTATCGGTTGCAAGCGCCTTGCGGAGCAGTTGGGTGCGGCTTAGCTGCGGTGTCTGAATGATGCGCACCTTTTCACGGTCGATGGGAGCACCATCCATATAAAGGGTATCGTTGACCGGAAGTGCAGGAACGATACAGTCTGCGCTTCCTGCTGCTTCGAGAATGCGTCGTACCATCGTTTCGGGTACACAGCAGCGTGCGATGTCGCTGACAAGCACATAAGGGGTATTGACTGCATCAAGCGCATTGCGCAGTGAAGCCTGTCTGCTGTCACCGCCGGTAACGTAATCGAACGGGGCGAAGTGTTTCATATAGGCTATCTCTTCAGCTGTCGAGACGATGACGATCTTCGCAAAGGTCCCCATAGCGGCAAGGCGTTCGGCCACAGTGAGCCATAGAGGCTGCTCGCCATTGTAGAGCCACTGTTTCTTAACACTACTTTTAAAACGGGATGAGCTGCCTGCACCGAGCAGAACAAGGGTTGTTTCAGTCACTTTATACCTCTTCGTGTGTCAAATTGTAACGGATTATACTCCCAGGAAGCTTGATAGTTTCTTTAATACACATTTTACTTCCATAGTCACCTAAATCAGGGCGACATTAAAAATCGGAGGAAATTTATCCTAATTACTCTTAAATTCAACATCATTTAAGATTGGAGTGGTATAACTCAGGTATCAAATTTCTATTGAGGAGTCATCATATGACACAAGAGAGCGTACTGGAAGCATTGAAGAATGTAACCTATCCCGGGTTTACGAAAGATATCGTAACCTTTGGATTTGTAAAAGATATCAACGTAGAGGGGAAGAGTGTTTCACTGACGATCGACATTACCTCTTCTGCCGATGAGGTAAAAGCGCAGCTTACCGATGAGGCGACAACGGAGCTGAAGAAAGCGGGCTTTGAAAACATCGACATCAAGATCAAAGCACCACAGCCGCCAAAGCAGATGAGCAACTCTGTCAGCGGCAAGAACATCGCACCGCACGTCAAGAGCTTTGTCATGGTCTCTTCAGGTAAAGGAGGGGTCGGTAAATCGACAACTTCAGTCAACCTTGCGATCGCAATGGCGATGCAGGGCAAGAAAGTGGGACTGCTCGATGCGGATATCTACGGTCCGAACATCCCCCGTATGATGGGTCTTGAGGATCAGAAGCCCGAAATTCAGGGCAACAAGGTACTGCCACTGAAAGCCTACGGTGTCGAAGTGATGTCCATGGGGTCACTGATGGAGCCGGGACAGTCTCTCATCTGGAGAGGCTCTATGATCATGAAGGCGATCGAGCAGTTCCTCAGAGACATCCTCTGGTCAGAACTCGATGTTCTTGTTATCGATATGCCTCCGGGAACGGGTGACGCACAGCTGACACTGGCACAGTCCGTACCGGTGACTGCGGGTATTACCGTTACTACACCGCAGGAGGTTTCTCTGGATGACTCAAGAAGATCGCTTGACATGTTCCAGAAGCTGCACATCCCAACAGCGGGTATCATCGAGAATATGAGCGGATTCATCTGTCCGTCCTGTTCGACAGAGTCCGACATCTTCGGTATGGGAACGACAGAGCCGGTTGCCAAAGAGTACGACACGGACGTCATCGCACGTATCCCTATAGAGCCTGCTATCAGAGTGGGTGGTGACACGGGTATGCCTGTAACCTACCACAAGCCAGATTCCGAAACGGCAAAGCGTTACCAGGAAGCGGCAACCAAACTGCTTGCGTTCATCGACAAAGTTCAGGCAGAAGGCGGAGCCAGCAACGAAGCGATCCAGCCTACCACACCTCCCGGTGTAAGCGCCTGTTCTACCGGTGCGGGTGCAGCGAGTGCACCACAGGGCGGCGGACACAGCGGCGGCGGAAGCTGCGGCTGCCACTAACCTTTTTTTGGCAGGGCACTGCGCCTTGCCAGACATTCTCTTCTTCTCTCACAGATTCTCATCAGACCCCTTTTTTAGTTTTGGGTCTAGATAACTTTAGCGGTACAAAAGTATGCTAAAGTTACGGTATGGTCGTCAAAAACAAGTATGTAAAACGTTCACACATTTCAGAACAGAAATTTAGACAGATCGTAAAGCTCTTTGCAGAAGATCTGAATGCTACCCAGATCTCTAATTTAACAGGGATCAGCAGACCTACAATCAATAAGTATCTCCAGGCAATTCGAAGAAGAATTGCAGAGTTCTGTGAATTGAATTCTCCTCTTACCGGAGAGATTGAAGTAGATGAGTCTTACTTTGGAGCCAGAAGAGTAAAAGGCAAACGTGGTCGTGGAGCTTATGGTAAAACGATTGTCTTCGGTCTTCTAAAAAGAGAAGGTAAAGTCTATACCGAGATTGTACCTGATGTGAAAGCTGCTACGCTGCAGGCGCTTATACGGGGACGTGTAGATATTGATAGTGTTATTCATTCCGATGGATGGAGAGGCTATGATGGGCTTGTGGATATTGGCTATGACAAACATTTCGGTGTTCATCACGGCAAGAATGAATTTGTCAGAGGTAAGTCTCATATCAATGGCATAGAATCTTTCTGGAGTTATGCTAAAATAAGATTAGTTAAGTTCAGAGGGATTGATAAAAAGAACTTCAATTTACACTTGAAAG
>JALWLU010000135.1 GCA_026996325.1 Sulfurovum sp.
TGATGTTATGATAGGCGGATGGAAAGATGCCAATATCACGATCAACAGTGTGGCAGATTTGACAGGTTCAGAGACACTTCCAGCCGGCTTTACCGAAGCACCTGTCAACAATCCGTTTATGCTTGATGAATTACTTGGAAAAGTCGTGACTATCGGTGATCCTTCTGTATCTCAGTCAGAAGCAAAACTTTATTTCTATGATGACTTTACTTTTAAAAAAGAAGGAAAAGATGATCAGGGCAACCCTGAAACCATTACCGGAACCTGGCAAGTTGTAGAAGGAGCCATTATCGTTGATATAGTCTATTCGGATGATGCTTTCGCACACTATATCGTTACCAGAAACGATGATGGTACGATTGACATAATGAATCTTGTTGCTGGAGGAACAGAAAGAGACAGCAATGTAAATATACTTGATATTGCCGATATACCATCAGAAAACGGGGTCTCTCCGGCAATCATTATTTATTTGTTGAACTAAACGGGCATGAGGGTGAGGAGAAACAAATATATTTTTTTCTCCGCCCGGCGATACGTAACACAAAGAACTCTGAAGTAGAAGGTCAGGATTGAAAGAGAGAAACCCCTTACATATATTTGGTTCGGTCATTAAGGCCCTTTTTATGCGGGAACTTGTTGCACGTATCAGTGTAGGCCGAACGGGGCTCTTCTGGACCTTTTTTGAACCCTTTTTACAAATTTTTGTCTTTGTTTCGATCCATGCTGCCATAAGGCAGTACGGCGGTGGACAGACAAGCTTCAACTATATAGTTTTTATGGCTTCCGGGTTTATACCCTTCAACATGTTTCGTGCCATTTTGAGCTCATCTACAGGGGCATTTCAGGCCAACAAGGGACTTTTTAACTACAAGCAGGTCAAGCCTATTGACACTATCCTTGCCCGTGCACTGGTTGAAATGTTTTTTTCTTTGATTATTGTTCTAATGTTTTTGGCAATCGGTATTTTTTTTAAAATGGAAGATATTTTTCCACAAAATGCACTTATGGTCTTCTTTGGATATGTGTGGCTTTGGGTGTTTTCCGTTGCGTTTGGTCTACTGGTTGCCATTGGAAATACATTTTTCATCAGTGTTGGAAAAATAGTTTCCATATCGACATTTGGGCTTCTCATATTCTCTGCTGTCTTCTACCCTTTGACGAGTCTACCCCCGGTCGCGCAGGAGATTTTGCTTTACAACCCTCTGGTTCATTTTATGGAAATGATCCACGGATTCTATCTGGAAGCACTCGATGACCGCTTTGTCAACTACCATTATATGCTGCTTTGGACTATTGTACCCATGTTTGTGGGTTTGTGGCTTTACCGTATGCTTGAGCAGAGGATTGTTTCGGAATGATCGAGCTCAAAAATGTTACAAAATATTTTCGAACCAAAGAGAGCAAGAAGTATATTTTGAAGAATGTGACGATGGTGCTGCCTGATGTCAACATCGGCATACTGGGGCGTAACGGTATGGGCAAGTCAACACTGATGCGTATGTTGGGGAAAATCGAGTTTCCCAACGAGGGCCAGATTGCATCTAGAGAGAGTTTTTCATGGCCCTTGGGATTATCTGGAGGATTTGTCGGCAATATGACAGGTAGGCAGAATGTTAAATTTGTCTGTAACCTCTATGGAAAAAGCAAGGAAGAGACAAGAGATGTCATTGCGTATGTTCTGGAGTTCAGTGAACTGGAAGAGTATTTTGATATGCCGGTTAAAACCTACTCTTCGGGTATGAAGGGACGGTTGGGATTTGGACTGAGTCTGGCTTACGATTTCGACTATATGCTTATTGACGAAACCCTCTCAGTCGGTGATATGCGTTTCAGAACAAAAGCAAAAGCACAACTGAAAAAGAAAATAGAGAACTGTCATGTCATTCTGGTCAGTCATGACATGAAAACCCTTCGTGAAATGTGCCAGGCCGGTTTGCTGGTGCATGAGGGAGAACTCCACTATTTTGACGATATTGAAGAAGGAATAAAACGCTATAATGAGATCAATCAAGAGGGTAGATAGATGAAGTGGTTATTACGAACAGTTTTTATTGCACTATTTTTTATTATTGCATATTATATTGCATTTGTCGAGACAGAACGCTATGAAACAAACAGTATTGTTTTTTTGAATGATCTTGAAGGAAAGCAGCAGGTCAGTCTGAACGATCTTCTTCTCAAGCAGAGCAGTGGCACCATGCAAGACTCCAAAGTGCTGGAGCTTTATGTACGCTCGCATGAAATGTATGCCTATCTGGATAAAGACTACAATTTGACAGCCCACTATGCGTCAGACGTGCTTGATCCGCTGCAGCGGCTCTACATTGATACACCGTTACCGTATTGGAAAAAAAATCAACAGAACCTCATGAAAAAATACAACGAGGATCTCATCGCCGTCTATGACGACCCGTCGGGTACACTTAAACTGACGTTCATCCATACAGACCCGCATATTGCACAGCAGATTCTCGAAAGCATCATCAGCAAATCAGAAGAAGTCATTAATGCATTTGCAAAAGAGAATGCTGAAATAGCCCTCAAGTTTGTGGAAAAGCAGGTTCAGGAGAAGCGTGCGGTATTCATGAAGGCGATTAAGGCACTTATCGCCTATCAGATAAAACATCATACTATCGATCCTTCACTGGAAGTTGAACGCAAGAGTACGATTCTCGCAACGCTTGAGAGTGAATTGATCACAACCGAAGTTGAGTATAACAGTAAAAAGGCTGCAGGATGGAACCTCAATGGCAAAGAGATGATCATGCTCATGAAGACGGTAAAAAACATAAAGAAAGCCATTGCCGAGCTGAGGGAGTCCCTGGCGGGTACGGAGAAACTAAATACGAATGTCTTTGAGCTTCAGGTGCTAAAGAACGATATGGAGTTCAGCAAAGAGGTGTATCGCCAA
>JALWLU010000136.1 GCA_026996325.1 Sulfurovum sp.
CCTCAGAAACAAGCCTTAAAAAAATCACAAAACTCCTTTCTGAGATGAAAGCTGTCAGCGACAAGTTTTAGTCACACCCATTTTGAACTTTTCCACCCCTTTCCTGGTATCTATCCTTGTAGCCAAGCATACCGCTTAGCAATAATCCACAACAAGGAGGCAACAATGCCATGGAAACAATATGTGACCATTGTCCTTTCCATCCTGACCGCTGTGCTCGAAGAGCAAACCAAGAAAAAATAGTCGACTACCCCTTGCCACGCTGGTTTCGATGGTGGCATTTCTATCACCACATCAATAATCCAGACTACAACCCTATACCTCCAACCGCAGCTTAGTCCAAAGACTATCAATATATGTACAAAATTATAAGGAGACAACTATGTCAGTACTTAACCCGCTCACCAATGATGAATTACTGGAGCATGCCCCAGCTCTATTTACAGAAGAGCCTCACTATGAGGTCAGCGAAAAATACCATTTCATCCCGACCATCGAGGTCATCAATGAAATCAAACAGCACAACTGGTATCCAGTAAAAGTACAGGAAGCCAGTGTCAGAGATTTGGACAAAGACGGTTATCAAAGACACCTTGTCAGGTTCCGACACTTCGACGACCTGCTCAATCCGCCACAGAACGCCGTAGAACTGCTGTTGTTCAACTCACACGACAGAAGCACGGCTTTCAGCATTTCGGCAGGCATCTACCGCTTTGTGTGTGCTAATGGACTTGTCATCGCCAACTCCGTGTTCGAATCTTACAAAATCAAACATATCGGAGACAGAGATAACGATGTGCTTACGGCTATCAACAACATCACCGCTTTCAAGCCAAAACTGCAAGAGAAAATTCGCACTTTTGAATCCATCGAGCTGACAAACGGTGAGAAAGAAGCCTTTGCCAAAGCTGCCGTTCCACTGAGATTTGAATCACATTTACAGGTCGATATCAACGACCTTCTGATTCCACACCGTATGGAAGATGAACACGATGACCTCTATACAGTTTTGAATGTCATTCAAGAGAATCTGCTCAGAGGCAATGTCTCAGGCTACAACAAAGAGACGGGCAGACGCTTTACCTCCAAAGAGATTACAAGCATCGCCAAAGACATCGATGTTAATCAGGGGCTTTGGGATATTGCAGAGAGAATCGCCAGTATCAAGGCACCGCACCTGGCTCTGGCAGCGTAAGGGGTGTGCCATGTATGATACACACATCAAGGATGTCACCACTATCACCTGGCATAACCTGCACTTCCTGCTGGAGTATTACACCACCGAGATACTTTCATCCGTCGAATCTGTAATAGCTGAATCAAAAGAGAGGGATACGGCATCCCTTTCGGAAATGAAATCAGAGGTCATCGCCACGGTCAAAACACTCAAGGCGATGCATACGGTAGTTGAACATTACCGTTCTATTGCACATCATACCAAGGAGACAACCAAATGAAAACGACTAACTACAGATTACAGACAGAGATTGAACATCTTTCCCCCACATCACAGAAAGAATGGTTCAAGAACTATCTCAAGGAGGTGCTTGAAAGCGACAAGCCCTACTATGTCAAAAGCGACTACATTGCTCTGAGCTTTTTGGAGCTTGACAACAAAATCGATTACCTCACAAACGAAATCAAAACCCTCACCACACTAAAGAAGAAACTACAACAGGCTAAGACCCTCGGACTTGAAATCGCAGCCGAAACACTCAAGGAGTACGGCATCGACAAAATGGAAGGAACGGCTATCAGTTCGCTGACCATCGCACCACCAAAGACCAAGACCAAAGAGAGCATTCGTATCAAAGACCCCAGTAAAGTTATGGAGCTTGGGTATGTCAGCTTCAACGTTGATGAGAAAGCGGTAAAGGAAGCCCTGCATCACAAAGAGATGTTCGCAGAGCTTGACCCTTATGTAGATGTCAGCTATGAAGAGGAGCAGATTCCCGCAAGGCTAAAAATAAACAAGAAACGCAATGTATCCAACCCTACCGATACGGTAGAGATACTGGATGTCCCCACAGAACAAGAGGCGGCATAAAGTTGTCGTAAACGGTAAAAACAGAGAAAACTTAGATTTTTGCCAAAAATGCTGCAAAAAATGCCCGATTTACTGCAAAAAAGAGCAGAAAAACTTTGAAATACTGCTCTTTTACTGACGAAACACTATAAAAGGAGACAAAAATGTTCACAGACAAACAGACACAGCTGCTCAAGTACAACCTTGATGGAAAACGGGTAAAGACCCGTCAACAAGGTAATATTACTCTCTCTTACCTCGAGGGCTACGACATCATAGATACCGCCAACTTCGCTTTTGGCTTTGGGAACTGGAGCTATGAGGTTAAAGAACTTAGCCAGGTATCCGAAGAGATGAATCAAAACCAGAACAAGGTTATTGGATACAAAGCCATCGTGACTATAACAGTCTATGACCTGCATCACAAGGCGACCGTTACCAGAGAGGATGTCGGTTTCGGAACAGGCATTGCACGGGACTATGCAAGTGCCCATGAGTCAGGAGCCAAAGAAGCAGTGACCGATGCACTCAAAAGAGCCTTCAGAACCTTTGGCAACCAGTTTGGTAACGCCTTGTATGACAAAAGTCAGAAGAACGTCGACCATAATCAGCAGCAAGCACCCAGACAGATACAGAATCAAACTCAACAGCCACAGCAACCATCGCAAGACCCATACGCTCCACTCCGGCAGCTTGGGCTCGATGTCGTTGAGCAGAACGGTGAGCTTGTCGTAACTGGCTCTACTTACGGGAAGCAGCAGACCATCAAACAGTTTGGGTTTCGGTGGGATGCTTCGAGGAAGGTCTGGTATCAGGTTTTGCACGAGGCGGCAT
>JALWLU010000137.1 GCA_026996325.1 Sulfurovum sp.
TGTAACCGGATGAAATGTAACTAAAATATTTTTTTTATTTAGTTTAAAATGTATCGACTTTTCAAACTCCTCTTTTGAAAGAAGCGGTAATCTTTTTATATTTTCTATCCCCATGCCACCGACATTGAAAACCCGTTTAGGGGCTTCTCCAAGTTGTATTACTCTTTTTTTATACTCAGCGGTTGCCACAAAGTGTAGGTGACTCATTTTTGTTATAGAATGCCTAATTGATTCATCAAAAGCACCTTCCGTTGTCTCTCCACCATGTAAATGGGCTATAGGTACTCCAGCTATCATAGCAGCACTTGCAGCTGAAAATATCTCATATCTATCACCTAAAACAACCACAACATCCGGTTGCAATTCATCATAAGCTTCGGCAAAAGAGATTTGCGCAAGGGCCATTGATTTTGAAATACCTATGGGTGTATCGGAAGAGAGGAGCATCTCTATTTTTTTATCGATTGTAAACTCTTTTTCTATCTCTTTGTAAGTCAATCCAAACTCAGGACTGAGATGCATACCCGTAGCGATAGTCTGTAGTTCTAAAGCATCATCAGCTTCTATCTCTTTCATGAGCCAATAAAGAAGCCCATATTCAGCTCTTGTTCCGGTAACTACGCAGATTTTTCTTTTTTTCATTTTTTTATCTTCTTTACACTTCTGCTTACTTTTGCAAAAGTTTCTATAATAGTGAATGTAGCTTGTGTGGCTCTTTCGCTTTTTAGTATAGTCGCTACCATATATAGCCCTTTTTCGGTAAATACCCAAGGACTTGTACCGCCAAAGTGCTTTCTAGATGGGGTCACATTTTGTGACACCAAAAAAGCAAGTTCGTCATTATCTACCTGAAAAGCATAATCTTCTGGAAACTTATCTATATTTCTTTTTAACTGCTGTCTTAATTTCTTTGGTTCAATTTCATATAATTGTGCTACATCCTTATCCATCAAAACCAAACAGTTCCTTATTTGTATAAGCTTGTTTTCAAATGTATTAAACTTCATAACTTCTAAATTTTGTTCCATACTAAGCCTTAAATTGTTTCATCCTCATCATAATCTCTTTGAGCAATAGTACCAACAACTTCATCCCACCTCATAGGGCTTATACCATCTCCGGGGCGTTTAACTGACAGATTCTCTTCGCTTAGTAGATCCCCTTTTTTTATGGGCCTTGCAGCCACTATGCTTTTTCTTGCTACTACCATATTTGGTTTTTCACTGTTACTTGGCTTTTTGATGCTGCTTCCAAGTGCTTTTTCAATATTTCGTATGGCTTTAACCATATTTTTTAGCTCACTTGGTTCCAACGAGGCTTTATGGTCAGGCCCTTCCATCGTTTTATCTAATGTAAAATGTTTTTCAATGACAGAAGCCCCCATCGCAACTGCGGCGATATCCACTTCTATACCTAATGTATGATCACTATATCCAAACGGTATGTCAAAAGTATTACCTATGGTTACCATTGCTCGTAAATTAACATCTTCCATAGGAGTCGGGTACATGGTATTGGCATGTAGAACAGTGATATTCTCTTTTGGGGTTCCTGCTTCAGTCAGGACATCCAGAGCATCTTCTATTTCTCCCATATCCGCCATTCCTGTAGAAAGAATTACTTTTTTGTTCAGAGAGCCAATATGGCGAAGGTAGGGAAGGTTGGTGATCTCTCCACTTGGGACCTTGAAGATCTCCAAACCAAGATTGTCCAACATGTCGATACTGTCATGATCAAATGGAGTAGAGAGGAACATAATGTTTTTTTCTTGGCAATAAGCCATAAGCTCTCTATGGGTATCTAAATCAAGTTCTAACTTTTTGATCATATCAAATTGTGACTCTTCCTTATCGGTAGTCTCTTTCTGATAATCGGCTTTTTGTGCATTTTTTGAAACCAGATTCTCTGTTTTGAATGTTTGGAATTTAACGGCATCGACACCAGATTCGGCCGCTACATCAATAAGCTTTTTTGCCAATGCTACAGAACCGTTATGATTCACACCTGCTTCGGCAATAATAAAAACTTTGTTCATGCTATTCCTTTGTACGCAGAACCCGCTTTAATGAAGTCATCCGTATCTGTTAAAACATACTCTTTACTTACAGCATTGCTACCAAAAAACGTTCCCTCTTTCACCCGTACTCCACCATTGATGACCGCTGAAGTAGAGATATGACAAAAATCTTCAATGATAGCATCGTGCTCTATGAGCGCTTTTGTATTGATGATGCAATTATCACCTACGGCTGCAGAAGCATTGACCAAAGCATCATGCATAATTATTGTTCCTTGCCCGATTTTAGCATATTTGGAAACATATGCACGGGGAGACACTACTGTTGCCATCTGGGCACTGTTTTCCTTGAGTAAAGAAAAAATTTTTTTGCGGATTGATACTGTTTTTATCTGTCCTACTGTAATCAGAAACAGATAACCTTTCTTGGCAAATTTACCGATATCATCATCTGTACCGATGAACTCATAGCCCAATATCTTTTGACCCAGAAATTTTTCATTGTCTAAAATACCGGCTATTTCATACTTGCCTTCCTGTTCTATGACATCTATGCAGGATTTACAGTGACCTCCTCCACCAAGAAGAATAAGTTTCTGCATTACAGTCTCACCCCGCTTGGTATATTTACAACTCTCTCTTCCAGCCATAAAGCATTGGAAAGGTCTGTGCTTTGACACGCTTTAAACATATCGAGTTTGTTCATCAAAGTCCAAATAGGGCGTGTCATCACTCCATTGTCGTTAGTTTCTTTTAAAAACAGATCTCTTTTGCTTTTGTCTTTTAAAAGAATAGCATTAAGCCAGTAATTGGCTGTTGCATCTGGTGATTCAGTTACAAAATCGATATTCTGCTTTGCAAAGAAATCACTATATTGAGCGGCCAATTCTCTTTTGTTTTGCAAGATGGTATCGAGTGTTTCCATTTGTGCACAACCCAGCGCCGCATTTAAATTCGGCAAGCGATAGTTATAGCCTACCTCATCGTGTATATATTCATAGGAATGCGGCACTTTTGCTGTGGTTGTAAGATGTTTGGCATGTTTTGCCAAGGCTTCATCATCTGTGATGATCATACCGCCGCCGCCGGTTGTGATGGTTTTGTTGCCGTTGAAACTAAAGGCTGCGATTTTACCAAACGTGCCTGTGTGCCGTCCCTTATAGTAGGAGCCAAGACTCTCTGCCGCATCTTCTACAAGTGCAATATTGTATGCATCACATATAGCTGCAATTTCATCAATTCTGCATGGGTGCCCAAAGGTATGCATAGGAACAACAGCGGTTATCTGCTTACCCGTTGTTTTGTTGTAGCAAAGACCATTTTTCTGAACAGTCTCAGTTTCCAGAAAAGCTTTTAGACTTTTTGGGCTTAAGCCCATAGTATCTTTATCGACATCGACAAAGACAGGTTTGGCATTGCAGTAAGAGATGGCATTGCACGTAGCTATAAACGTTAAAGGCTGGGTAATGACTTCAGCGTTTTCATCGGTACCTACAAGCTTGAGGGCTATGTGAAGTGCCGCTGTGCCGTTTACCGTTGCCACAGCATATTTGGCACCGGTATATTCTGCCACCATTTGCTCAAACCGGTCTACGAACTTTCCGACAGATGAGACAAAAGTGGAGTCAATACATTCATTGATATATTTTTTTTCATTACCAAAGAAAACAGGCTCGTGAAGAGGTAAAAACTTTGTAGTACTGTATGATTCCTGTATGAACCTTATGGTTTTTTCAAACATACTTACATTTTCCCATCAAGATATTTTCCGGTTTCTTTATGGTCAAAATCAGGGATCATCTTAAAGAACAGGTTAACAATCTGCTCTTTGGTCCATGATTTTTTCTCTTTAAGCCCACGGATAGTCGTTTCAAATTCATTCAAGAGGTCATTGTTGAAATTGGCTTCATTTTTGATAACACCGAGATTCTCAAATCTCTCCATATCGAGAGTTTCTTTGTCGGTAAAGAACTCTTCAAAGTCTTTCTCCCCGGTTGTATCGCTGGATGTGAATAGACAGGGCCATTTCCCTTCCTGCGGAAGCGTTTTGGCAAGTTCTCTCGCTTCATCTTCATCTTTGCAGAGGTAAGGCTCATACCCTTTTGCTTCAAGATATTTCACTGCAATATCGGCAAAAGAGATAAGGTGTAGATCTTCACTCAACTTTGGGAAAAAGATATCTCTGTTCTCTCCAAAGATACAAGACATCAAACAAAGTTCACCACTCTCCTGCGGTGTGACGAAATAACGTTTTATGTCATTTGGAGCGACAATGGGTTGCCTTTTCTCTATACGCTGATTAAAACCGTGCAGAAGGGAACCGTCAGAAAAAGCAACATTGGCAAATCTGGCCATTGAGACATCAATATCAAGAGATCGCCGATTAACGAACATCTCCATGATACGTTTGCTTGCACCCATCATATTGACAGGATTGGCTGCTTTGTCAGTAGAAACACAAAAGTATTTTTTGGTACCTTTTTTAATAGCCAGTTGAAGTGTTTTGTCTGTATTGAAAATATTGACATCGATCATACGCATAAGCGTAAATGGGTCTTTCTCGCTGCGTACATGCTTTAAAGCAGAGAGGTTCAGTACATAGTCATACTTACCATCTGCTTCTATAAACGCATCGTAAATCTCACTCCCGATATCAAGTGCAAATGTTTTAAATTCACCGTCGATGTAACCAAGAGAACTTCGAAGATCCCGGACAAGTTCGACCATGTTATTTTCAGAGATATCCACAACATGAAGTTTTTTAGGATTGCGCTTAAAAATCTCTTTTGTCACTGCCTGTCCAATCGACCCTGCACCGCCAACTACGAGAAATGATGATGAACTTACTATGCGCCTTAGTTCTTTGGAACTATTCGTAATATCATCAGAAAGCAGTTTTTTATCTCGACCAATTAAATTTAAAATATTATTCATATCATTCCCACTTTACTAAAAACCAAGGATTAAGAAGATTCTTTCTATTATATGTTACAAGCTGCTCATTTAAACTGAACAGTTGACTTATCCATATTCCCATTTACCAGATACCCCAGGTACTCTTCTATCTCTTTATCTTCTATGGGGCTGATGCCCTTGTTGAGCACCTCCACTTTTTCAGGGATGATGTCCAAGTCGACAACCTCGTTGTGTTGTGCCAGCAGTATGCCCTTTGAAAGGCCTACGTAGTCTGTTCCGGCTATGGCAATCTTGTATTGCGTGGATGAGGGTGGGTGGATGGGTGGATGAGGTTTTTTCGTACATTATTTAACGTCCCTGTTTTTTTAGATATTTTATAAAACTCAATAGCTTTTTCCGTATTATCTCAATTTTTTCTAATACTTCACTTGAAAGTCTGGTTTGAATAAAGTTCAATTCTCTTGCAATGATAATCTGTGTTTTCACTTCCGATAGTGAACCCAGAGATATAACAGAACTGGATAAACTCCTTGTTACCGTTTCGTGCAGAACCTTCTGCAATATTACTCGGAACCAAAACAGCAGCCCGACGCAACTGACTGGTCAATCCAAATTGTCCATCCTTTGGAAAGGACTCTGTCAATGCATAAATATCCTTAACCAGATCTATAGACATTTTCCAAATATCCAAGTCTTTATGTGTGCGCACTTCACTCATCTACACATCTTCCCATGCACCCATATACCCATACACTCATCAACCCATATCCTCACTTCAACAGTCCCTCTTCTGCCGCTTGATCATCGCTCCGATAGCGAGATAGAGAATGACCGTGTTGAGGATGAAGAGGATCATCAGGTAGCCCTCATCCATCTTCTTATCCTGCATCAGTCCGGTAATGGAGTAGACCGCCTGGAGAATACCGAAAAAGATGACCGTTTTTCGGGTATCTTCCATGAAGAAGTGCCTGGCGATATGGTGCATGTGACAGCGGTCTGCAGAGAACATGGATCGTCCCCTGATCTTGCGGCGGGTCATGACGATGAGCGTGTCGAAGATGGGCAGTGCTGCGATGAAAAGGACGCTGACGGTGGGGAGGTACGCCAGCGATTTGATGGCCAGAACGGAGATGATGAAGCCCAGTGTCAGGGAGCCGCTGTCTCCCATGAAGATGGAAGCTGGATGCCAGTTAAAAATGAGGAAGGCGGCAAGCGAGGCGATAAAGGACATGGAGAGCATCACCATGAAGGTATCGTCGTTCTGGTAGCCCACGATGAAGAAAGAGCCCAGTATGACGATGCTGACGGTAGCCGACAGACCGTCCAGACCGTCAATGAGATTCAGAGCATTGGTAAAGCCCGAGACCGCGAACATCGTAAAGGGAAGCGCAAACCAGCCCAGCGTGATGGGCAGGCCGAAAAAAGTTCCCACATCGTCAATGATCAGACCGTCAAACGAGAGAAAAACGGTGGCGATAATAAGAACGATAAACTTGGTCTTGGGAGAGGTGTCGTGATGGTCGTCAAGCACACCTACGAAAAAGACAAGGAAAATGGCTACAAAGGTCCAGAGATACTGGAGCATAACATCAAAATGGAAAAAGGGCAACACAATGGCAGCAGCCAGAAAAAACCCGATACCGGCACCGCGCGGGGTATGGTCGACATGGATGCTTCTGTCGTTGGGGATGTCGATGAGACCCAGTTTCGGCGCATAGTGCCGTACCAGGCGGATTAGTATGAAGGAGAGAAGAAAGACTGATATGAATTCTATGGCAGTAGACACGTTGCAATTCCCCTTCATTGACTCAGGAGTTCCCCCCCCTTCTTATTTTGTATTATATCGAAAAGAGATAAGGGAAAGCGGTGCTAAGTATTACGGGTTGAGTGCTATGAAAGAGCGGATAAAGAGTAGTATTGCAACAAGTATGCATGTTTCCTTTCGTCTACCCCTTCCCCCTTAATTCAAAATTAAAAACTCAACATTAAACATTGGCAATGTACCACCGGTACATTCTCTCGATACCCTCATGAAGCTCAACATTGTGCTTCCACCCAAGATTATGGAGCTTGGAGACATCAGTGAGTTTCTTCATGGTTCCGTCGGGCTTCTCTGTGTTGAAATACAGCTCGCCATCGAAGCCGACGATCTCTTTGATCGTCTCTGCCAGTTCTTTGATGGAGATGTCAACGCCGGTGCCGATGTTGATGTGGGTGTTTCTGACTTCGTCAGACGTGTTACGTGCTACGGGTTCAGTGCTACGAACTGCTTCGCATGTTTTTCCGTCAATTGACGGTGTGGATTCCGGATCGAGTCCGGAATGACGGTACGTGTCTTTGAAGTCGCGGTTCTCCATGAGGAAGACGCAGGCGTCGGCCATGTCTTCGCTCCAGAGGAATTCGCGCATCGGTTTGCCGGAGCCCCAGATCTCGATAGCAACCTTCGGTTGTGTTGACTGGTTACTGGTTACTGGTATATTGGTATATTTAATCCCATAATAATCCAATACCCGAAAGAGCTCTTCATCACTGCTTTTTTTGCCAATAACCAATAACGAATCGCCAATGACCGCCCGCGTGCCAAGCATGTCCTGTTTAACAGCATCAAGATCGCCGGACTCCAGCAGTTTTCCGATATGTATCTTTCGTATCAAAGCGGGCAGAACGTGGCTCTTTTCGAGATCGAAGTTGTCATTGGGGCCGTAGAGGTTGGTCGGCATGACGGAGATGTAGTTGGTACCGTACTGCAGGTTGTAGCTTTCGCACATTTTGATGCCGGCAATCTTGGCGATGGCGTAGGGTTCGTTGGTGTACTCCAGTTCGGAGGTGAGCAGGTGCTCCTCTTTCATGGGCTGCGGGCAGTTTTTGGGGTAGATGCACGTCGAACCCAGGAACATCAGCTTTTTGACACCGTGTTTGTAGCTCTGGTGGATGATATTGTTCTGTATCTGCAGGTTCTCGTAGATGAAGTCGGCACGGTAGGTGTTGTTGGCGACGATGCCTCCTACTTTTGCGGCAGCGAGAAATACAAATTCGGGTTGCTGTCGTTCGAAGAAGTCTGCAACTGCCTGTGTATCCAGTAGGTCGAGCTTTTCCCAGTCTATTGGTGTATTCGTATATTGGTTATTGGTTACTGGGGGGCGGGTGTGGTAGTTGGCTACGATGTTGGTGTAGCCCTTTTCAAGCAAGTTCTTTATAATCGCACTACCGACCAGTCCGGTCCCACCAGCTACGAAAATTTTACTCTCTTTGGTTATTGGTGTATTGGTATATTGGTTATTGGACATTTGTGGTTTTCCTTTTGATACTTTCTATAAAACTGTTAAGCTTTTTTCCTAATACATTGATGTTTTTCATCATCTCTTCGAAAAGTGCTTTCTCAATCAGATCGCGCTTGTAAAGCAGATAGATCCAATGTTTCGACTCCCATAGAGAACCTCTGGCATTGTAGTAGAACTTCATGCTGTCTCTATAGTGGAACCTCCCATAACCTTCTGCGATATTTGCTCCGATTGAATCAATGGAACGTAAAGTTTGATCACCAATATTGTATTTTAGACTGTTTGGCATGGCCTGATAAATGTTCCATATCTTTTCACTCAGTTTCAATGAGAGTTGATAAATTTCCAGATTGCCAAGTTCCAATGCATACTCCTTGTCACTAATAACCAATAACCAGTAACCAATCGCACGATTACGAATTACTCAAAATAGTTCATGATCGTATATCCGCCCTCTTTCAAGTACTGATCCTTTGTCATCAGGTGCAGGTCCGATTTCATCATATCGTTGACGAGCTCTTCGAGTTTGTATTCGCGTTTCCAGCCCAGCTTCTTTTCGGCTTTGCTCGGGTCACCGATGAGCAGATCGACCTCTGTCGGACGGAAGTAGCGCGGGTCGACGGCGACGACCGTTGTTCCGACTAAATTTTGAATGTTGTACCCGAGGGCATTTCCTTCGGTCAATTTTGAATGTTGAATGACAGCGTTTGCTCTTTCTGCATCAACGGATTTGACGATGCCGACTTCATCGACGCCTTCGCCTTTGAACTCCAGTTCGATGCCGACATAGGCGAAGGCCATGCGTACAAAGTCTCTGACGGCGGTGGTGACGCCTGTGGCGATGACCCAGTCTTCAGGTTCGTCGGCCTGGAGGATCAGCCACATCATCTTGACATAATCTTTCGCATGTCCCCAGTCACGTTTGGCATCGAGGTTACCGAGGTAGAGTTTGTCCTGGAGTCCCAGGGCTATTTTTGATGCGGCACGGGTGATCTTCCGGGTTACAAAGGTTTCGCCTCTTACGGGGGACTCATGGTTGAAGAGGATGCCGTTGCAGGCAAACATGTCGTACGCCTCCCGGTAGTTCACCGTGATCCAGTAGGCGTACATCTTGGCGACCGCATAGGGGGAACGTGGGTAGAAAGGGGTTGTTTCGCTCTGCGGCACCTCCTGCACCTTTCCGAAAAGCTCCGAAGTAGATGCCTGGTAGATACGCGTCTTCTTCTCGAGGCCGAGCAGCCGAACCGCTTCGAGGATACGCAGTGTTCCGGTACCGTCAGCATTGGCGACATATTCTGGGGTCTCGAAAGAGACCGCCACGTGGCTCATCGCAGCCAGGTTGTAGATCTCGTCGGGCTGCACCTCCTGGATGATACGCGTCAGGTTCATGGAGTCGGTCATCTCGCCGTAGTGCAGGATGAAATTCCTGTTCTCCACATGCGGGTCCTGGTAGAGGTGGTCGATACGGTCCGTGTTGAAGAGAGAGGCTCTCCGTTTGATACCGTGTACGATGTACCCTTTTTTAAGTAAAAATTCTGCTAAGTAAGAGCCGTCTTGGCCGGTAATGCCGGTGATTAGGGCAACCTTTTGATTGCGTGATTGGTGATTCATAATTGGTGATTGGGAGTTAGGCATTTTGTGGTCCTTTAATTTTTAGTGTTACGTGCTACGGGTTACGTGTTACGCTTTTTTCTTTGATTGATTTTTGAAGGTTGGATAGCATTGAAAGATATGGTCTGCTTCCTCTATCCATCGTTTTCCCTCCTGTGTATCGATATATTCGATAGCCATGGCAATATAGGTTTGTGTCGCGAATTCTGCAGCGGAACCTTTGGCAACGTCAAGAAATCTTACCTGTTCTTTCAACGACTCTTTTTCCATTCCTTCCGCAATATTACTTGGGATGGAAAGCCCGGCTCTGGTGATTTGATCTTTGAAGCCAAAATCTTTACACTCTTTAAAAGCCTGATAAACATCTGCTGAAAGTCTGGCACTTTTATTCCATACATCCAGTTTCTCACATTTCATTTTTTATTCCTTCATAGCACGTAACACTTAACACGTAATACTGTCGTCAGACTCTCTGATAATCATCTGAGAGTCTGACGATATCATCCTCCCTCACATACTCGCCCACCTGCGCTTCTATCATGACCAGCGGAATTTTGCCGACGTTCTCTAGGCGGTGGATCTCACCCATGGGGATGTAGGTCGATTCGTTCGCACGGACGAGGTACTCTTTCTCTCCGCGGGTGACGGTGGCCGTACCGGAGACGACGATCCAGTGTTCGGAGCGGTGGAAGTGCTTCTGCAGGGAGAGGCGTTTCCCGGGTTTGACGACGATGCGCTTGACCTTGTAGCCGTTCGATTCATCCAGGATGGTGTAGGTGCCCCAGGGGCGGTGTGCGGTGACGTGGATGTTCGGAAGTTCGGAATGCTGCGCCTTGAGCTGGGCAACCACCTCTTTGACCTTCTGCGAACTGCCTCTCTTTGAGATGAGCAGCGCATCGGCCGTATCAACGATGAGCAGGTCATCAACATCAATGGTTGCAACCATTTTGTCGGAAACAATAAGATTGTTTGTTGCGTGATTCGTGATCTGTAACTCGTGACTGGATCTTTCCCCCTTTTCCCAATTACCAGTTACCAATAACGAATTACCATTCTCATCTTTTTGCAGCTCTTCATAGAGGGCATCGAAACTCCCCAGGTCACTCCAGCCGATGTCGGCCGGTACCACTTTGACATTGTCGCTCTTCTCCATCACGGCGTAGTCTATAGACTCAGATGGAATAGCACTCATAAATTCGTGTGTGATTCGTAACTGGTGATTGGTGATTGGTGCTTTGTTGTCAAAGGCGGTTTTGCAGGCTTCGTAGATCTCGGGGGCGTGTTTTTGGAGCTCGTCGAGGAAGACACCGGCTTTGAAGCAGAACATACCTGAATTCCAGTAGTACTTTAGTGCTAAGTGCTGCGTGCTAAGTGCTAAGTTTTCTGCAAGATAGCCTTCGGCAGTTTTTAAATCAGGCTTCTCTTTAAAAGAGACCACATCCAAACCTCCTGTCGTAGCACGTGATCCGTAACCCGTAGCACTCATGTCAGGCTCTGCCTGAATATAGCCAAACCCCGTTTCAGGATAGTCGGGGGTGATGCCGAAAGTGACAAGGTGATTCTTCGTTGCCAGAGCCCCGGC
Organism: Sulfurovum sp.; assembly: GCA_026996325.1. GTDB lineage: Bacteria > Campylobacterota > Campylobacteria > Campylobacterales > Sulfurovaceae > Sulfurovum. The sequence goes on from JALWLU010000137.1 coordinate 11,408, forward strand.
TTTTGCCACGGCTTCGAGGTAAGCCTTCTCGTCTTTGATGAGATGGTCCGAGGGGGTGACGAGCACAGTCTCTTCCGGGTCGAGCGCCATACAGGCGAGTGCGATGGCGGGGGCCGTGTTGCGGCCGACAGGTTCAAGCAGGAATTGTGAGTTTTGAGTTTTGAGTTTTGAATGTTGGTTGAGTTCTTCGATCTGGTCGACCGCCAGGAAATACTGCTCCGCATTGGAGACGATGAGCTGGCTGTCGCACGCTTTCTGGTTGCGGATAACGGTCTTTTGAAAGAGCGATTCGTCCCCGAAGAGCTTGACGAACTGCTTGGGCATCAGCGTTCGGCTCAGCGGCCACAGACGTGTACCGCTGCCACCGCACAGTATAATGTTGGTCATGATTGCTCCGCCGCCGATTTTTTAAAGTAACGCGATTATACACTCTCAAACTTACAAAAAATATTTAATATATTTGAAAAGTTTTTCTGATTTTTTATTTAAAAAATATGGATTTGCAATCAAGGTTCAACAAAACAATTATTTGAAAAGTTTATATA
>JALWLU010000138.1 GCA_026996325.1 Sulfurovum sp.
TGGTGCCAAAATGGTGTTCCCACTGTCGGTGTAGAAGGGGAGGCAAACTCCCGCTCCTGCATCGCTCCTGCCTCATAGCCCATACGTCCTGCATCGACCGCCAGTGCAAATGCTTTTGCCATCACTACAGGGTCTTGTGCAAGCGCTACTGCGGAGTTGAGCAAGATGCCGTCATAGCCAAGTTCCATGGCAATCACGGCATGGGATGGCTTGCCTATGCCCGCATCGATGATGAGCGGCATATCTGGGAAGGCTTCTCTTATCGCCTTAAGATTGTAAGGATTCATCAACCCTTTTCCAGAACCAATGGGCGATCCCCACGGCATCAATATGTTACACCCCACATCGACAAGTTTTTTGGCTACGACAAGATCGTCGGTGGTGTAAGGGAAGACTTCAAACCCCTCTTTGACAAGTACCTTTGCCGCCTCAACAGTTTCGTAGGGATCAGGCTGCAGATTGTACTGGTCGCCGATGACCTCAAGCTTGACCCAGTTGGTACCGAATACCTCCCGCGCCATCTGTGCGATGGTGATCGCCTCTTTGGCAGAGTGGCACCCTGCGGTGTTTGGCAGCACCTCTACTCCAAGCTCACGAATGATCTTCCAAAATCCCTCACCGGCCTCTTTGTTGACACCCTGACGGCGCAGCGATACGGTAACCACCTGTGCCCTCGATGCACTGATCGCATCCTCCATCACCGCCGGAGAGGGATAGAGCGCCGAACCTATGAACATTCTTGAGGTAAGCCTCTTGCCGCCTATCTCCCACTCTATCTGATCTGTCTGCATCATCTTCGTCATCCCACACTCCTTTATCTATAAAAGCGTTTCACCAGAAACGCATACCAAATCTCTTCACTATTCACTTGAACGCAACGCGTTCATCTATCCCCCGCTTACCGGCGCCAGCACATCCACCTCATCCTTTTCTTTCAAAAAAGTTCGTTCAAAGGCATCTTTTGGCACGAATTCGCCGTTAACGGCAACCCCAAGCCACTCGTCGTGAAAACTGAGCCGCTTTAGCATCTCTTTAATGCTGCACTCTGCGGGAAGCGTCTTCTTCTCCCCGTTTACCGATACACTGATTGACTTCATTGTACTCTCCTTATTCCTTCATTAAGTGCCTTCTCCACGATAGCAGGAGAGAGCAGATAGCCATGACGGTAGAGCCCGTTGATACGCGTCAGCCCCTCTTCATTCTCGATGCGCGGCAGGTTGTCTTTGAATGCCGGGCGGCAGTTTGTTTCACTGTTGACCACCCTCGCTTCACCAAAATTAGGGTGGAGCGTATAGAGTGCTGAGAGCAGTTCCATGCTTGAGCGTACCGAAATGGGTGAAGTATCTTCACTCTCAATCTCCGTTGCACCGATAAGGTAGCGTTTGTAGCCAGTTGTCTGTGAGAGTTTGCAGTCTGCACAGTACTCCAGGTCTATCCCCTCACACCCGTTGCCGCGCGGAACAACATAGAGCTTGTAACGCGGATGCATCAGACGTGTGGGACGGCTGATATCGATGTCATTTGCCTCCACCCAAAGTACCTCCCCACGCACACCGCGAAGCTCTTTGAAGTGTTCTTTGGCACCCAGCCCGCGTGTATCAAACACCCAGTCAAACGTTTCGACACCCTCTTTGGTATAGACCTTTTTGGGTTCAAGCCTCTCCACCGGCGTATATTCACGGAAGGTGACATGCTCCATACGGTCAAAATAGTTGACTGAAAATGCCATAAAGCGCTGTGCATCTACCACACCCTCTTCGGGAATGAAAAAGCCCTTTTGGTGCATGGCAAGGTCAGGTTCAAGCGCGCCTATCTGAGTTTTGTCAAGTGTCTCAATGCTCTGCGCCGCATCGACCTTGCGCTGCAGCATCCCGATGAAGTGCTCCAGCTCACCCATATCCTGAGGATGCGCGGTAATTACCGTACCCTTTTGCTGATACCCGTCAAAGAGCCCTATCTCTTTAAGCAGTGCCGGCCAGAGTTCGATGGAACGCTTTCCAAGCTCAAAGATGACCGATTCTGCCGTCTCAAGCTCAGCATAGGGTGCAAGCATCCCCGCAGCGGTAAATCCTGCAGCACTCACCCCCTCTTTGGAGTCCTTCTCAAAAAAGGTAATAGTATGTTCGCCGCTTTGCAGCAGATTCAAGGCAAGTACCCGTCCTGCCAGACCGGCACCGGCAATAGCGATATTCATCGTTTTTTCCTTCCAAAAATCGTTAACATCCTTGTTCTTGCCTACTTTTTTAAAAAAAGTAGGCAAAAAGCGTTACTTTTGCAATTGTGCGGACGGTGACTCCAGCGCCGTGCTTCGCACACATGGGCGCTTTCGCACCTGCACAAGAAGTGCAAAAGTAACACAAAAAGTTTTCAATAGAAGTATTGCAAAGCAATGCTTACCAAAACTCCTACTTACTACCTACTACTTCCTCACTCACATAGACCTCTCCGCCAAGCTCCTGGAACTTCTGGCTCATCTCATCCATACCCTGCTTGATCTCCTCTTCGGAGAGATTCTCCTGCTCGGCTGCGTAGTCTCGTACCTCTGCGGAGATCTTCATGGAACAGAACTTCGGCCCGCACATGGAGCAGAAGTGGGCTGTCTTGGCTGCCTCCATCGGCATTGTCTCGTCGTGATACTCACGCGCGCGCTCAGGGTCGAGCCCGATGTTGAACTGGTCAATCCATCTAAACTCAAAACGCGCCTTGCTCATCGCATGGTCACGGGCAATGGCACCGGGGTGTCCTTTGGCGATGTCTGCCGCATGCGCAGCGAGTTTGTAGGTGATGAGCCCCTCTTTGACATCGTCTCTGTCAGGCAGTCCAAGGTGCTCTTTGGGTGTCAC
>JALWLU010000139.1 GCA_026996325.1 Sulfurovum sp.
GTATACACTGGCACACAACTGGACACAGGGGTGTGTGGCAGTGACCAACAGTGCGATGAAACAGCTATGGTATGCGGTACGTGAAGGTGTTCCCGTAACCATCAAATAGGCAAGGAGTATCGTATCGGGCGCTATACACAAAAGCAGATTGATAAATTCAACCGGCAGAAGTATATCGGGGAGCTGGAGAAGATAGGAAAGAATCTTTTTCGTATGTTTCGCAACGAAGATGTCACCTCTCAAGATTTTACGGTAAAATTTGAAGAGCTCAAGCAGAAGTTCGACGAGCGTGAGGCGGTACAGCTTGATTCGGAGTACCATCGGCAGATGAAGCAGTATATTGAGCGTCTCTATGAAGAGACATGCGGTAACGCTGCTTTTGATGATGAGCGTATGGATGAGGTGAGAGATGCCGAGATGAGCAATCTGAACCGACTGCAGAAGCTTAAGAATGCAAGCAGCTATAAAAAAGAGAAGCACAAGGCTAAAGAGCAAAGTGAAGATTGGGGATAACCCCGAAATAAGGAGCAAAGATGAAACTGAAAATAGTATTGGCGGCAATGGTCACGGGTATGCTGTTTTTTATGGGTGGGTGTGGAAAACCGACCTACAAAGGCAAAGTAGACAATACACCGTATGAGACACGTCAGTGTAACCGTGAACTGGCAAAGGGTGCAGAGATCGATCAGAGTATGATCATCGACAGACTGGAGGCGTTCAAGTCCAAGCGCATGCTCTATGGGTACCGAAACGGCAAAAAGGTCTTCGAGTCACGTATGTCGCTTGGAAAGAACGGCGATAAGGGAACGAAACTCAAAGCCGGAGACTACCGTACACCCGAAGGGCACTATACGATCGTGCGCAAGAAGTGTGATCCCAGACTCTACCGCTCTTTGATGATCTCCTATCCGAACAAGGAAGATTTGGCACGCTGTAAGGCAATGGGGGTCTGTCCGGGGGGATATATTACAATCCATGGTCAGCCAAAATGGAATGCTGATGGCCGGGGTGACGCCTATACGCTTGCGCATGACTGGACGGAGGGGTGTATGGCAGTACCGAACAAGAAGATGCTGCAGCTCTGGAAAGGGGTGCGAAACGGTACGCCCATTACAATTCATCCGTAATTATTATAGTTAAGATATAAATTTAGCTATATTTGAGAAAAAGTATATTATGATATTGAATAATATTGGACAAACGAGGAGAATTCGATGAAAAAGATGGTAAGTTTTGGTGCTTTTCTGGCAGCATCCCTGCTGATAGCAGGGGGTAATGTGAATTCGGCAATGCCTCCTGTCGCAGAAATTGGAAGCCCATGTAAGACTCATACGGTTTATGTGGACTCCCATAGCGATCTGATGTGGCAGGATGCGCCCTACACAGATGCTGAAGATGGTGCCTATGCACGCGGACACTCTGTTGGAAAAGCTGGCAACTGGCGTCATGCAGTCGACTACTGCCGCCGTCTCGACTATGCCGGCTATACGGACTGGAGACTGCCGACAGTGGATGAACTGCAGGCGGTACACCGGGAAGATGGGCAGAACTTTGTCAACTTCAGAGACAAAGATTTTTGGACATCGACCCCGACAACCGAGGGCAAATACTATGTTGTCTACCCTGCAGATGCCTATAAATACAAGAGAAGCCCACGACAGTCAAACTACATTCGCTGCGTGCGCTGTACAGAAAAGTAGAGATCAGAGGAGCTTGATCTCCTCTTTGAGCACAATATCGAAGCGCTCTTTGATTCTCTCTTTTGCCAGGGTGAGTAGAAAGCTTGCCTCTTCAAAAGTACCGTTTCCAAGATTGACCAGAAAATTGGCATGGATATCGCTCCAGGCCATACCTCCTTTACGATACCCCTTCAGCCCCACCGCCTCAATGAGCCTGCCGGCATAATCCCCTTGGGGATTTTTGAACGCCGAACCCGCACTGGGATGGGGCGGCTGGTTGTTTCGCATAGCAAGCAGCTCCTCATGGAGCGCCATGTTATAGGGACCCGTTATTTTGAAACGTGCTGCCGTGACTATGCCCGGAAGTCTGGCGTAACGGTACCCATGCGCTATTTGCTCCTTTAAGATCCATTCTCCGTCAATTTCGATACTGTGCAGGATGTTGAAGACCTCATAGCTTTTGACACCCGCATTCATTGCAAGCATCCCCCCAAGCGTGCCAGGCAGTTTTGCACAAAACTCAAAGCCGCCGATATCGTGTTTTTTGGCATGAGAGACGATGCGGCCTGTAGGCATCGCAGCGCCGATTTCCAGCATGTTGCCCTCTATAGGTTTGATATAGGCAAAATCCTTTCCGAGTATCATCAGCGGAGGCGGATTTGGAGAGACAAGCAGGTTGTTCGCCGCACCGATGAGATAGCGGTCATCGGGGATAGTATCACCCTTTTCGATAACGAGTACCTCTTCGGGTTGGCCCACTTTGATACTGGAGAATTTGGAGAAATCTATTGTCTTAAAAAACAAGGCGGCCGCCTTGCTTTTTAGTGAGGAGTGAGGAGTGAGGAGTGAGGAGTGTCGGTATGCATTGCTGCGCAATGCTTTTATTAAATGGAGCGAAAGTGTGTTTTGTTAAGGTTGACATAAACTCATATAATATAATCATTCCTACTTCCTACTTCCTACTTCCTACTTCCTACTTCCTACTTCCTACTTCCTACTTCGCACGCAGTGCGCTGTATTCTCTCGGTATCAGATACTCCTCCGTTTTGATCGGGCACTCCCAGAGGCCGTGTTCGAAGCCGATGTTGTAGAGTCTGTCAAGGGCTTTGAGTTGGAGGGGACTTAGCTCTACAGACTCATCTGAAGCGTACATATCGAGAT